>CABIIJ010000056.1 GCA_902175065.1 uncultured Comamonas sp. | reverse complement strand
TCGGGTTCGGGTTCGGGTTCGGGTTCGGGTTCGGGTTCGGGCAGGTTGGGCGCGTCCTGCGCCAGAGGTTCCAGCACCCAGGCATCGGCCTGTGCCTGTTGCGCAGGCTGCACCGCCGGTTGTGCGGGAGCAGTCACCTGCCCGCTGGCCGCCGCCACATCCAGTTCCAGCAACTGCCCGTGCAGACGCATGGCATCGGCACTGGCCCGGAAGGCCGTGGCCTGCCAGGGTGCATCCTGGCCTGTGCGGATGGCTTGAACCCATTGGGCAAACCCTTGCATGGCCTGGCCGGCCAGGGCCAGCATCGGCGCGGGCATGGGCTTTTGCTCGGCCAGCCAGGCATTGAGCATCTGCTCCATGGCCCAGGCGGCTTCGCCAAATTCGTCGAGCTGCACCATGCGCGAGCTGCCCTTGAGCGTGTGAAAGGCCCGGCGCAGGACGGTTTGTTCGCTCAGATCGCCATTGTTCTGTGCCAGCGCCTGCAGGGCAGCCTGACCATTGGCAATGACTTCTGCCGCTTCCTCCAGGAAGATGTCGCGCAGCTCGGCATCGGAGTCCTCTTCGGCAGCCACCTCCAGAGGCTGAACCGGCTCGGAAGGTGCCTGTTCAGCAGGAGCCACAGGAACGACCGTCGGCGCAAGCGCAGGGGGCGACGCGACGGCAGGCATGACTGCGGCGGCAGATGGCACCCCCGGCATCAAGGTGCTGCTGGGCTGCTCGGAGCGGGCCTGGACGATATGTTCGGCATCCTGCGCATTGCCATCGCTTTGGCGCTGGCGGGTGCGGCCCATGGTGAGCTTGAGCTCTCCCGCCGTTTCGTCGTAGCTGTAGAGCTTACGGGCCATGTTGGGCTGGTAGCTCAACATGTCGATCAAAAAGCCCAGTACCCCCAGGCTATTGCCCAATTTGTCAAATACAGCCTGGCGCTCCCCGGGTGCGATGGCACCGGTTTGCAGACCCTCGACATAACGGCGCATCTGCGCCATGGCCGATGCTGCCGGATCCAGCCCGAGCACCGAGAGTACGCCCCGGATTTGCGCCAGCAGCCCGCCCACGGGCTGCAGCGGCTGCACATCGTCCGGAGCGCGGAAGTATTGGTCGAGGTGTTTTTCCGCTTCGCTCAAGGTTTGCCGCAGCTCCCCCACGACGCTGCCCATGGTCTGCTGGTCGCTGACCTGGTGGTAGAGCCGTTCCATCCAGTCTTCCAGCGGCGCCGGCGCCTGGCCTTCGAGCACACGCACCAGACGCTGGGCCAGGATCTGCGTGTGCATCGCCATGTCGGCTTCGCCGACATCCAGGGAACTGAACGCCGCCTGCAAATACAGTACGGCGGTGGCCACTTCCATGGCCACTTCGGTACTGGGCAATTGCCCGGTCTGTTCCAGGCGCCGCGCAATCAAGGTCAGCGCCTGCTCCAGTGCCTGGCTCTCCGGGTTCAGTTGCAGCAACGACTCGGTAACCAGCGAAAACTGGCCGACAACAGGCTTGATCTTTTGCTTGTCTCCCCCGGCCAGGGCTGACCACAACTCTGCGGCAGCGGCCAGGCGCTTGCGGGCCTGGGCCAATACGGCAGGGTCAAACCGCCCGAAATGGGCTTTCTCGTAGTCCACGGACTGGTAGCGTTGCAGGCCCAGTCCGGCACGCACGGCCTGCAGGATGGGGGCCTGACCGGCTGGCGGATCGCCCGCCTGGGTGCAAAAGAACAGCATGTCCTGCAGCAGCCGGTCGGTACCGACTTCCTGGCCTTTGACCAGGTTGGCGTAAACCATCAGCACCCGCGAGGCAACGCGCTTGGTATAGACATCTTCCTTGAGCAGGCCATGCGCCACGGCATCGAAAAAGCCTGCGCATACTTTCCAGAAAGTGCGCCACGGAACGGCGCCTTGCCCCTGGGCCAACCCCAGGCTCAATTGGCGCAACCGTGCGGCTGCGGCCTTGTCGGCAGTTTTCACCACCTGCAGCACGGCGGCGTCCAGGACACTGCGTGCCTGCGGCCCGTAGGCAATAGGCGGCACATCGACCGGCAAGGCTGGTTCGCGCAGGCGCCGCTCCACCGGCCACAGGTCGGCCGGATGCACTTTGCCTTCCTGCCCATGCAGCGTCTGCACGTTGCGGTACTGCGTGAACAGGGCCACCGGCAGCACGGTCTTGCCCGCCAAGACGACATCCAGGTACTCCAGCAGGGCAAAGCTGGTTTTCTCCAGGGTCTGGACAGCGGCATTGGTGCAGTCCTGAGGATGCTGCACATAGTGCTGCACCGCCGCTTCCATGGCCTGGAGCACCAGACCGACCTGGGGCTGATCGACCATGTCCAGGGCCCCTGCCGATTGGTGCAGTTGCTGCTTGGCCATGCGCAGCGGGCTGGTGTCAAGCACGGCCAGGTCGGACTCACGGGCTTCCTGGGCTTCCAGCACAAAGCGGCGCATCAGCCGGACAGCTGCCTCAAGCGATTTGCGCAACTCCTCCTGCACCCACGCCAGCGGGCCCAGGTCCTGTTCTGCCAGACCCGTGCGGGGGGAAGTGTCTTGATGCAATGACATGCTTCATCCTTGACGGGTCACTCCAGCCATCACACCGGGTGCCCGTGGTTGTTATGCGATCCTGAAACGCGCCACCGACTGACGCAGCTCCTGCGCCATGCGGGCCAGTTCCCGGACCTGATCGGCGGTGCTGCGGGTACCTTCGCCCGTTTGTTCGGTCACCACGAAAATGTGCTGGATGTCGTCGGCCACTTCGTTGGCCAAGCCAGCTTCGTGTTGCGTTGTCTTGGAGATCTTCTCGATCAGTTCGGCCAGCTTGCGTGACACGCTATGGATTTCCGCCAGGGCAGCACCGGCCGAGTCGGACAGACGCGCTCCCTCGACCACCCCCAGGGTGGCACGCTCCATGGCGGCCACGGTGTCCTGGGTATCGGTCTGAATGGTTTTCACCAGCGTGGCGATCTGGCGCGTGGCTTCGCCGGAACGCTCGGCCAGCCGCTGCACCTCCTCGGCCACCACCGAGAAGCCACGCCCGGCCTCCCCCGCCGAAGCGGCCTGGATGGCGGCATTCAGCGCCAGCACGTTGGTCTGCTCGGTAATGTCCGAGATCAGCTCGGTAATTTCACCAATCTCCTGGGACGATTCGCCCAGGCGCTTGATCCGTTTGGACGTCTCCTGCATCTGGTCACGAATGGCGTTCATACCGCCAATCGTGTTCTGCACGGCCTGCTGCCCTTGCTCGGCGGCCTGCAGCGACTGGTTGGCCACTTCCGCCGAAGACTGCGCCTGCATGGACACCTCGGTAATGCGCTGGGCCATGTCCAGAATGGCCCGGCCCGTTCCGCGAATTTCCCGCAACTGCTCGGTGGATGCTGCCAGCAGCTGCGCGGACGTGGTATCCACCTGCGAGGTGGTATCCACCACCTGGGAAGCGGTTTTCTGTACGTTGCCGACCAGCAGGCGCAACTCTTCCACCGTGTAGTTCACCGAGTCGGCAATGGCACCGGTAATATCCTCCGTCACCGTGGCTTCCTGGGTCAAGTCGCCGTCGGCAAGGTTTTGCAGCTCGTTCATCAATCGCAGAATCGCAGCCTGGTTGGCATCGTTGATACGCTTGGCCTCCTGCTCCTGCAAACGCGCCTCGCGCTGCTGCTCTTCGGCCTGTGCCTGCCGCTGGCGGCTGTCCAGCAGCGCCACCCGGGCAATCCCCACGCCGCACAACAGCACCACCAATGCCAGGCCCGCCAGGGCGATGGCTTCCGCCAGGCCAACACCGGCATCGGCCGACAGGCGCTGCTGCAATGTTTCGAGCTTCTCGCGCAACGGTTCACTGTCGCTGACCACGGCACTTTGCGCCTCACGGGCCGAAACCAGGCCCTGCAAGTTGCTCAAGATGGTTTCCGCATCCGTGCGCGTTGCCTCGTACTGCGCCAGCAGGGCGGTGAGCTGCTGACGCGCCTGATCGTTCTCCGTCCCCGGCAGATCGAGGTCTTCACTGCCGGTCAGCAGCCCCTTGACGATTTCCTGAAAGGTATTCAAGTCTTTGCCCAGCAGAAAAACCGCCTCGGGGTTCACCCCTTCGATCGACTGGAACTCGTTGGCGGACTTGCCGATGCGCTGGGTCAGCATGGCCATCTGGCTGACCGCCTCGATCTCCGGCCGGGTGGCATTGGCCTGCAGCAGCAGGGAAGCCACCGTCTCCGACAAGTCCAGCAGTGCGCCGGACTGTTCATTGACATCCCGCAGGGCCGTTGCCACCTTGATCAGCACATCCTCCTGCCCCAGCACGGCCTTGGCATTTTTTTCGGTGGCATCCGCCTGCTTGAGCAGGGCCTGCACGTCGTCCTGGTACGCCTCCTTCACCGGCGCCAACCCCAAAGAAGCATTGCCCTGGGCCAATCCCCGGGCATTGCTGGCAAACACCTGGGTACTTTCCTTCAATTCAATAAAGGCATGGGGCACCCCCAGCAGCGCCTGGGTGCCGGATTTCGCCATCCGCTGCGCCTGCATCAGTGCCTGACCGGTAGCCGCCACCTGTTTGGCGGCATGGTCGGTCTGCTGCAGCACCCAGCCGAACAAACCGCCCAGCCCGATACCGCTGGCCGCCAGAATCACCAGCAATTTGCGCTGGTGCTTGCCTGCCGGAGCCGAACCCAAAATCGGCAGGGAGATATTGTCTTGCTCAAGCAAGGCATTGGCATCGAGAAAGTCGGAGTTCTGCAAGGTCTGCTGTAGCAGCGCCTCGCCAGCAGCGGCAGCGTTAAGGTTTTCTGATGAGGAACGACGACCAAATTTCGCGCCCAATTGCTGGAAGACAGACATTAGTACCTCTTCTATCGGAATGAATTACTGAGAAACACGCAGAAATTCCGCTGACTGCACCAGCGCCTGCAAACTCAGTTCTTGCCATATTTGCCCCTGGCCATCCTGGTAGCACTGACCCGGGTTTTCTGTCGCCGCACAGGGCTGCAGGTTATCGGCATTGCGCAGCCCCAATAACCGGTCGACGACCAAGGCGGCATTGACCTGCAGCGCGGGATTGATTACCAACAAGCTGGTGTCCTGCAGGGACTGCTGCGTGCGCTCGGCCGGGTGCCCCAGCAGAGCCGGCAGGTCAATCACCCCCAGCAGACTGCCGCGCACGTTGGCCACCCCCAGGAACCAGACTTGCGCGTACGGCACAGGCTGCACCCCTTGCCAGGGATAGATCTCGCCGGCCTGCGCCAGGGGAATCAGGTAGTGCCGCCCGCCGGCCTGAACCGCCAGCCACTGGGCAGCCTGGGCGTTATCGGTCCGGGCGGCCAGAAGACGCTGAGCAAGCCGCTTCTGCAATTCCTGCAGGGATTGTTTGGACTGCCCCTGCCCCATATCAATCCAATGCCGCTATTTTGGCAAACAATTCTGCCGGATCGACCGGTTTGGTAATGTAATCCCGCGCTCCCTGGCGCAGGCCCCATACTTTGTCCGTTTCCTGGTTCTTGCTGGTACAGATAATAATCGGAATATCTGCATATTCAGGGGTACGGGCAATGGCACGGGTGAGCTGAAAACCATTCTGGCCGGGCATGACCACGTCCATCAAGATCAAATCCGGCTTTGCCGTCGACAATACGGCCATGGCCTGTTCGGCATTTTCTGCCGTTTTTACAGAAAATCCCCGTTTCTGCAACAGATCGGACAGGAACATCAATTCGGTTTTGGAATCATCCACCACCAGGACATTTTTAATAGGCATTCTTTACCCTCAAAGAAAACAATAATTTCAACCAGCCGCCTTGCCGAGTTTCTGCACGGTCTGCAGCAACTGGTCTTTCGTAAAAGGTTTGGTCAGGTATTCCTCGCAGCCGACCATGCGCCCACGGGCCTTGTCGAAGACGCCGTCCTTGGAGGACAGCATGACGATGGGCGTGTCGGCAAACCGGACATTGCGCTTGATGATGGCACTGGTCTGGTAACCGTCAAGGCGCGGCATCAAAATGTCACAAAAAATCAGTTGCGGCTGAAAGTCATTTACCTTAGCCAAGGCATCAAACCCGTCTTCCGCCAGCAAGACCTCGTGACCGCCCTGCTTGAGGAAAATTTCGGCGCTGCGCCGAATGGTGTTGCTGTCGTCAATGACCAGCACTTTGAATGATGAACTAGAGGTGCTCAAGTGGAACGTCCCTTTTTCGTTATAACTTCTTGAAGTTTCTGCTTATCTTTCATCACCGCGCTGCGGGAGACGCTTTTCCCGGCATTCCCCACCCTTCCCGGAGAAGCAGGATTTCAGCACCCGGCGCAGCTTAAAACGGGTTCACATAGAATGCAACGATTCTATATAGTCTTTTACCCTGACCCTTTCTTTAAGCGTCAGTCACGGCAGGCACATGGCAGATCTTTCCCCCGCAGTCATCCCCGCTGCCCCCCCTTCCACAGAAACCGAAGCCAATAATGCCGTCTGCATCATGAGCTTCAACGCCCAGGACGCCACCGGCGCCCTGGGGCTGACTGCCGACAGCCTGACGATGGCCAGCGTCGGCGCCTACCCCGTCACGGTGGCCTGCTGCATCCAGATCAGCGACACCAACCGCATCTTCAGCCACACCCCCATCGACGACGAACTGGTCGCCGACCAGGCCCGCACCGTGCTGGAGGACATGGCCGTGCAGGCCATCAAGATCGGTTTTGTCGGTTCGACCGCCAACATCAGCACCATTGCCGGGATTTGCAGCGATTACCCGGACATTCCCGTCATCAGCTACATGCCCGACCTGTCCTGGTGGCAGGAAGGCGACGCGCTGGAAGAGTACCTGGACGCTTTCGAGGAACTGCTGCTGCCGCAGACCGCCATCCTCGTGGGCAACCACAGCACGCTGGCACGCTGGCTGCTGCCCGACTGGGCCTCGGAACGCCCCCCTACCCCGCGCGACATTGCCAAGGCCGCCGAGGCGCGGGACGTGGCCTATGTGCTGGTGACGGGCATGGCCCAGGCGGGCGACTTCCTGGACAACGCCCTGGCCAGCCCCGAAACCGTGCTGGGCAGCAGCAAATTCGAGCTGTTCGACGCCGAATTCGTCGGCGCCGGAGAAACCCTTTCCGCCGCACTGGCCGCGCTGCTGGCCGTGGGCGACGACCTGGGCCAGGCCGCCCAGGAAGCCCTGGAATACATGGACCACTGCCTGGGCAGCGCGTTTCGCCCCGGCATGGGCCGCCTGATTCCCGACCGCATGTTCTGGGCGCAGCCCGACGACGAGGACGGCGATACCGCCGACGCCACGGCAGCCCCGGCTTCTTCCAATGCACCGTTTTCCGATTCCCCGCCCCCGGCGGGCCTTTCCCTCGATGACAATGACCAGCACCACTGACCTGAACCAAGACCTGCTCACCCGCGCCCAGCGCGTCATCCCCGGCGGCGTGAACTCGCCCGTCCGCGCCTTCAACGCCGTCGGCGGCGTGCCGCGCTTTGTCGAACGCGCCCAGGGCGCGTACTTCTGGGACAAGAACGGCCAGCGCTTTACCGACTACATCGGCAGCTGGGGCCCGATGATCCTGGGCCACGGCCACCCGGAGGTGGTCGCCACCGTCCACGCCGCCGTGGACGAGGGCTTCAGCTACGGCGCCCCGACCGAGCGCGAAGTGGCCCTGGCGGAAAAAATCCTCGCCATGCTGCCCGGCATGGACATGGTGCGCCTGGTCAGCTCGGGCACCGAGGCGGGCATGAGCGCCCTGCGCCTGGCACGCGGCTTCACCGGCCGCAACAAGATCGTCAAATTCAACGGCTGCTACCACGGCCATGCCGATGCGCTGCTGGTCAAGGCCGGTTCCGGGCTGGCCACCTTCGGCAGCTCGTCTTCGGCCGGAGTGCCCGCCGATGTGGTGAAAGACACCATCGTGCTGGAATACAACGACGTGGCCCAGCTCGAAGAGGCCTTTGCCAAGATGGGCAGCGAGATCGCCTGCGTGATCATGGAGCCGATTGCCGGCAACATGAACTTCGTGCGGGCCAGCGTGGATTTCACCCGCCGCATCCGCGAGCTGACGCAGCAGCACGGCGCACTGATGATTTACGACGAGGTGATGACCGGCTTTCGCGTCGCCCTGGGCAGCGCCCAGAGCCTGTACGCGCAGCAGATCGAGGGCTTCCAGCCGGACCTCACGGTGCTGGGCAAAGTGATTGGCGGCGGGATGCCGCTGGCGGCCTTCGGCGGGCGGCGCGACATCATGGAAAAACTCTCGCCCACCGGCGGGGTATACCAGGCAGGCACGCTCTCGGGCAACCCGATTGCCACCGCCTGCGGCCTGAAAACGCTGGAGCTGATCAGCGCCCCGGGTTTCCACGCCGAACTGCACCTGAAAACCGGCCAGCTGATGCAAGGGCTGAAATCCGAAGCGGATGCCGCCGGCATCCCCTTCAGCGTCGATTGGCAGGGCGGGCTGTTCGGCTTCTTCTTCCTGCCCGAGCTGCCCACCCACTACCCGCAGGTGATGACCACCGACCAGGCCCGCTTCAACCGCTTCTACCACGGCATGTTGGAGCGCGGCGAATACTTCGCCCCGGCGCTGTATGAAGCCGGTTTCATGAGCGCCGCGCACAGCCAGGACGACATCGACCGCACGCTGGAAGCAGCACGGGCGGTGTTCAAGACGCTGTAAACCCCACGCGTTTGTGAATGCACCATCCCCGCTGGTTTGTCGCCAGCGGGGATTTTTTTATGCGCATGCAGCGCCGTCAGCATCGGGTCAGCCTGGCCCGATTCCACCCGGCCATCCGGGTCAGGTTGTAGCAGGAACGCAACTCTTTGACGCGCAAACCGAACTGCACATGAGCGGTCGGTACTGGGGAGAGACATCGACCCCACGCTGTGCCATGAACACTATTTCATACACACATTGATTCGCACATTCAAGGGCTTACCGATCTTTGGCAAACCAGGGCCGCAGCGCTATGCCAAGGGAAAGCGGGAAGCGCATCAGTTAACAAAGTCCGATAACGATTGTTTGATATTCATCAAAACTCCCCGTGTTTTCCCGTAGATTTCATACAGTTGTAACAAACGTAAATTATTGCGGGTGGTTGACGCCCGGATAGCGCCCTGGCTGCCCGTCGGCAGGCGATTTCAACCCTCTTGCACGCATCGCCTGCCCCTGGCAACGCCCATGAAAAACCAACCCACCTTCGAGACACGCAAGCGCTTTCTGATGCTGGACGCTGCCGACGAGCAGGCCCTGGCCAAGCTGCACAGCGCTTTCGGGGCCAACGGCCCCGGCTTCGTGGATGGCTTCTACCGCCACCTGATGGCCTACCCGCAGATGCGCACCCTGCTGCCCGACGGACAGGCACTGGAACAGCTCAAGCGCCTGCACACGGCCTACTTCCAGCGCCTGACGGCAGGCGACTACGGCCCGACCTATGCCCAGGATCGGGAGCGCGTGGGCCTGACCCATGCCCGCATCGGGCTGCCGCCAGGGTGGTACCTGGGCGCGTACAGCCATTACCTGTGCGAACTGCTGCCCCAGGTGGCCGGGTTTGCGGGGCTGTCGCCGCACGAACAAACGGCAGCGCTGCGGGCGCTGGTCAAGGTGATCTTTCTGGACATGGGCATCGCCATCGACACCTAATGACGCTGCGCGACGAACTGATCGCCGAGCTGCGCGACTACGGTGCCGCCTTTTCCCACCTGCCCTACGGCACGCTGGTGGTAACGGCGCAGATGGAGGTGGTCTTCGCCAACCAGGCTTTCGGGCAATTGCTGGATGCCGATGCCCGGCAGCTTGCCGGCACCCCCTTGCAGCAGTGGCTGGAGGCGGGCAACCTGCCCAGACTGGTGCGCCAAGCGCTGCGTGCGCAGCCCGCGCAGGACATTCTGGAAGTGCGCCCCCTGGCGCAGCGGCAGGCCCTGCCCGTGGCCGTCACCGCCCATGCCCTGCCTGCGCCGCAGCCCGAGGCGGCAGCGCGGGTGCTGCTGACGGTGCAAGACCTGCGCGAGCAAAAGCAATTGCAGCGCGATCTGGTGCAGGCCCAGGAGGTGGCCAACATCGGCACCTGGCACACCGCGCTGGACGGGCGCTTCGACCTCACGCCCCAGGCCGCCCGCATCCTGGGCGGCGCCTTCGGCCCGGAGGCAGGGGCAGGCCAATTGCTGGGCTGCGTGCACCCGCAAGACCGCGCCCTGGTGCAAGCCAAGTGGCAGGCCAGCGTGGCCCAGGGGGCCGGTGTGTTCCTGATCCGCACCTGCCACACCCCGCAGCCGCGCTGGGTGGAGGTACGCTGCGCGTTTGAAAACGACGCCCAGGGCGTACCCGTGCGCGGCTACGGCACGGTGCTGGACATTACCGAGCGCCACCTGGCCGAAGACCACATCCGCCACCTGGCCCTGTTCGACGCCCTGACCGGCCTGGCCAACCGCCAGCACGGCCTGGACTTGCTGGACGGCCTGCTGCACCAGGCCCATGCGCAGGGCGGGCAGGTGGCACTGATGTTCATCGACCTGGATCGCTTCAAGGAGATCAACGACACCCTGGGCCACAGCATGGGCGACCGTGTGCTGCAAGCCATTGCCCGGCAGACCCAGACCTTGCTGCGCCCCGGCGACGTGCTGGCCCGCCTGGGCGGGGACGAATTTATGCTGGCCCGCCTGCTCCAGCCCGGCGACGGCCCGCTGACGCTGGCCGCCGCGATGGACGCCCTGCTGCAACAGCCCTTGCAGATCGACGACCGCGCCTGGGGCATCGGCGGCAGCGTGGGCGTGGCCCTGTACCCCGACCATGCCGACAACGTCAGCGCCCTGCTGCACTGCGCCGACCTGGCCATGTACCAGGTCAAGACCCGCAACGGCGGCTACCTGATGTACGAGGCTGGCATGAGCGAACGGCACACCCGCAGCATCGCCGTGGCGCAGCGCCTGAAGCAGGCCCTGACCGACGGCCAGCTGGCGCTGTACTACCAGCCCAAGGTGGACATCGCCACCGGCCAGTTGCGCGGCGTGGAGGCGCTGGCCCGCTGGCACGACGCCGAATGGGGCTGGGTCAGTCCCGGCGAATTTATCCCCGTGGCCGAGGAGCGCGGCCTCATCAGCGCCCTGGACGCCTGGAGCCTGGAGAGCGCCGCCCGCCAGTGGCGCCAGTGGCATGACGCGGGCTGGGCCGAGGTGCCGACCATTGCAGTCAATATCTCGGCGGTGGAAATCTCGCTGCAAGACGGCTTTGCCGACCGGGCACTGGCCCTGGTGCGGCGCCACGGCGTGCCGCCCTCGGCCATCGAGCTGGAAATCACCGAAACCGCCCTGATGTGCAACGCCGAAAAGGCCGAGAAAACCGCCCGCCGCCTGGTGGAGATGGGCTTTTCCCTGGCCATCGACGACTTCGGCACCGGCTACTCCTCCCTGGCGCGGCTGCACAAGCTGCCGCTGTCGCGCCTGAATATCGACATGGTTTTCATTGCCAACATGCTGGCCGATGTCGGGAGCATGGCCATCGTCACCGCCGTCATCAGCATGGCCCGCGCCCTGCAACTGCGCACCGTGGCCGAGGGGGTGGAAACCGCCGAACAGCTCGACACCCTGCGCACCCTGCTGTGCGACGAAGTGCAGGGCTACCTGTACAGCAGGCCGCTGCCCGCCTGCGAGCTGGAACGGCGCTGGCTGCACCGCACCAGCCGCCAGGAGGCCGCCGCTGCTGCCCCGCCCGTTCCTTCCGCACCCGCCCCTGCCGCCCTCGATTCCGCCATTTAGTACCAGGTACCGCCCTTCCCCCGCCATGCGCATCAACCAACCGACGACCGACCGCGAATACCAGTTCACCCCACAGGAAACTCTGGTGTCCGTCACCGATACCCAGGGCTATCTGACCTATTGCAACCCGACCTTCATCGCCGTCAGCGGTTTCGAGGAGGAGGAGCTGCTGGGCCAGCCGCACAACCTCATCCGCCCCCGGACATGCCCGCAGAAGCCTTCCGCGACCTGTGGGCCAGCATCCAGGCGGGCCTGCCGTGGACGGGGCTGGTGAAAAACCGCCGCAAGAACGGCGACTTCTACTGGGTGCAGGCCAACGTCACGCCCCTGCGGGCAGGCGAACGTATCGTCGGCTATCTATCGGTGCGCACCTGCCCCACCCGCCAGCAGGTGCAAAGCGCCGAAACGCTCTACGCACAATTGCAGGCGCAGGCCCGGCAGGGGCGGATGCGCCTGCGCCTGCGCCTGCATCGCGGCACCGTGCAGCGGGTGGGCCTGATCGGCCAGGCCGCCCGCTGGCTGCAAGCGGGCACCGGCGCACGCCTGATCTGGCTGCAAGCCGCCGCTGTGGCCGTGGCGCTGGCGCCCGCCCTGGCGCAAGCGCCCCTGCCCCTTACCCTGGCAACAGCCGGCGCGGCCACGCTGGGGGCCGGCTGGCTGGCGCGGCGACTGGCCGTCGCGCCCCTGGCCGATCTGGTGCGCGAGGCGAACCTGCTGGCCTCCGGTGACCTGTCGCAGACCGTGACCACCGGCGCCAGCGGCAGCATCGGCCACCTGCAACGGGCGCTGTTCCAGCTCAGTGTGAATCTGCGCACCGTGGTGCAGGACGTGCGCAACGAGGTGCAGCAGCTCGAACGCTTCGTGCAGGAAGTGGCCGAGGGCAACAGCCACCTGTTCGAGCGCACGCAGACCCAGGCGAACAACCTGGCCGTGACCGCCTCGGCGGTGCAGGAGATCACCGGCATGGTGCGCAACAGCGCGGCCTCGGCAGCCGAAGGCACCCGCCTGGCCGCCCATGCCAGAACGCTGACCGACAGCGGCCACGACGCCGTGCAGGCGGCAGGCCAGACGATGCAGGGCATCGCCCACGCCTCGCAGGACATTCAAAGCATCGTCCAACTGATCGAGGGCGTGGCCTTCCAGACCAATCTGCTGGCCCTGAACGCGGCAGTGGAAGCAGCCCGCGCGGGCGAAGCCGGGCGCGGCTTTGCCGTGGTGGCCGGGGAGGTACGCGCCCTGGCCTCGCGCACGGCGGATGCGGCGCGTAGCATCCGCCAGCTCATCGGGCAATCGGCCGAGCGCGTGGCCGACGGCGCCAGCGCCACCGGCGGCGCACTGGAACGCATGGACGAAACCTTGCAGGCCGTGGCCCAGGTCGATGCGCTGCTGGCCGACATCAACGCCGCCACCGACGAGCAGCAGCAGGGCATTGCGCAGATCAACCACGCCATCTCCGACCTGGATGTCATCACCCAGCAGAACGCCGCACTGGTCGAGCAGGTGGCCGCCGCCGCGCTGTCGCTGCGCAAGCAGGCAGGCAACGTCACCAACACCATGCGGCTGCTACGCCTGAGCAGCGAGGAAGTGGCCCTTTCGCAGTGATTCCCGCAGTCATATTAAAAAGATAGCATTTTGCACTGATTAATATTGGATTTCAATATGAAAACATATTGAAATCCTTTGTTTTCAAACGCAACAAGCTATCTTTTCAATCATCCCCATCATTCCTGCGCAGGGCGGGCCAGCACCCCCTGCAACAGCAATTGCGTGCATTGGTCGATGATCTGGTCGGCACTGTAGGCACCTGCGGGCTGGTACCAGCGCCCTATCCAGCTGAGCGCTCCGGCAATCACGAAGGCCGCCATTTTGGGGTCGCACGGGGCCAGCACGCCTTCTTGCACGCCCTGCTCGACCAGACGGCGAAAGGCATGGTCGATTTCCGATTTCAAGCGCCGCAGCTCGGTACGGCTGGGTTCCGGCACCTCTTCGTCGCCCACGCGGATCAGGCACATGCCGAAGGGCTGGGTCACGACTTCGGCATAGGCACGCATGCAGGCACGCAACTGATCCAGGGCGTTGCCACCACCGGCACGGGAGGCTTCGATGCCCTCCAGCGTCATGTCCAGGCCCTTTTTCACGCAGGCCAGCAGGATGGCGTCCTTGTTCTTCACGTAGTAGTACAGCGTGGGCTTGGTGACGTTCAGGCGGGCGGCAATGTCGTCCAGCGACGTGGCGTGAAAGCCGCGCTCATTGAACATTTGCGCCGCCACGTGCAGCACCGCATCGCGCTTGGCCTGGCGTTGCTCGGCGCGGGAAGGGGCTTGCGCCCAGGGGGACGCGGGCAGGTTTGCAGCAGGTAAAGGGGAAGCAGCCATAACCGTCTTTGTTCCTTGAATTTGCAAGTTTCGGGTAAGTACCAATGCCCAGAACCGTCTGGCACACCAAGAATCTACTCCTGAATAACTTATTTTACGTAGAAGTAGAAACCCTGCCCCGTACCGCTTTTTCGCAAGCCCTTCAAGGAACGTTATGGAGACAACCATCGGTCAGCCCCCAGAGGGCGCCCCTTTGCTACAAGTCAGCGATGTGACGCTGGCCTTTGGCGGCGTCCGGGCGCTGTCGGGCGTGGGCTTTGCCGTGCAGCCCGGCAGCATTACCGCCGTCATCGGCCCCAATGGCGCGGGCAAGACGTCGCTGTTCAACACCATCTCGGGCTTTTACCGGCCCACCAAGGGCAGCATCCGCTTCCGTGGCCAGGACATCACCCACACCCCGGCGCCGCAGCGGGCCAGGCTGGGGCTGGGGCGCAGCTTTCAGAACATTGCGCTGTTTCGCGGCATGACGGTGCTGGACAACATCAAGCTGGGCCGCCACGCGCACCTGAAGACCAATGTGTTCGATGCGCTGCTCTACCGGGGCCGTGCCCAGCGCGAAGAGGCCGCGCTGCGCCGCGAGATCGAGGAGCGCATCATCGACTTCCTGGAAATCGACCACATCCGCCACGCGCCCGTCTCGGCCCTGTCCTACGGCCTGCAAAAGCGCGTGGAAATGGCCCGTGCCCTGGCCATGCAGCCGCAAATCCTGATGCTGGACGAACCCGTGGCCGGCATGAACCGCGAGGAGACGGAGGACATGGCCCGCTTCATCCTGGACGTGCGGGCCGAATGGGGCGTGACGGTGCTGATGGTGGAGCACGACATGGGCATGGTGATGGACCTGTCCGACCACGTGGTGGTGCTCAACTTCGGCCAGGTGATTGCCCAGGGCGTGCCCGCCATGGTGCAGGCCGACCCGGAGGTGAACCGCGCCTACCTGGGTTCGGGCAACGTCCACGAGCTGCGGGCCAAGCTGCAGGCAGCCGCCCACCCGGCCACCGCTTTGACCACCGCCGCCGCAGCCACCCCGGCGGCCGCACACCAGGGGGCAGCAGCATGATGGATTTCGACTGGGCCTATCTGTTCGAGATCAGCCTGACCGGCATTGCCGGCGGCGGGCTGTATGCGCTGGCGGCGCTGGCCTTTGTGCTGGTGTACAAGGCCACCCGCGTGGTCAACATCGCCATCGGCGAGATGCTGATGGCCGGGGGCTATCTGTTCTTCACCTTCGCGGCGATGTGGGCGCTGCCGCTGTGGCTGGCGATTCCCGCCGCCGTGCTGGCCTCGGGGGTGCTGGGGGCGGTGATCGAGCGCACCGTGATCCGCCCGCTGCTGGGCGAACCGCCGATCTCCGTCTTCATGGTCACGGTGGGGCTGGGCTCGGTGCTGGTCGGGCTGGTGGAGATGATCTGGAGCGCCGACCAGCGCCGCCTGCCTGATTTCATGCCCACCCAGCCCATCATGGTGGGCGATGCCTTCCTGGCGCCCAAGGTGTTCTGGGGCGCGGTGGTGGCCGCCGTGTTCATCGCTGCCGTGCTGCTGCTGTTCCGCTACTGGCGCGGCGGCGTGGCGCTGCGGGCCACGGCCAGCGACCAGGGCGCGGCGTATTCCGTGGGCATCAACGTGCCCCGGGTGTTCTCGCTGGCCTGGGTGGCCTCGGCCATGCTGGCGGCAATCTCGGGAATCATCGTCGGCTCCATCGGCGGCATTTCTTCCAGCATGGGGGTGTTCGGCCTGTCGGTGCTGGTGGTGGTCATCGTCGGCGGGCTCGACAGCGTGCTCGGGGCCTTGGTCGCCGGGTTATTGATTGGCTTGGTCGAGGCGCTGGCCGGTGCCTACCTGGGCGGCGAATACAAGCTGCTGGCCACCTTCATCGTGCTGGTGTGCGTGCTGATGCTGCGCCCCTACGGCCTGTATGGCACCCGCGATATCGAACGACTGTAAAAGGAACACTGTCCCATGCGTATCGGAACCTTCAAGGAAAGCTACGTCGCCGATGCGGCGCTGTTCGACTCCCGCACCCAGCACGCCTGGCTGGCCGTGGCAGCAGTGCTGCTGCTCGTCTTTCCCTTCGTGGCCAGCGATTACTGGCTTTATATGGCCTGCCTGGTGGCCATCAACGTGGCCAGCGCCACGGGGCTGAATATTCTGACCGGCTACACCGGGCTGGTCAGCCTGGGGCAAGCGGCCTTTATGGGCCTGGGGGCCTACACGGTGGCCATTTTGCAAACGCGCTACGGCACGCCGTTTTTGTTCAACCTGCTGGCCGGGGGCGTGGTGGCCATGCTGGGCGGCATGGTGGTGGGCATTCCGTCGCTGCGCGTCAAGGGGCTGTACCTGGCCATCGTGACGATTGCTGCCTCGTTCATCGCACACTTTTTGTTTGCCAACTTTGATTTCACGGGCGGCACGGCGGGCATTTCCATGCCACCGGCCTCGCTGTGGGGCATGGAGCTGGACACCTCGTTTCGCCTGTACTGGCTGATCGTGCCCATCATGGTGCTGATGCTGCTGGGCGCGGCCAACCTGTTTCGCACGCGCATCGGGCGGGCTTTCATCGCCATTCGCGACCGCGATATTTCGGCGGAGGTGCTGGGCATCCCGCTGCTGCAATACAAGCTGCTGTCGTTTGCCCTGTCCTCGTTTTACGCCGGGGTCGCCGGGGGGCTGTGGGCCTACTTTTTCCGCGTGGTCACGCCGGAGAGCTTTCCGCTGAGCATGTCCATCTTCTTCCTGGCGGCCATCATCGTCGGCGGCATGGGTTCCATCCTGGGCGGCATTCTGGGCGCGGTGTTCATGACCATGGTGCCGGAGCTGCTCAAGCTGGCCGTCGACCTGCTGCCCGGCGGCGCCTCGCTGGCGGTGTTCCTCTCGCCCGTGCGGCTGGTGATTTTCGGGGCGCTGATCATTGGTTTTCTGGTCTTTGAGCCGCTGGGCCTGGCCGAAATGTGGCGGCGCACGCGCCGGTTCTTTCACCTGTGGCCATTCAAGAACTAGCCACACCTTTTGTGGCCACTTCAAAAGCAGCCACACCTTTTCACGACAACACCCAAGGAGACAAACATGAACCAGCAAGGAATTTCCCACCGCCGCCGCAGCCTGATGCTGGGCGCTGCCGCCGCCGGGGCAGCCGCCCTGACCCAGCCGCTGTCCGTGCTGGCGCAGGCGGCCGACGAGATCGTCATCGGCGGCTCCATCCCCATGACGGGCGTGTTTGCCTTCGCCGGGGTGGGCATCAATGCGGGCATTCAGGATTACGTCAAGATCGTCAACGATGCCGGCGGCATTGCCGGGCGCAAGGTGCGCTACGTGCCCGAGGACACGGGCTACAAGGTCGACGTGTCGGTGGCCACCTTCAAGAAAATCACCAGCCAGAACAAGGTGAACCTGTACTACGGCGACTCCACCGGCTTTGCCAAGACCATCAACCCCGAGCTGGAGCGCAACGGCAACATCCTGATGGCCGGGGCTTCGTTTGCCAGCGAGCTGAACGACCCGAAGAAGTACCCGCACCAGTTCCTGGTCGGCCCGGACTACACCGAGATGTTCGGCATTCTGCTGAAACACATCGCCAAGGAAAAACCGGGCGCCAAGGTGGCCTTCGTCTATTCCGACTCCGAATTCGGCCGCGACCCGATTGAAAAGAGCGAGGCCGAGGCGAAAAAGCTCGGCCTGTCGGTGGCCATCAAAATCATGACCCCGGCCGGCAGCGTGGATGTCTCCACCGAGGTCATCAAGCTGCGCCGCGCCAAGCCGGACTACACCATCTTCCACGGCTACATCCTGGCACCCATCCCCGAGTTCATCACCCAGGGCAAGCAGCAGGGCATGACCAGCCAATGGATGGGCACCTTCTGGACCATGGACAACTCCACCGTCATGAAAATGGGGCCGGATGGCGACGGCTTCATGGGCGTAATGCCGTTTCGCTACTACTACGACACCGAGCCAGCCCCCATGCTGGAAAAAATCCGCGCCATGCGCCCCGAGTACCAAAGCGTGCCCTACATGCAGGGTTTTGTCGCGGCGATGCTGTTCCTGGAATCGGCCAAGCGCTGCCTGGAGGCGAAAAAGCCCCTGACCGGCGACAACATGAAGGCCGCCCTCAACAGCCTGAAGGACTTCGACACCGGCGGCGTGATCGGCGTGCCCATCACCATCACCGGCAATTCCATCCCCGTCGGGCGCGTCTACCGGGCCGACATGAAGGCGCAGAAGATGCTGCCTGCCTCCGACTGGATTCGCCTGTAAGAACCTGTTTCTGAGGCTGTTTGGTTTTCCCTTTATTCATAGCTTATTCCGCTGATGAAACAAGGTTTTCAGATGGTTTTTTCTTTGAAACACCCTGTTTATCAGCGGAAAAAGCTACCGAAACAATAACCCCTGCCGATGCCATGACGCCCATGCCCACCGATCACGTCCTCGAAGTGAACAACATCGAGGTCATCTACAACAAAGTCGTGCAAGCCCTGCGCGGCCTGTCGCTGGCCGTGCCGCGCGGGCACATCGTGGCCCTGCTGGGCAGCAACGGGGCGGGCAAAAGCTCCACGCTCAAGGCCATCTCCAACCTGCTGCCGCTGGAAGACGGCACGCTGGCCGGGGGCGGCATCCGCTTCAACGGCCAGGACACTGCCGTCATCGCCCCGCAGGCGCTGGTGCGCCGGGGGCTGTCGCACGTGATGGAGGGGCGGCGCATTTTCGAGGACCTCACCATCGAGGAAAACCTCATCGCCGCCACCTACGCCCTGACGGGCCGCCCCGGCGCGGGCCGGCCCGATTTCGACCTGGTGTACGACTACTTCCCGCGCCTGCACGAGCGGCGTCGGGGGCTGGCCGGGTATCTGTCGGGCGGCGAGCAGCAGATGCTGGCCATTGGCCGCGCCCTGATCGCCCGGCCCGAGCTGATCCTGCTGGACGAGCCGTCGCTGGGCCTATCCCCGAAACTGACCGAGGACATCTTCGCCATCATCGCCCGCATCAATGCCGAGCGCGGCACCTCGATGCTGCTGGTCGAGCAAAACGCCACCGTGGCCCTGGCCGTGGCGCACAGCGGCTACATCATGGAGGGCGGCAAGATCGTCATCGACGGCACGGCAGAGCGCCTGGCCAGCGACCCGGACGTGCGCGAGTTCTACCTGGGCCAGGCCGGCAGCGGCGAGGCCAAAAGCTTTAAAGACATCAAACACTACAAGCGCCGCAAGCGCTGGTTGTCATAAGGATGGCGGACACCATGAACCTTCCCGAACTGACCCTGCCGCAGATGCTGCGCGAACGTGCCCGCCAGGATGCGCAGCGCGTGGCCATCCGGCAAAAAGACTTTGGCATCTGGAAGCCCTTTACCTGGGCGCAGTACTACCAGCGCTCCTGCCACTTTGGCCTGGGCCTGCTGGCGCTGGGCCTGCCCACGGGCGGCCATGTGGGCGTGATTGCCGAAAACCGCATCGAATGGGTGTTGGCGCAAATGGGCGCGGGCCTAGTCGGGGCCGTCACCGTGGGGGTGTATCCCACCAGCCCGTCGCCCGAAGTGGCCTACGTGGTCGGCCATGCCGACATCTCCATCATGGTCTGCGAAGACCAAGAGCAAACCGACAAGGTACTGGAGGCGCTGGCCGATCTGCCGCGCCTGCAGAAAATCATCGTCATGGAAACCAAGGGCCTGCGCAGCTTTGCCCCCGAGCACCGCGCCCTGATCAGCACCTTTGACGAAGTGGAAGCCCTGGGCCGCCAGAACCAGGCTGCTGAGGCGCAGATCGAGCAGGTGCTGGCGCAGCAAACGCTGGACGACATCGGGCTGATGATCTACACCTCCGGCTCCACCGGCAAACCCAAAGGGGCGATGATTTCCTGGCGCAACATGCGCGGCGTGGCCCCGGGCATCATCGAGCGGCTGCAACTGGGCCGCGACACCTCGCACCTGTCCTACCTGCCGCTGTGCCACGTGGCCGAGCAGATGCTCACCACCTTCTGCCCGCTGTACCTGGGCTCCACCGTCAACTTCGGCGAATCCATCCGCACCGTGCAGGAGGACCTGCGCGAAGTGGCCCCCAGCATGTTCCTGGGCGTGCCGCGCATCTGGGAAAAGCTGCACTCGGCCATCACCATCAAGATGCTGGAGACCGGGCCGCTGCGCCGCAAGCTCTACCAGCAGGCCCTGGCCGCCTGCACCCCGCTGGCGGAAAAACCGCGCAGCCAGTGGACGCTGACCGAACGCCTGGGTTACGCCTGGCACTACTGGCTGGTGCTGCGGGCGCTGCAAAATTTCATCGGCCTGCGCCAAGCCAAAGTGGCCCTGACCGGGGCCGCGCCGATTGCGCCCGATGTAGTGCGCTTTTTCCGCAGCATTGGTGTGCCGCTGATTGAGGTGTACGGCCTGACCGAATCGACCGGCATGGTCACTGGCCACCGGCTGGATGACGTGATCGTCGGCACCGTCGGCCCAGTCATCGACGGCGTGCAGTACCGCATTGCCAACCCGGACGACAGCGGCAGCGGCGAATTCCAAATTCACGGCGACATGGTATTTGCCGGCTACTACAAAAACCCCGAAGCCACGGCGCAAACCATCCAGGACGGCTGGCTGCACACCGGCGACGTGGTGCGCGAGGTTGGCGGGCAGATCAAGATCGTCGATCGCCTCAAGGACATCATGATCACCGCCGGGGGCAAGAACCTCACACCGTCCGAGATCGAGAACACCATGAAGGCCAGCCCCTATATCAAGGAGTGCATCGTCGTGGCCGATGGCCGCAAATACGTGGCCGCCCTGGTGCAGATCGACATGGAGACCGTCGGCAAATGGGCAGAGGCCCGGCGGCTGGCGTTCACCCACTTTCGCTCCCTGGTGGAAATGCCCGAGGTGCGCCAACTGGTGCAGGACGAAATCGCCACTGGCAACGCCAAGCTGGCCCAGGTGTCGCACATCCGCAAGTTCCACCTGCTCACCAAGGAGCTGGACCACGACGATGGCGAAGTCACCGCCACCATGAAGGTGCGCCGCTCCAGCATCTACAAAACCTATGCCGCCGAGATCGAAGCGCTGTATTGATTGCAAAAAATCCGAAAACCCCTTACGCAGAAAGCGAAAGCAGCTATTTATTTATGACCCATCCTTTGCTCTTTTCCCGTGCCGACGGCATCGCCACCCTGCAGTTCAACCGCCCCGCGCAGCTCAACGCCCTGGATGTACCCACTGCCCAGGCGCTGCTGGCGGCGGTGCAGGAGATTGCCGCCGACCGCAGCGTGCGGGCCGTGCTGCTCAAAGGGGCCGGGCGGGCCTTTGTCGCCGGGGGCGATCTAGCCACCTTGCAGGCCAACCCGGTGCAAGGGGCCAGGGATTTGCTGGAGCCGCTCAACGCGGCCGTCACCTTGCTGCACGGCCTGGATGCCCCGGTCATTGCCCAGGTGCACGGCGCTGCCGCTGGCGCGGGCCTGTCGCTGATGCTGATGTGCGATTTTGTGCTGGCCGCCGAAGGCACCAAATTCAACCTGGCCTACATCAACCTGGGCACCAGCTGCGACCTGGGGGCCTCGTGGGCGCTGCCACGCTTGATCGGCCTGCGCCAGGCGCTAGAGATCGCCCTGCTGGGCGAGGGTTTCAACGCCGCCGAGGCGCTGCGCCTGGGCCTCATCAACCGCGTGCTGCCCGCTGCCGAACTGGACGCGGCCGCCCAGGCCTTGGCCCAGCGCATCGCCAGCGGCCCCACGGTGGCCTATGGCCAGATGCGCCGTCTGCTGCGCGACAGCCTGAACCGCGATTTGCCCGCACAGTTGCAGGCCGAGGCGCAGGCCTTTCTGGCCTGTGCCAAGACCCCCGATTTCAGCGAAGGCGTTGCCGCCTTCTTGGCCAAACGCCCCGCGCAATTCACGGGCTGAACATCGGCCTCATGCCCACCCCCAAGGAGAATCCATGACCATCCGCGACATCTTCATCGTCAGCACTGCCCGCACCGCCATCGGCACCTTTGGCGGCAGCCTGAAAGACGTGCCCAACACCCAGCTGGCCACCACCGTGGTCAGGGCCGCCATTGCCCGCGCCGGCATCGCCGCCGATGCCGTGGGCCACGTCGTCATGGGCAACGTCATCCCCACCGATACCAAAGATGCCTACCTGGCCCGCGTGGCCGCGATTGATGCGGGCTGCCCCATCGAAACCCCGGCCTTTAACGTCAATCGCCTGTGCGGCTCGGGCCTGCAGGCCATCGTCAGCGCCGCGCAGGCCATTGCCCTGGGCGATTGCGATGTGGCCATCGGCGGCGGCAGCGAATCCATGAGCCGGGGCCCCTACTTCGACCAGGCCGCCCGCTACGGTGCGCGCATGGGCGATGCCAAAAGCATCGACTACATGCTGGGCATCCTGCACGACCCCTGGCAAAAAATGCACATGGGCATCACCGCCGAAAACGTGGCCGAGCGCTATGGCATCAGCCGCCAGATGCAGGACGAACTGGCCGTGCTCAGCCAGCAACGCGCCGCCGCCGCCATGGCCGCCGGGTACTTCAAAGAGCAAATCACCCCCGTGGAAATCGCCACGCGCAAGGGCGTGGTGCTGTTCCAGGAAGATGAGCACGTGCGCGCCAGTACCACGCTGGAGACACTGGCCGGGATGAAACCCGCCTTCAAGAAAGACGGCGGCACGGTGACCGCTGGCAACGCCTCAGGCATCAACGACGGGGCCAGTGCCGTGGTGCTGGCCGCGGGCGAGCGCGTGGCCGCCCTGGGCCTCAAACCCCTGGCCCGCCTGGTGGGCTACGCCCATGCCGGGGTGGAACCCGCCTACATGGGCATCGGCCCCGTGCCCGCCACGCGCAAAGTGCTGGAGCGCACCGGCCTGAAGCTGGCCGACATCGACGTGATCGAGGCCAACGAAGCCTTCGCCGCCCAGGCCTGCGCCGTGGCGCAGGAACTGGGCTTTGATCCGGCCAAGGTGAACCCCAACGGCTCGGGCATCTCGCTGGGCCACCCCGTGGGCGCTACCGGCGCCATCATCACCACCAAGGCGATTGCCGAGCTGCACCGCACGGGCGGGCGCTACGCCCTGGTGACCATGTGCATCGGCGGCGGCCAAGGCATTGCCGCCATTTTTGAGCGCGTGTAAGTCTGTGGGAGCGGATAGTTCCGCTCCCATTTTTTTAAGCACTTTTGGCCATTAGCCTTTGCCTGGTAAGCGCTGATAGCTCTTATTTTTATCATCCCATGCTGCCCAATACCCTGCTGACTGCCGATGCCCAGGCCGAGCTGGCCCTGTTCACCGATGCTTTGGAGCGCTTTTGCGATGCCGAGATCGAACCCCATTACCGCGCTTGGGAAAAAGCGGGCATCGTGCCGCGCGAGCTATTTTTGAAAATGGGCGACAACGGCTACCTGTGCGCCGATGTCCCTGAGGAATACGGCGGCAGCGGGGCCAGCGTGCATTTTTCTTTTGCCGTCATCGAAGTGCTGGCCCGCCGAGGCTACGGCGGGCTGGTCGGCGGGCTGGAAGTGCACAGCGACATCATTCCCCCCTACTTGCTGCACTGCGGCACCGAAGCCCAGCGCCAGCACTGGCTGCCGCGCCTGGTCAGCGGCGCAGCGGTGGGGGCCATCGGCATGACCGAACCGGGCGCGGGCAGCGACTTGAAGGCCATTCGCACCACCGCCCGCAAAGAGGGCGATGGCTACGTCATCAACGGCAGCAAAATTTTCATCAGCAACGGCCAGCACTGCGACCTGATCGTGCTGGCCGCCAAGACCGACCCGGCCGGCGGTGCCAAGGGCGTGAGTCTGTTCCTGGTGGATACGCAAACCCCCGGCTTCTCGCGCGGGCAGAACCTGGAAAAAATCGGCCAGCACGCGGGCGACACCTCCGAGCTGTTTTTCAACGACCTGCGCGTACCGGCCGATGCGCTGCTGGGCGGTGTAGAAGGCCAGGGCTTCACGCAAATGATGCGCGAGCTGCCACGCGAACGCCTGGTCATCGGCGTGCAATCCGTGTACGGGGCCCAGGGTGCCCTCAACGCCACGCTGCGCTACGTGCAAGAGCGCCAGGCCTTTGGCCAGCCGCTGGCCCAGTTCCAAAACACCCGCTTCACCCTGGCCCAATGCGCCACCGAAGTGGCCGCTGCGCAGGCTTTTCTACACGCCAGCATCGCCGCCTACGAGCGCGGCCAGCTCACGCCCGAAGCGGCCAGTGCCCTGAAGCTGCACACCACCGAAATGTTTGGCCGCGTGGCCGATGCCTGCCTGCAACTGTTTGGCGGCTACGGCTACATGGCCGAGTACCCCATCTCGCGCTTCTGGACCGATGCCCGGGTGATGCGCATCTACGGCGGTACCTCAGAAATCATGAAGGAAATCGTCGCGCGGGGGCTGTTGAAGCCCTAAGAACGTGTTCACGA
The DNA here is from genome assembly GCA_902175065.1 of uncultured Comamonas sp. GTDB lineage: Bacteria > Pseudomonadota > Gammaproteobacteria > Burkholderiales > Burkholderiaceae_C > Comamonas. The sequence goes on along the minus strand of CABIIJ010000056.1, from coordinate 19,708 downwards.
TCTGCGCGCGAAGGGGTGCGGGATGCGGATCGGGATGGGCTGCAAGGCGCAAACCACAGACATAGCCGTAGCTATGGCGAGGATTTGCAACGCCGCAGACCGCCCGAGGCCGCGACTGCACACCCGCGAGGAGATTGTGAACACGTTCTAAGCGCCTAACAGCGACATAAAAAAAGGCCCGGCAGCCAACACTGCCGGGCCTTTTTGCTATTTCAGCAAAGCGAGAGGCTGCCCATCAATGGCGGAAGTGGCGCACGCCGGTGAACACCATGGCCACGCCGCGCTCGTTGGCGGCGTCGATCACTTCCTGGTCGCGCATCGAGCCACCGGGCTGGGCCACGCAGGTTGCGCCCGCATCGACCACCACGTCCAGGCCGTCGCGGAAGGGGAAGAAGGCATCGCTGGCGACCACTGTGTTTTGCAGCGAGAGCTGGGCCGCCTCAGCCTTGATGCTGGCAATGCGGGCCGAGTCCAGGCGCGACATCTGGCCTGCGCCCACGCCCATGGTCATGCCGTTCTTGCAGAAGACGATGGCGTTGGATTTGACAAACTTGGCCACTTTCCAGGCGAACAGCAGGTCGTTCAATTCTTGCGGCGTGGGCTGCTTGACAGTGACGACCTTGAGGTCGGCCAGGGCCAGCTCGTGGTTGTCGGCGGTTTGCAGCAGCAGGCCGGAGCCAACACGCTTGGACTCGATGGCATTGCGGCCCTGTTCCCAATCGGTCTTGCCGCCTTGCGGCAGCGCGATCTTCATCAGGCGCACATTGACCTTGGGCTTGAAGATTTCCAGCGCCTCGGCAGTAAAGTCGGGGGCCATCAGCACTTCGACGAATTGCTTGACCACGGCCTCGGCAGCGGCCTTATCGACGGTGCGGTTGAAGGCGATGATGCCGCCGAAGGCGCTGGTGGGGTCGGTCTGGAAGGCCTTGGCATAGGCTTCGTGCGCATCCTGGCCCACGGCCACGCCGCAGGGGTTGGCGTGCTTGACGATGACGCAGGCGGGCTGCTCGAAGCTCTTGACGCATTCCCAGGCCGCATCGGCATCGGCGATGTTGTTGTACGACAGTTCCTTGCCCTGCAATTGTTCGCCCGTGACCAGCGAACCGGGCGCGGGATACAGGTCGCGGTACAGCGCGGCCTGCTGGTGGCTGTTTTCGCCATAGCGCAGGTCTTGCAGCTTGACGAAGTGGCCGTTGCTCTGGCCGGGGAACAGGGCACGCTCGGGCACATATTCCTCGGACAGCTTTTCGTCCTCGAACTGGACGCTGGAAAGGTAGTCGCTGATCGCGCCGTCATATTGCGCAATGCGGTTGAAGGCGGCCACGGACAGCGCAAAGCGCAGCTTGTCCGAGAGCTTGCCAGCCGCCTTGAGTTCGGCCAGCACGGCCTCGTACTGGTCGGCAGCCGTCACCACGCCCACGTCCTTCCAGTTCTTGGCAGCAGAACGCACCATGGCCGGGCCGCCGATGTCGATGTTCTCGATGGCGTCGGCCAGGGTGCAGCCGGGCTTGGCCACGGTGGCTTCAAAGGGGTACAGGTTGACCACCAGCAGGTCGATGGTGTCGATGCCATGTTCCTTGAGCGCGGCCATGTGCGCGGGCAGATCGCGCCGGGCCAGCAGACCGCCGTGCACCTTGGGGTGCAAGGTCTTGACGCGGCCATCGAGCATTTCGGGGAACTGCGTCACCTCGGCCACCTCGGTCACGGGCAGGCCCGCATCGGCCAGCAATTTGGCGGTGCCGCCGGTCGAGAGCAGTTGCACGCCCAGGCCATGCAGGGCTTGGGCAAATTCGACAATGCCGGTCTTGTCGGATACAGAAAGGAGAGCTTTCATCGCTTGAATCTTCTATAAAGTTGAGATAAATGTTGCTGAAATCGTTTATTCATCAGCGCAAGCAGCTATTGAATTAGAGCAATTCATGCTCCAGCAGCTTTTTGCGCAGGGTGTTGCGGTTCAGTCCCAGCCACTGCGCGGCGCGGGACTGGTTCTGGTCGGCCTGGGCCATCACCTCTTCGAGCAGCGGGCGCTCCACGAGGCGCAGCACCATGTCGTAGACGTTGCTGGGGGTTTCGCCCCCCAGGTCGTCAAAATAGGCTTGCAGGCTGGCGCGGATGCAGGCCTGCACGTCGGTAATCGGGTTCGTCGCTGCATCGATCATGCAGCCACCTCGAACAAGCATTCCAAAGGGTTCTCCAAAGTCAAAGGGTTTGCGCCTGGCGCGGCCGGCGGGGGCAGGCGCTCCATCTGCTGGCCCAGGCGCAGGAAATAGTCGTCCACCGCCCGGGTCTGCGCAGCGCAGTCGTCCAGGGTGTTGGTGTGGCGGCGCAGCGTTTCGCCCCCCGGCAAATCACGCACATACCAGCCAATGTGCTTGCGGGCGCTGCGCACGCCGGTGGCGCTGCCGTACAGGCGGTAATGGTCGTCCAGATGCTCCAGCAATAAGACACGCACTTCTTCCACCAAAGGGGGGGCCAGGTGCCCGCCCGTGGCCAGATAGTGGGCGATTTCCCGAAAAATCCAGGGCCGCCCCTGCGCCGCCCGGCCCACCATCAACGCATCGGCGCCGGTGGCGTGCAGCACGGCCCGGGCTTTTTCCGGGCTGGCGATGTCGCCATTGGCCACCACCGGGATGCGCACGGCCTGCTTGACCGCCGCAATGGTGGCGTATTCGGCCTCGCCCGCGTACCCCTGCTCGCGCGTGCGGCCATGCACGGTGAGCATTTGCACGCCCGCGGCTTCAAAGCGCCGGGCCAGCGCCACGGCGTTTTTCTGCGCCGCACACCAGCCGGTACGCATTTTCAGCGTGACGGGCACGCCATGCGGAGCGCAGGCAGCCACCACGGCGGCGGCGATTTCCTCGGCCAGGGCTTCGTTCTGCATCAGGGCCGAACCGGCCCATTTGTTGCACACCTTCTTGGCCGGGCAGCCCATGTTGATGTCGATGATCTGCGCCCCGCGCTGGATATTGAACACCGCCGCCTCGGCCATCATGGCCGCATCGGTGCCGGCAATCTGCACGGCAATCGGCCCCGGCTCGCCCGCATGGTCGGCGCGGCGGCTGGTTTTCAGGCTTTGCCACAAATCCTTGCGCGAAGTGACCATCTCGCTGACGGCATAGCCCGCGCCCAGGCGCTTGCACAACTGGCGAAAGGGCCGATCCGTCACTCCCGCCATGGGCGCGACAAACAGCGTATTGGCCAGCGTGTACGGGCCCAGGCACAAGGGGGACATGGCAATCAGGAAGGAAAAAGCGGGGAAAACCGGAAAGAAGCAGCCCCGACGCGCGGGGGCCATATTGTAGCTGCCCAAAATTTGGGCAGTCAGGCCCCACGGGGAAACCCGCCTACACTTGGCCCCCTTATGGATGCGTGGATTCCTACCCTCTTGCACTGGCTGGCCTTGCCGGAATTCGGACTGGGCACCGTGTTCGTCATTGCCCTGGTTTCCGCCACCTTGCTGCCCATGGGGTCGGAGCCTGCGGTGATCGGCCTGCTGCAATTGCGCCCGGATTTGTTCTGGCCGGCCATTTTCGTCGCCACGGCGGGCAATACCCTGGGCGGCATGGTCAGTTGGTGGATGGGCCGGGGCGCCCAGCGGGCCTGGAGCGCCGCCCATCCCGCGGCCACGTCAAGGCGCAACCACCGCGAACGCAGCCGCCGTGAACGACTGGCCCACATCTGGCTACGCCGCTGGGGGCCAAAAACCTGTTTGCTCAGTTGGCTGCCCGTGGTGGGCGACCCGCTGTGCGCCGTTGCCGGCTGGCTGCATCTGCCTTTCTGGCCGTGCAGCGCGTACATGGCGGTGGGCAAGTTCCTGCGCTACCTCGTCATGACCAGCGCCCTGGTCTGGGCACTGGCCTGATCGGCACCTGAATCTTTCTTCAGAACCTGTGACGGATGCCCAGCACCACGCTGGTGCCGGACTTCTGCCGCGTCACGCTGTCGCGCATGACCACCGAGTACGCATCGGTGCGCCTGGACAGGAAATGGTCGTAGCCCAGGCTGTACGTCTTGCGGGTGAGATCGGCAGTTGGGGCAGCCAGATCCGCCTTGGTGTGGGCCATGGCCAGCTTCACGGAACCGGCCTTGTTCACCGGAACATCGGCCCCCAGCGACCAGGTTTTGGTTTGCAGGTCGATTTTTTTCTCTTTGGCCTGGCCATAAGTGACAAACAGCTTGACCACGTCGAAGTTGTACGAGCCGCCCAGCATCCAGTCCGTCTTGCGGTTACGCACGGTATTCGGGGCCACCGGGTTGTTGATATCCGCACTTTCGTAAAACGCCATCGCCGCCGCCGGGCCATTGGTGTACATCACGTTAAAGCCCACGTTGCGCTTGCCCGAAGCGTTCGCCTGCTCACCGAACTGGTAGTGCAGATTGGCCTTCAAACCATACAGCGACGGGGTGGAATAGGTGATCTGGTTGCTCCAGCCCGTATCCGCTGGCGTGCTGCGGTAGGCCCAATGGGCATTGGGATTCACGTTGGCGTGCAGCACCAGGGGGGAAACGGTAAACGAATCGCCGAAGGGGTTGAGCAGAATCGTCGGCAGGAAGTTGGGTGCCTTGCCCCGGCCCAGGGTCACGGCGCCAAAGCCCCCCGTCAGCCCCACATTGGCATCGCGCGAGAAGAACGGCTCCCCGTTGAAACGCCCAGGTTCTCCGGTGTCCACACGCAAAAAGGCATTCAGCGCGAAAGTCGCTTTCAGGCCATGGCCCAGATCCTCCGTCCCCGAAAAACCAAACCAGGAAGTGGTCATCCCGCCAGAGCCGACCACGTTGGTACGCCCTGCAGCGCCAGCCATGCGCATCGAACCCACGTAGGTATCGAGCAAACCCGACACTTGCACCGAACTTTGCGCCTGCGCAGCGCCCAGGCAAGCCAATGCAGCACCAACGGCCAAGAGAGTTTTCTTCATCACAGAACCTTTTCAAATGAGGATAGAGGTCAAAATGTATACAAAATATGTATTCAAACACTCCATAAAAACCATGAGTTTTGCCATATCCGCTACACATCCGCCCCACGCCGGAAAGCAGGCATAAAAAAAGCCAGACCGTGCGATCTGGCTTCGTAATTCCTGGCGGAGCGGACGGGACTCGAACCCGCGACCCCCGGCGTGACAGGCCGGTATTCTAACCAACTGAACTACCGCTCCTGGCAGTATGGCGACCCTACGGGGATTCGAACCCCGGTACTCACCGTGAAAGGGTGATGTCCTAGGCCTCTAGACGATAGGGTCAAAACCTAGAGATGAACGGCATCCGGTACCACTCATCCTGAAGAAGCGGCGGATTCTAGCAAAAGAATCAGACGTTGAACAAGAAATTCATCACATCGCCATCCTTGACGACGTATTCCTTGCCTTCGGCACGCATCTTGCCGGCATCTTTCGCGCCCTGTTCGCCTTTGTGGGCGATGAAGTCGTCAAAAGCAATGGTTTGGGCACGAATGAAACCACGCTCGAAGTCGCCGTGGATGACGCCAGCAGCCTGCGGTGCCGTATCGCCGATGTGGATGGTCCAGGCGCGAACCTCTTTCACGCCTGCCGTGAAATAGGTCTGCAAGCCCAGCAGCTTGAAGCCCGCACGGATCAGTCGGTTCAGGCCCGGCTCGGCCAGTCCCATTTCCTGCAGGAACATATCGCGGTCTTCGTCTTCCATTTCGGCCATTTCCGCTTCGATCTTGGCGCAAATGGCGACCACCGGCGCTCCCTGGGCATCGGCGTAGGCAGTGAGCTTGTCCAGCAGGGGGTTGTTCTCGAAACCATCTTCGGCGACGTTGCCGACAAACATGGCCGGTTTGGCAGTAATCAGGCAGAACGGTTTCAACAGGGGAGCATCTTCCTTGGACACCGGCACCAGCCGGGCAGGCTTGCCTTCATTGAGGACTTCCTGAATCGGGGTGAGCAGCGACACCAGCTTGGCCGCTTCCTTGTCGTTGCCCGATCTGGCGGCCTTGCTGTAGCGATTGAGCGCTTTTTCGACCGTGGCCAGATCGGCCAGGCACAGCTCGGTCTGGATGACTTCGATGTCGGCAATCGGATCGACCTTGCCGGCGACGTGGACGACGTTTTCATCCTCGAAGCAGCGCACCACGTTCACGATGGCATCGGTTTCACGAATGTGGGCCAAAAACTGGTTGCCCAGGCCCTCGCCCTTGCTGGCACCGGCGACCAGGCCGGCAATATCGACAAACTCGACGATGGCCGGGACGATGCGCTCGGGCTGGATGATTTGCGCCAGTTGCTGCAGGCGCGGGTCGGGCACCTCGACCACGCCGGTATTGGGCTCGATGGTGCAGAAGGGGTAGTTCTCCGCCGCAATGCCGGCTTTGGTCAACGCGTTGAACAGGGTGGATTTACCGACATTGGGCAAACCGACGATGCCGCACTTGAGGCTCATGAGGAATTCCTTAAAAAAACGAGGGCAGCCCGCTTGCTGCCCTGAAAATCTGTGCGCATTGTAATAAAGGCGCTGCCGCACGCCGGGCGGCCGCCTTTACCGCAATGAAAGCTGCGGCCCGGTCAGGGCTTGGTTTTTTTCTTTTGCACTGCCGGTTTGCGGACGCTGGCGGCTTTTTGTGCTTTGGCCGCTTCGTACAAATGCTGCACCTTGGGAATATTCTCATGCATGGCCGCAATGCGCACCTCGTCGGCCGGGTGGGTGCTCATAAAGGCCAGACCTTGTTTGCCGCCACTGGCGGCAGCCATTTTTTCCCACAGCCTGGGGGCATTGCTGGGGTTATAGCCAGCGCGGGCCATCAGTTCCAGGCCCATGACGTCGGACTCCAGCTCCATGCCGCGCGAGTTGGGCAGGTGCACCATCATCTGGGTGCCCATGTCCAGCAGGCCGCCATTGACACCGGTGGCTGCAGACACGGTCGAGGTCAGCAGATTCGAGACGGCCTGTTGCGAGGCCTTTTCCCGCGAATGCTCGCGCAGCGCATGGGCAATCTCGTGGCCCATGACGGCGGCCAGCTCATCGTCGGTCAGCTTCAGGCGGTTGATGATGCCGGTGTAGACACCGATCTTGCCGCCCGGGGCGCAAAAGGCGTTGATCTCATCGGAGTCGAAAACATTGATTTCCCAGGCCCAGTCCTTGGCGTCTGCGCGGAACACTGCGGTCTGGGCGATCAGATCCTGGCCGATCTTGCGTACCCGCTGGGTCTGCTTGGCGTTGGTATTGAGCTTTTTCTTGGACTGCGCATCGGCAGTGAGTTTTTGAAACCCCTCGGCGGCCTGGGCATTCAGCGATTCGCTGGACACCAGCAGCAACTGGCTGCGCTGCAGGCCGATGGCTCCGGACTCGGTGGTACTGGCGCACCCCTGCAGCACACCCGCGATGGCAATGGCTGCGATGTATTGAAAGATTTTTTTCATATCCTCACGTCCCCTCAGACTTGTTACGAAAGCGGGGCGCATCTTAGGCACTTTTGCGCCCAAACGGCAGCAATTTTTGTTTCCAGTTGCGCTTCTACAATCGGGCCATGGCCCAAACCTTTGACATCTGTATCCGTGGCGCCGGCATCGTTGGCCGCGCCTTAGCCTTGCTCCTGGCGCGTGAACGCCTGCGTGTGGCCCTGGTCGCCCCGCAGCGCCCGGTCGACCATCTCGCCGATGTACGGGCCTACGCGCTCAATACCGCATCGCAGCAGTTGCTGGACAGCTTGCGGGCCTGGCCGGATGCCCTGCACGCCACCGCCGTCGAACGCATGGAAGTGCATGGCGATGGCAACAGCCAGGTGCAGTTCGATGCCCGGGCGCAGGGCCAGGAAGCCCTGACCTGGATTGTGGATGTCCCCGCGCTGGAGCAGCGCCTGGCCGAGGCCGTGCGCTACCAGCCGCTGATCGAGGTGGTGGCGGCCCCGGTGGCCGCGCCCTTGACGGCGATTTGCGAAGGCCGCGCCAGCAGTACCCGGGCCGAACTGGGGGTGGAATTCGACGTGACCCCCTATGGGCAGACCGCCATTGCCACGCGCCTGGACTGCGCCCTGCCCCACGGCCAGGTGGCCCGCCAATGGTTCGGCCCCCTGGGCATTCTGGCCTTTCTCCCCCTGGGTGGCCCCCAGGGGCACAGCGTTGCGGTGGTGTGGTCGGCACCGGCGGAATCGGCAGCGCAGTGGCAGCAGGCCGATCCCCGGGCATTTACCGACCTCCTCGGCAGCATCAGCAACCACGCCCTGGGCGAGCTGGCGCTGCAAGGCCCGCGCGTGGCCTGGCCCCTGCAGCAGGCCACGGCCCGGCGCTGGTGCGGCCTGATGCCGCAGGCCAGCGGCCACACGGGCAGCTGGGTACTGGTGGGCGATGCAGCGCACAACGTGCATCCGCTGGCAGGCCAGGGGCTGAACCTGGGGCTGGCCGACGTGCAGGCCCTGGGCCACATCCTGCAGCAGCGCAAGGAATGGCAGGGCACGGGCGACCTGCGGCTGCTGCGCCGCTACGCCCGCACGCGCAAGGCAGCCCTGCTGCCCCTGGGGCTGGCGATGGACGGCATCCAGCAGCTCTTTACCCGCACGGAACCCAGCCTTCAGGTTCTGCGCAACTGGGGCATGAACCAATTCGAGCGCTGCGCCCCCCTCAAACACTGGGTGACCCAGCAGGCCATGGGGCTACGCTGACCTTCCGCCCGACGGGGAACCTTTTCGCGGGCCGACGGCCCAATCCCGCTTTATCACATGACTAACTGGATACTCGCATGAAGCTGCTTGCCACTGCCGTTTTCGCCATGCTTGCCCTGGGCAGCGCCTGGGCAGCACCGCCGGAAGAAGCCATCCGCAAAACCGTGGCCGAGCGCATCCCGCAACTGGCCAAGATCGACGAAATACGCCCCACCCCCATGCCGGGCCTGTACGAAGTGCGCGTGGGCACGGACGTGTTTTACTCCGACCCCCAGGGCAACTACCTGATCCAGGGCGAGCTGATCGACACCCAGGCCCGGCGCAACCTGACCGAAGACCGCATCAAGACGCTCACCGCCGTGCGCTTCGAGGATCTGCCCCTGCAGGATGCGATCAAGATCGTCCACGGCAAGGGCGAACGCCAACTGGCCGTGTTCGAGGATCCGAACTGCGGCTTCTGCAAACGCTTCGAGCAAGACATGCAAAGCGTCGACAACGTGACGATGTACGTCTTCCTCGTTCCCATCCTCAGCCCCGATTCGGTAGAAAAATCACGCAACATCTGGTGCGCCAAAGACCGGGTGAAGGCCTGGCAGGACTACATGCTCAGGGGTGAAAAGGCGGCTCCTGCCCGCTGCGACACCCACGCCCTGGAGCGCAACCTGGCATTCAGCCACCAATACAAAATCACTGGCACCCCCACCATCATCTTTGCCGACAACACCCGCGTGCCGGGCGCCCTGCCGGCCAAAGAGGTGGAAAAGCGCCTGGCCGCAGCCCACCCCTGATTTCCCACCTCCCGACCAACCTCACGCCCGTGGCGGCAGGGCCAATGCTGCCCTGCCATGCCCCATTGCACTGCTCCCGCCCCCCTCCACTACCAAGTGGTGCTGCACGATGTGCACGCCCACCTGTACCGCGTCACCCTGACCATCGCCCAGCCGGCAAAGCAGCAGGAAGCAAGCCTGCCGGTCTGGATTCCCGGCAGCTATCTGGTGCGCGAATTTGCCAAGAACCTGCACCAGCTGGCCGCCCACCAGAACGGCCAGCCCTGCGCCATCACCCAGTGCGACAAGCACCGCTGGCGCGTGGCCTGCACGGACGATGCGCCGCTGGTACTCACTTACCTGGTCAGCGCCTACGACAATTCGGTGCGCATGGCCTGGCTGGATCAGCGCCGAGGGTTCTTCAACGGCACCAGCCTACTGCTGCGCATTCATAATCAGGAGCAGCTTCCGCATGATTTAGAAGTCATTCAGCATGAAAACCATCTGAATTGGCAGTTAATAACAGCGCTACCAGCTATCAAAATAGAGAACAACGGCTTTGGCTGCTACCGCGCTCCCAACTACGACGCGCTGGTCGATAGCCCGGTAGAAATGGGGACGTTCTGGCGCGGCAGCTTCAGCGTTGGCGATACCCTCCACCACTTTGTCGTTGCCGGTGCCCCCGCCACTTTTGACGGGGAACGCCTGCTGGCCGATACGCAAAAAATCTGCGCAGAGCAAATCCGCCTGTGGCACCCCGATGGCAGCACGCCGGAGCAGCAAAACTACGTCTTCATGCTCCATGCCACCCACGACGGCTACGGCGGCCTGGAGCACCGCCACAGCACCGCCCTGATCTGCAACCGCGCCGACCTGCCCCGCCAGGGCGTGACGCAGCAGGCCGAGGGCTACACCACCTTGCTCGGCCTGATCAGCCACGAATACTTCCACACCTGGAACGTCAAGCGCCTGCGCCCGGCGGCCTTCGCCCCCTACGACTACGACCGGGAGAACTACACCGAGCTGCTCTGGTTCTTCGAGGGCATCACCAGCTACTACGACGACCTGGTGCTGCACCGCACCGGCCTGATCGACACCCCGGCCTACTTCAAGCTGCTGGCCAAAACCATCAACCAGGTGCTGCAAACCCCTGGGCGCAAAGTGCAAAGCGTGGCCCAGGCCAGCTTCGACGCCTGGGTGAAGTACTACCGCCCGGACGAGAACACCGCCAACGCCACCGTCAGCTACTACACCAAGGGGGCGCTGGTCGGCCTGTGCCTGGACCTGCAACTGCGCCGCGAGGGCAGCCACCTCGATGCCCTGATGCGCCACCTGTGGCAGCACTGTCCCGACCGGCAGGTGACGCAAGAACGCATCGCCGCCGGCCTGCACGCTCTGACCGGGCGCGACTGGCAGGCGCAAATCACCGCCTGGGTGCATGGCACCGAGGATTTGCCGCTGGCCGACCTGCTGGCCCACTTTGGCGTCAGCCTGGAGGGCCAGCCCCCCGCCCCGGCCCAGGCCTTGGGCCTGCGCGTGCAGGAAGGCAGCAGCATCGCCCTGCGCCAGGTGCTGCGCGGCAGCCCGGCCGAACAGGCAGGGATGATGGCCGGGGACGAGTGGTACGGCATCGAAGTGGCGGGCCAGGGCTGGCGCATCGGCAAGCTGGACGAGCTGGCGCTGTACGCGCCCCCGGGCAGCGCCATCACCGCCCTCGTCGCCCGCGACAAGCAACTGCTGCGCCTGGCCTTGCAGCTGCCGCAAGCGGCAGACCTGCCCCTGAGCAACGTGCAACTACGTACCAGTGATAACACCCGGCTGGCCCAGTGGCTGCCCGCAACAGCTTCGGTATAGTTAAAGTTTGCCCCCAAAGCCACTGAAAACCATTGAAAGGAGCACCCCTTGGCCTACGAAACCATTGAAGTACGCATTGAAGCCGACAAGGTGGGCGTCATCACCCTGAACCGCCCCAAGCAGCTCAACGCCCTGAACGACCAGTTGATGAACGAACTGGGCGCAGCGCTCAAGGCCTTTGATGCCGACGAGAACATCGGCTGCATGATCATCACCGGCAGCGAAAAAGCCTTTGCCGCCGGGGCCGACATCTCCGTCATGGCCAAGTACAGCTTTGCCGATGCCTACAAGGGCGACTTCATCACGCGCAACTGGGAAACCATCCGCAGCATCCGCAAACCCGTCATTGCCGCCGTCAGCGGCTTCGCCCTGGGCGGCGGCTGTGAACTGGCCATGATGTGCGACTTCATCATCGCCGCCGACAACGCCAAGTTTGGCCAGCCCGAGATCAAGCTGGGCGTCATTCCCGGCGCAGGCGGCACCCAACGCCTGCCGCGTGCCGTCGGCAAGTCCAAAGCCATGGACATGTGCCTGACCGCCCGCATGATGGACGCCACCGAGGCCGAACGCAGCGGCCTCGTCAGCCGCGTCGTGCCGCTGGACAAGCTCATGGAAGAAACCCTGGCTGCCGCCATCACCATCAGCGGCTTCTCGCAGATCACCGTCATGGCGGCCAAGGAATCGGTCAATCGCGCCTATGAAGGCACCCTGTCCGACGGCCTGATGTTCGAGCGCCGCCTGTTCCACAGCCTGTTTGCCACGCAGGATCAGAAGGAGGGCATGGACGCCTTCCTGAACAAGCGCCCGGCGCAGTTCACCCACCAGTAAGACATCGCCGCAAAAGCCGCAAATTTTGTTTATAATGCGCGGCTTCGGTCGTGTAGCTCAGTTGGTTAGAGCGCAGCATTCATAATGCTGATGTCGAAGGTTCAAGTCCCTCCACGACCACCAGACAATCTGCATGAACCCCATGCGGTCGTATAGCTCAGTTGGTTAGAGCGCAGCATTCATAATGCTGATGTCGAAGGTTCAAGTCCCTCTACGACCACCATCTCAAGCCAGTGTTTCCTTGCAAACACTGGCTTTTTTCTTATGCCTTATTTCGACGTTGCCATTGTCGGCGCAGGGGCGGCGGGCCTGTTTTGCGCAGCGCAAGCGGGCCAACGAGGCCTGAAAGTGCTGCTGCTCGACCACGCCAGCCGCGTGGCGGAAAAAATCCGCATCTCCGGCGGCGGGCGCTGCAACTTCACCAACCGCCACCTGGACAGCCGCACGGGCCACCAGCACTACCTGGGGCAGAACCCGCAATTTGCCCGCTCGGCGCTCTCGCGCTTCACACCGCAGAACTTCATCGCCCTGGTGCAGCAAAACGGCATCGCCTTTCACGAAAAGCACAAGGGCCAGCTTTTTGCCGACCACAGCGCCCAGGACATCATCGCCATGCTGCTCGATGCCTGCGACCTGGCCGGCGTGCAGCGGTGGCAGCCCTGCACCATCGAAAAAATAGAAGCCGGGAACACCGCAAGCCGCTACCGCCTGCACACCGCCAGGGGCATCGTGCAGGCGCACAACCTGGTCGTCGCCACCGGGGGGCTGTCCATCCCCAAAATCGGTGCCACCGACCTGGGCTACCGCATTGCCAAACAGTTCGGCCTGCCCGTCACGGCCCAGCGCCCCGGCCTCGTGCCGCTGCGCTTTGCCGGGGAAGATTGGGCGCCCTATGCCAGTCTGGCAGGCCTCGCCCTGCCCGTGCGCATCCACACTGGCGCGAAAAAACAGGGCATCGCCTTCGACGGAGACCTGCTGTTTACCCACCGGGGCTTGTCCGGGCCGGCAATCCTGCAAATCTCCAGCTACTGGCAGCCCGGCCAGCGCCTGCGCATCGACTTGCTGCCGCAACTGGACGTGGCCGCCGCGCTGCAAGAGGCCAAGGCGACCAGCAAAAAGCTGCTGCCCAACGTGCTGGCCCAGTGGCTGCCCACCCGCCTGGCCGATGCCTGGTGCCAGCGCCACAGCGCCTGGCAAGGCCCGGTCAACCAATGCAGCGACAAAGCCCTGGCGCAGTTGGCCGACACCCTGAGCGGCTGGCAGCTCACCCCCAGCGGCACCGAAGGCTATGCCAAGGCAGAAGTGACCGTGGGCGGCATCGACACCCGCGCCCTGTCCCAACAAAGCATGGAGGCCAAAAACCAGCCCGGCCTGTTCTTCATTGGCGAAGTGGTGGACATCACCGGCTGGCTGGGCGGCTACAACTTCCAATGGGCCTGGGCCAGCGCCCATGCCTGCGCCCAGGCGCTGGAGGCCCCGCCCACCTAGCACGCGGGGCGCGGGGAGTCCTCAGGCAAAAATGCTGCGGGCCTCGGTAAAACGCTTGGCAAAGTACGGGTTGTCCATGCGCACGCGCTGCACAGTGCCGCCGCTGGACGGGGCGTGGACGAACTGGCCGTTGCCAACAAAAATCCCCATGTGCGAATAGCGCCCGCCCAGGGTGTTGAAGAACACGAAATCCCCCCGCGCCAGCCCCCGGCCCCGCACCGGGCTGCTGGCCTGCGCCCACTGCGCCGTGGTGCGCGGCAACGGCTTGCTGGTGATGCCGCGCACGGCGTACTGAATCAGGCCGCTGCAATCGAAGCCGCCTTCGGGCGTATTGCCGCCGTAGGTGTAGGGGGTGTTGATCACCAGCATGGTGCGGGCCAGCAGCGGTTCGCGCTGCTCGGCAGGCAGGCGCAGGCCTTGCGCACCGGCAGGCGGTGCGGGCCGGGCCGGGCCACGCCTGGGCGGGGCGCTGGAACAGCCGGCCAGCAACAGCAAGGCCGCAGCGGTCAGGCGCCCCAGGTCACGGCCTGCCTGACGGCGTGCGGGGGAAGTGAGCGTGTCCAGTTCCTGCATGGGGCCATTATGACGATGGCTGCGCTGAAAAATAAAATAGCTGCCTGCGCTGACAAATAAACAAACATAGGCATAAAACACCATTGAATCGTTTATTTATCAGCGCAAGCAGCTATTTTTTCAGGAATGTATCGATCCGATCGTTCAGAACGGCAGCTTGGGCATCCCGCCGCCCATCAGGCCCTTCATGGCTTTGGCACCGCCCATTTTCTTCAGCATCTTCATCATCCCGCTGCCCTTCATTTTTTTCATCATGGACTGCATTTGCTCGAATTCCTTGAGCAGGCGGTTGACCTCGTGCACCGGCACGCCGGCACCGGTGGCGATGCGTTTCTTGCGCGTGGCCTTGATGATGGCGGGGTTCTTGCGCTCTTTCTGCGTCATCGAGCAGATGATGCCTTCCTTGCGGCGCACTTCTTTTTCGGCTTTGTCCATGTCCATGCTGCCGGCCTTGCCGGCGATTTCGCTGGGCAGTTTGTCCATCAGGCTGGACAGGCCGCCCATCTGCTTCATCTGCTGGAGCTGGGCAAGGAAGTCGTTCAGGTCGAAGCCGTCGCCGCTTTTGACCTTGGCGGCCAGCTTCTGCGCCGCCTCCAGGTCGACGTTCTGCGTGACCTGCTCGACCAGGGCGACGATATCGCCCATGCCCAGCACGCGCTGGGCGTGGCGGTCGGCGTCGAAGACTTCCAGGCCGTCGATTTTTTCGCTGATACCGGCAAACTTGATCGGTGCGCCGGTGATGGCGCGTACCGACAGCGCCGCACCGCCGCGCGAGTCGCCGTCCAGCTTGGTCAGGACGATGCCGGTCAGCGGCAGCGCTTCCTTGAAGGCCCTGGCGGTGTTCACCGCGTCCTGGCCCTGCATGGCGTCGACGACGAACAGCGTCTCCACCGGGTTGAGCAGGCCGTGCAGGTCCTTGATTTCCTGCATGAGCAGTTCGTCGATGGCCAGGCGGCCAGCGGTATCGACCAGCAGCACGTCGAAGTAGTGCTTTTTGGCGTAATCCAGGGCAGCGCGGGCGATGTCCTGCGGCTTCTGGTCGGGAGTGCTCTCAAACCACTGCGCCCCGGCCTGGGCGGTGACGGTCTTGAGCTGCTCGATGGCCGCCGGGCGGTACACGTCGCCGGAGACGGTGAGCACTTTTTTCTTGCGTTTTTCGATCAGGTGCTTGGCCAGCTTGGCGGTGGTGGTGGTTTTCCCCGCGCCTTGCAGGCCTGCCATGAGGATGACCGCCGGGGGCTGGGCAGCAAGGTTGATGTCGGCCACGCCCTCGCCCATGGTGGCGGCCAGCTCGGCGTTCACGATGCCGACCAGCGCCTGGCCGGGTTTGAGGCTGCCCAGCACGTCCTGGCCCAGGGCTTTTTCCTTGACGCGGGCGATGAAATCGCGCACCACGGGCAGGGCCACGTCGGCTTCCAGCAGGGCCATGCGCACTTCGCGCAGCATGTCCTGCACGTTGGATTCGGTAATGCGGGCCTGGCCGCGCATTTCCTTGACGAGGCGCGAGAGTTTGTCGGTAAGTGCGGATGCCATATGTAGAAAACCCTGGAAAAAGCCAGCAAAAGCCGCCAATTCTACCCGGTGGGCGCGTGCTACTCCCTGGCGCTGGCGTGGGTACGCACTGCCTGCCGGCGATATGATCGGGCCATCCAACCGTGACGCATCCTCTTTCCTCTGCCCTTTCATGCACATCCCCCTTTGGACGCTGCTTCCCGCCCTTGCAGCCGGGCTGGCCTATTGCGTTCCTGCACTGACTGCCCGACACCTGACGCCTGAGCAGATACGCCAGAGCCTGCATGCCGCCTGGGGGCTGCATGTGCTGACGCTGGTCGCCAGCCTGTTCGCGCCGCCGGTGCGCTTCGGTTTTGCCCCGGCGCTGTCGGTCACGGCCTGGCTGATGCTGACCATGTACCTGATCGAGCAGCGCCTTTACCCGCGCCTGCGTGCGGCAGGCCTGCTGTCGGGCATGGGGGGGCTGGCGGTGCTGCTGTCCATCGTCTTTCCAGGCACGCCCCTGGGCAGTCAGCACTCGGCATGGCTGCCGCTGCATCTGGCCCTGGGGGTGGCCTCCTACGGGATGTTCGCCGCTGCCGTGGTACATGCCGGTCTGATGACGCGGGCCGAGCGGCGCATCCGCAGCGCCAGCGGCGAGGGCACGGGCGTGCCCCTGCTGACGCTGGAGCGCATCATGTTCCGTTGCGTGGGCGCGGGCTTCGTCCTCCTGAGCGCCACCCTGCTGGTGGGCGTGCTGTTCAGCGAGGCGCTGTATGGCCGCCCCTGGTACCCCGACCACAAAACCGTGTTCTCCCTGCTGGCCTGGGTGGTGTTTGCCGTTTTGTTGCTGGGCCGCGCCCGGTTCGGCTGGCGCGGGCGCAATGCCACGCGCATGGTCTACGCCGGGGCGGTGATGCTGCTGCTGGGCTATGCCGGTTCGCGCTTCGTGCTGGAAGTGCTGCTGGAGCGCGGGGTATGAGCAAGTACCTGCTGGTGACGGCGGTGCTGTTCATCGCCTTGACCATCTGGCGGCACAAGCACCGCAAGACGCCGCCGCGCAAACCGCCGCGCACGCCCGAAGCATCCGCCGCCGCGCTGCCTGCCGTGATGGTGCGCTGCGCCCACTGCGGGGTGCACCTGCCCGGCCCGGATGCCGTGGCCGCCGGGCCGCTGCACTACTGCTGCGCCGCCCACCGCGTGCACGGCCCACGCGCCATCTGAGGCGCGGCCCGCATGCCTGTGCTGCCGCCATCGACGCCCACCACCACCCTGCCCCTGGCCATGGCCCGGCGCCTGTGGCGGGCGTTCAGCACGGGGCGGGTGCTCTCGGCGCTGATCCTGCTGGTCATGCTGGTGCCGCAGACCAGCCACCGGCACTCGGCGCTGACCAGCTTTTCCTGGTTCCTGGGCAGCCTGTACCTGGTGCTGGCCTGCGCCACCTGGCTGCTGCTGCGCAACCGCCCGCCGTGCCAGCGCTGGGGAAGCGCGTGGCTGCTGCCGCTGGCGGCCGAGATCGCCATCATCGGCCTGACGCAACTGCTGCAGCTGTGGCAACCCGGCGGCACGGTGCATTTCTCGCCCCTGCTGGCGCTGCCCGTGCTGGCCACGGCCTGCCTGGGCAGCCTGCGCATGGCACTGGCCACCACGGCCAGCATCACCTTGCTGCTGCTGGGCGGCTACAGCCTGGCGGCATGGGACGGCCTGGCCAACGGCTGGGAGCTGACCATGCAGGCGGCCACCGTCTGCGCCGGGTACTTTGCCGTGGCCTTTCTCACCCACCACCTGGCCCAGCGGCTGGCCTGGCAGGAGCGCCTGGCCCGGCGCAACCACCGCATCGCCCGCACCCAGGTGGACATCAACACCCTCATCATCGACAAGCTGACCGAGGGGGTGCTGGTCGTCGATAGCGCCCTGCACATCCTGCAGGCCAACCCTGCCGCCCACCAGCTGCTTGGCGGCGACTGGCAACTGCCGACCGATCTGCACCAGCATCCGGCCTGGCAGCCGCTGTGCGAGCTGGTGCTGCAAACCCTGGCCACGGGTACCGCGCAGGATGCCCGCATCCATCTGGTCGAGGCCGGCCAGCCCCCGGTGGGCCTGTACGCCCGCGTCTGGCCCAGCCATCCGCACGAGGACGACGGCCTGCCGGGCAGCGAGCACCCGTTTCTGTCCGAGGACAGCCAGTACGCGCCGCCGAGCACGCAATTCCTGGTCTTCCTGGAGGATCTGCGCGAGCTGGAAGCCCGCCTGCGCACGGAAAAAATGGCTGCCATGGGCCGCATGTCCGCCGCCGTGGCGCACGAAATCCGCAATCCCCTGGCGGCCATCACCCAGGCCAACGCCCTGCTGGCCGAAGACATCGCCGACCCGACCCAGCAGCGCCTGGTGCAGATGGTCGCGGCCAACGCCCAGCGCATCGCCCATACCGTGGAAGACGTGCTGGACATCGCCCGGGTGCAGCAGCAGATCCAGCACAGCCCCTCGATCGGCCTGCCCCTGGATGCCGAGGTGGCCACCATCTGGCGCGAATGGCAGGCCCAGGACAGCCCCCAGCGCCAGGGCCGGTGCGCCCTGAACAGCCCCGGCAACGTGGCCTTCGACAGCGAGCACCTGCGCCGCATCGTCATCAACCTGCTGGACAACGCCCAGCACTACGCCCAGGCAGACCCGCACGGGACGCGGCTGCTGTGGCTGGGCACGGGCCGCCAGCGCAATGGCCGCGCCTGGCTGCAGGTCTGGAGCAGCGGGCCGGAGATCGAAGCAGCCGTGCAGAACCACCTGTTCGAGCCGTTTTTCTCCTCGCACAGCCGCTCCAGCGGCCTGGGCCTGTTCATCTGCCGCGAGCTGTGCCAGCGCCACGGCGCCAACCTGCGCTACCAGCGCCAGCCCTGCCCGGCGCAGCCCGACGGCCCGGCAGGCAATGCCTTTATCCTGCGCTTTGCCCACAGCAGCCCCGCCCCCCAGGGGCAGACCAGCCCCTTATTCACTGCACCGGATTGATCTATGCCAGCACCTGCTGCCCGCATCCTGGTCGTGGACGATGAACCCGACCTGCGCACCCTTTACGAGCTGACCCTGCTGCGCGACGGCCACCGCGTCAGCACCGCCGGCACGCTGCAGGAAGCCCGGGCGCTGCTCGCGGCGCACCACTTCGACGTGCTGATTACCGACATGCGCCTGCCCGACGGCCTGGGCATGGCGCTGCTGCACGAGCTGCACCAGCAGCAGCGCCAGGAGCGCAGCATCGTCATCACCGCCTACGGCAGCGCCGAAAACGCCGTCGAGGCGCTGCGCTACGGCGCGTTCGACTACCTGACCAAGCCGGTCGATCTCAAGCAGTTCCGCCGCATCGTCGCCTCGGCCACGCAGGGGCTGCCGGCGCCCAAGGCCCCGCCCCCCGCCCAGGACGTGGCCGCCGCTAGCCCCCCGGCAGCAGCGGGCAACGCCGCCTGCGCCGCGCTGGCCCGCCTGGTGGGCACCTCCAGCGCCATGCAGCAATTGCGCCAGCGCATCCAGAAGGTGGCGCCCGGCATGGCCCCGGTGCTCATCACCGGCGAATCGGGCACCGGCAAGGAACTGGTCGCCCGCGCCCTGCACGCCTGCAGCCACCGCAGCAGCGGCCCCTGGGTGGCGGTGAACTGCGGCGCCATCCCCGAGCATCTGCTGGAGGCGGAATTTTTCGGCGCCCGCAAAGGCGCCTTCACCGGCGCCACCGCCGACCGCGAAGGCTTTTTCCAGGCGGCCAACGGCGGCACGCTGTTTCTCGACGAGCTGGGCGAACTGCCCCTGGCCATGCAGGCCAAGCTGCTGCGGGCCATTCAGGAGCGCTGCGTGCGTGCCCTGGGCGCGACGCAGGAAGAAGGCGTGGACGTGCGCATCATCAGCGCCACCCACCGCAACCTGGCCAGCGACGTGCAGGCCGGGCGCTTTCGCCAGGACTTGTTCTACCGCCTGAACGTCATCGACGTGCACCTGCCCGCGCTGCGCGAGCGCCGCGAAGACCTGCCCCTGCTGTGCACCCACCTGCTGGCGGCCATGGCCGAAGAAAGCGGCCTGCCCGCACAAACCGCCCGCCCCGCCCTGCTGG
>CABIIJ010000055.1 GCA_902175065.1 uncultured Comamonas sp. | reverse complement strand
GTGTAGAATCCGGCGCTTTTTTCCCAAAAACCCTATCACCCTGCTCTGCCTGCGCAAAGCAGGGTGTTTGCTTATTGCAGGATTTCCATGCCCCAGCGTCCTACTCCGCACACCATCGACCACGTCACGCACTTTGCCTGCCCGGCTTCCCACCGTCCCGGCGCCAAGCCTCCCCTGTTCTAACTCCTTCAGGAAAGGCATTGCCGTGACCCCCTCGCACAATCCCCACGCCGTCGCCCGCCTGCAAAAAACCCTGGTCATGTGGCAGGTCATCATGATCGGCCTGGCCTACATCCAGCCGATGACCTTGCTGGACACCTTCGGCATGGTGTCGCGCGACAGCATCCAGCACGTTCCCACCGCCTACATGTTCGCCCTGGGCGCGGTCCTGCTCACGTCGATCAGCTACGGGCACATGATCCGCAAGTACCCCTCGTCCGGGTCGGCCTACACCTACGTGCAAAAGTCCATCCACCCCAACGCCGGGTTCATGGTGGGCTGGTCGTCGCTGCTCGATTACCTGCTGTCGCCGATGGTCAACATCCTGCTGGCACGTATTTACCTGACGGACATGTTCCCCGAGGTGAACCACTGGTTCTGGATCATCGGCCTGACCCTGTTCATGGTGGGCGTGAACCTGCGCGGCATCCGCTTCGTGGCCAACTTCAACAGCCTGATCGTGGTGTTGCAGGTTCTGATCATCGGCATCTTCACCTTCCTGATCTACGAAAAGCTCTCCGCCGGGCAAAACGCCCTGGGCGCGATTGCCGGCCAGGGCGCCGACGGGCTGTGGAGCTTCAACCCCTTCTGGAGCGAAAAAACCCAGGTGGGTGCGCTGGTGACCGGGGCGACGATTCTGTGCTTTTCGTTTACCGGCTTCGACTCCCTCAGCTCCCTGGCCGAAGAAACCAAGGACACCAAGAAGACCCTGCCCAAGGCCATGTTCCTGACGGCGCTGATCTCCGGCCTGCTGTTCATTTTCAGCACCTATTTCCTGCAACTGTTCTTCCCGGGCGACCCGGCCCAATACTTCAAGCTGGTGGACGAAACCCAGCCGGAAATCCTGCTGCTGGTCGGCGGCGCATTGTTCCAGTCGGTGGTGCTCAGTTTCGCCATCGTGACGGTCATGGCCTCGGGCATTGCCGCGCACGCGGGCGTCTCGCGCCTGATGTACGTCATGGGCCGTGACGGCGTGCTGCCCAAGCGCTTCTTCGGCCACATTTCCGCCAAGGGCTATACCCCGTCCTACAACATCTGGCTGGCAGGGGCCGTGTGCCTGACCGCCGGGTTCCTCAGCCTGGAGTTCGTCGTCGCCCTGATCAGCTTCGGCGCCTTGACGGCGTTCAGCTTCGTGAACCTGTCGGTCATCAGCAGCTACGGCTTTCGCGATGGCCGGTTGAAAACGCCCAAGGACATCTGGCAGTTCTTCGTCATGCCGCTGCTGGGCTTTGCCTCGATCGGCGCCCTGTGGCTGGAAGTAGAGGAAACCTCGCTGAAAGCCGGTATCTCCTGGGCTGCCGTCGGGCTGATCTACCTGGGCTGGCTGACCAAGGGCTTTCGCCGCGCTGCACCGCAACTGCACGAGGAAGATTTCGACCGCTGATAACCCGGTGCCGCAACGCAGAAACACAAAAGGCCGCTTGCCAACCAGGCAAGCGGCCTTTTGTGTTTCTGCGGAAAGCAAGACCAGCCGATCAGTCGATCAAGAAAACCTCCACGCGGCGGGCTTCGTCGTTGCTGCCGCTGGCCAGGGTCTGCGCAGGCTTGGCCAGCTCGATTGTGGCTTCATCCACGCCCAACCCCAGCAAGGCATCGCGCACGGCCTGGGCACGGCGCTTGGCCAGGTCGGCATTCACTGCGGCATCGCCCGTGGCGTCATGAAAGCCCGAGATTTGTACGCGCTGGCCCGCCTTGGCCCCTTCGACGACATCGGCCAACGCATCGTTCGCACCCGCAGCCACATCGGTCTTGCCCGTGGCAAAGAAGAACTTGACGACATTGCCGTCGACCCGCACGGCAGCCTGCTCCGTCAGCACCACGGCCGCAGGCGCCAGGGCTGCGGGCTCTGCGGGCGCCGGAGCGACGACCATGGCAGCGGCGGCATCTGCACCGGCTGCAGGCTGGCCGGTGCTGCGGTGGGCGGCAAAACCCACCACGCTGGCCACCACAACGGCTACCAAAGTAAACACCAGACCCAGGGCAAAGCGTTGCTGATC
Source organism: uncultured Comamonas sp. (assembly GCA_902175065.1). Taxonomy (GTDB): domain Bacteria; phylum Pseudomonadota; class Gammaproteobacteria; order Burkholderiales; family Burkholderiaceae_C; genus Comamonas. The sequence goes on along the minus strand of CABIIJ010000055.1, from coordinate 969 downwards.
ATCGTCGTCTGTCGCACGGGACATAAAGGAACTCCTTGAAATAAAAATGGAATCAGACGCAGCAAAAGCCTGCCGAACGGCTCCGGGCCTGCGCCTGCGCAGCGCCATTGTAGTGACCCGCTCTGGTGGCACAATGGACGCGCTGCCAACACATCCGGCGGCCTCTCCATTGCCCCTCCTTATGTCCGACCTCCCCCATACCATCGCCCAGTTGCGCAAAAGCTATGGCCGTGCGCAGCTCAACGAATCCAGCGCTCCCACCAATCCCCTCGCACTTTTCGAACAATGGCTGCAAGAAGCCATCAACGCCGAACTCCCCGACCCGAATGCGATGACTCTGGCCACCGTCAGCGGCGACCTGCGTCCCAGCACGCGCGTGGTACTGGTCAAGGGCTATGATGAGCGCGGCATCGTCTGGTACACCAATTACCAAAGCCGCAAGGCCCAGGAGCTGGCCGCCGTGCCGTTTGCAGCGCTCCAGTTTCACTGGGTGGAGCTGGAACGGGTGGTGCGCATCGAAGGGCGGGTCGAGAAAGTCAGCGCCGAAGAAAGCGACGCCTACTTCCACAGCCGCCCGCTGGATTCGCGCATCGGCGCCTGGGCCAGCCCGCAAAGCCAGGTGATCGCCAGCCGCAGCGTGCTGGTGACCAATGCCGCCAAGTACGGCGCCCAGTTCTTGCTGAACCCGCCGCGCCCGTCCCATTGGGGCGGCTACCGCCTGGTGCCGGAGCGGTGGGAGTTTTGGCAAGGGCGCAAAAGCCGCCTGCACGACCGACTGCGCTACCTTGCCGATGACGCCGGGACGTGGCGGTGCGAACGCCTGGCGCCGTAAGAACCTGTTCAAAGTCTTTTAAGCAGTAGCGCCAAGAACGCCAAGTGGATGAACTGCAGGCTGGTGTTGAGTAGTCTCTCGCAGTTCTTCCACAACCGCCTATTCTTCTCCAGCCAAGCGAAGCTGCGCTCAACCAC
>CABIIJ010000054.1 GCA_902175065.1 uncultured Comamonas sp. | reverse complement strand
AGGTTCATCTCGTCCAGGAACTCGCGCTTGCGAGTCCTCTTGGTTTTGCGCTCGAATCCGCTCTCGCCCAGGCTCATCTGTTTCATACCGCCACTGTCTCACATCGGGCGCTGGCGCCGAGGTTGTGCAGACCTTCCTTAGATTGTGTTCACTGCCGTATAGGCAGCTCAGAAAGGGTAGAGCTTGCGCGGTGCCTTGCGTCGCTTGTTCACTGCCGTATAGGCAGCTCAGAAAATTGCCGACTCTTTGATTTTCCTTTGACCTGCGTTCACTGCCGTATAGGCAGCTCAGAAAACATCCGCCCATTCGGCGGCAATCTTGTTAGCGTTCACTGCCGTATAGGCAGCTCAGAAACAAAGATGCTAAAAATACAGGCATTATTCCTCGTTCACTGCCGTATAGGCAGCTCAGAAATGATTCTGATTCTCCGATAGTCAAACCAGAACGTTCACTGCCGTATAGGCAGCTCAGAAAACCAGAAGCAGGAGCTGGGCAAAGCTCACAAGGTTCACTGCCGTATAGGCAGCTCAGAAACGGCCATTGCGCGTAGAACCGCTCCCCTTCTCGTTCACTGCCGTATAGGCAGCTCAGAAATCGGCAGGAGCTTGCGCCCGCGTCCTGGCCAGTTTCACTGCCGTATAGGCAGCTCAGAAAACTGCCATCCGGGGTACGGAGGACGGCATGAGGTTCACTGCCGTATAGGCAGCTCAGAAAGCGCCGAGCCTGGAACACCTTCTTTGCCACTTGTTCACTGCCGTATAGGCAGCTCAGAAAATCCCTCTGGACGTACTCACCAACCCCGACAAGTTCACTGCCGTATAGGCAGCTCAGAAACCCGCTGGATGGGGGGGAGTGGATTTCAAGAGGTTCACTGCCGTATAGGCAGCTCAGAAATTTGCCGCTTCCCGCCGCTCCCGTTCATGCTCGTTCACTGCCGTATAGGCAGCTCAGAAAATGGCGGGTTTTTTGATGGGAGCTTGAGCCATGTTCACTGCCGTATAGGCAGCTCAGAAAATTTAAGTCAGCGATAACCGACGGCTCACAAGGTTCACTGCCGTATAGGCAGCTCAGAAACATCGTAGGGAAAGGCGCTCGCGGCCTTATGGGTTCACTGCCGTATAGGCAGCTCAGAAAGGCTGGAGGCTCAGTGTAACCCGCGATCGGGCGTTCACTGCCGTATAGGCAGCTCAGAAAGCAACAAAGACCGTGATGTCCCTCTGGACGTAGTTCACTGCCGTATAGGCAGCTCAGAAAAGGAGCTGGCACCAGGAGCTGGCACCAGGAGCGTTCACTGCCGTATAGGCAGCTCAGAAATCCCCCCGTGTTTCCCCTGGCTGTACCGCAACGTTCACTGCCGTATAGGCAGCTCAGAAAAAGGGCACAAGAATAGCAGCAGCAATGACGGTGTTCACTGCCGTATAGGCAGCTCAGAAACAGCCGTGGCGATGTGCCAGTGCAGGGCACCGGTTCACTGCCGTATAGGCAGCTCAGAAAAATGTTTCGGTTCCTGCGCTTGCTTCTGGTCAGTTCACTGCCGTATAGGCAGCTCAGAAACACGGCCTACAGCACCACCGGCGCATTGCTGATGTTCACTGCCGTATAGGCAGCTCAGAAATGCCAGGCCCGCAAATCTTCGGGGGTCATCAAGTTCACTGCCGTATAGGCAGCTCAGAAAGTGTGCCGGGAATCGTGAAAAGTGAAGCCCGAGTTCACTGCCGTATAGGCAGCTCAGAAATTTGTTCCTAAATTCTCTGATTCCAATGGTGCGTTCACTGCCGTATAGGCAGCTCAGAAAAGAGCCATTACCGCTGCCGGAACCATCGCCATGTTCACTGCCGTATAGGCAGCTCAGAAAACAGGCGGCAGTGGCGGCGGTGGCTTCGGCGGGTTCACTGCCGTATAGGCAGCTCAGAAAATCAAGGCCGCCTGATGTTCATCGAGAGCCTGGTTCACTGCCGTATAGGCAGCTCAGAAACAGAGGGGAATGCCATCAGGCGTTGTCCAGGTGTTCACTGCCGTATAGGCAGCTCAGAAAATCACAACGAATTTGCACCGAGGTTTCGTAGCGTTCACTGCCGTATAGGCAGCTCAGAAAGAGGCCCCACAAGCACCCTGCACGCCGCACTTGTTCACTGCCGTATAGGCAGCTCAGAAAGCCACGTCCGCACCAAGGATGGCCTGGATCTGGTTCACTGCCGTATAGGCAGCTCAGAAATCTTGCTAACAGAGGGGGAAAGTCACCTATGAGGTTCACTGCCGTATAGGCAGCTCAGAAATTGAAGAATTTCGCGCCAAAGTAACGCATGCTGTTCACTGCCGTATAGGCAGCTCAGAAATGGGGTTTAAAAATCCTTTAGGCGATTTTTTTGTTCACTGCCGTATAGGCAGCTCAGAAAGGTGAGATCGTTGAGTTCCGCTGGTACAAGCGGTTCACTGCCGTATAGGCAGCTCAGAAAATGGGCCGTAGTGGCTGCTGGCGCGGCGGGGGGTTCACTGCCGTATAGGCAGCTCAGAAAAGGCGCACATCGCCACTGACCGGCGCATTGCCGTTCACTGCCGTATAGGCAGCTCAGAAAACGCACTACACCCGGTATGTGGACGACATGGTGTTCACTGCCGTATAGGCAGCTCAGAAAATCCTGAAAGAGCGCGGTGCCCAGGCCACCCCGTTCACTGCCGTATAGGCAGCTCAGAAATGAGCCGCTGTCCGAACCATCGCCAGAGCCGGGTTCACTGCCGTATAGGCAGCTCAGAAATGGGCGACTGCGCGGCCTATCTTGTCTGGGATGGTTCACTGCCGTATAGGCAGCTCAGAAAACGTCTCATTCCCTAAAATGCGCCTGGGTCGCGTTCACTGCCGTATAGGCAGCTCAGAAATGGACGACATGAGCGCCATTCCTGGTCGCCTCGTTCACTGCCGTATAGGCAGCTCAGAAACTGAACAGTACAAAACCGGCGTCATGGACCACGTTCACTGCCGTATAGGCAGCTCAGAAATTTTGAAGCTCACGCACCCATTTAAGTGTGAAGTTCACTGCCGTATAGGCAGCTCAGAAAGTGGAAAACACTCGGCGCCCCCGTGGAAACCGGTTCACTGCCGTATAGGCAGCTCAGAAATGCCTGGCTGCGCCGTTGGGCAAGGTGATGTTGTTCACTGCCGTATAGGCAGCTCAGAAAGCCCAGGTGGGCAGCAGCGCGGTCTTTGTGACGTTCACTGCCGTATAGGCAGCTCAGAAATCAACAATTCAACTACTCGAAAAAGCGCTGAAGTTCACTGCCGTATAGGCAGCTCAGAAATTCAGATGCCGTTTGCAAAGCGCCAGGTCATCGTTCACTGCCGTATAGGCAGCTCAGAAATGAAACATGGGCACAACACGAATGCGCGAATCGTTCACTGCCGTATAGGCAGCTCAGAAATGATAAATGGATGGAACTGCCAGATAACTGCCGTTCACTGCCGTATAGGCAGCTCAGAAAGAACCGATCGATGTCGGCACGCCCATGGGTCGGTTCACTGCCGTATAGGCAGCTCAGAAAGAAGCACGTGTAGCGGTTCGTAAAGGCTTGCCGTTCACTGCCGTATAGGCAGCTCAGAAAAGGACAAGCACCCGCACCGATAACAGAATCAGGTTCACTGCCGTATAGGCAGCTCAGAAATTCTCGACATCCTTCACCAGCTGGAGAGTGTCGTTCACTGCCGTATAGGCAGCTCAGAAAGTTCTTGTAAGCGGACGCATGGAATTGAACATTCGGACGCATGGAATTGAATCCGCCCTTGTGTCCACTGGTGCAGCATCAGAAAGCGGCCAGAAATGTTGGCAGAACTACTACTGCTATCGACCCAAGCCCGTCATTCGATGTGATAAGTCGAGTGACGGCTCGGCGAAAGTCTTCCTTCGGGCTATCTGGTGGGTTGAAAGATGTCTGAACAAGGCGCAGCCCCTTCTGGTACCCCTAAACTGTCGCTTAACATCACCGGTACGGAGTTCACCTTGCGCTTTTTAAAGACGCTCTCAATCGCTGGATACCGCGGCTTCAATGAGGACTGCAAAGTTGCTCTGGCCGTTCCTACGAATCAGCGTGAGGGCAGCGGCCTCACAATCATTACCGGCGCCAACAACTCGGGGAAATCCACCGTGATTGAAGCGCTTCGCGCACGCTCAGGTCATCAGACACCAAGCTTTTCTGAGGGGATTCGGAACAAGCAAGCAGATTCCGTGCGAATCGTTTATGAGTTCGAGAAGCTAGCCGATTCAGACGTTGATCTGACTGAAGTTATTATGAGCCACACTGCCGGCAGCAGCCTGTCAGTTCATACAAAGGGTGGCGTCAACATCACAAACCGAAGGCACGAAATCGAAGCAAATCCGATTGGGGTGGTTCCTTCGCGCCGGGGCTTCCAGCCGTACTTCAGCCGTTCGCTGGGAACTTTGCAGGACTATCAAAGAAATACTGGCTTACCGGCTCGCCGGATGTCGGAGTTGTCCTCGTTTGAGATGCGGCTCTTTGACATAGAAAAGGATCCGAGCAATTTCAACAAATTGCTTGGCGAGCTTCTGGGGTACATGCCAACTTGGACCATTGATCAGTCAGCCGAGGGCAATCACTACATTCGCTTGCGCAATGGGGCCGCTAGCCACTCCAGCGACGGAGCGGGCGAAGGAATTGTCAGTCTGTTCTCCATCGTGGATGCGCTTACCAGCACGCCTCCAGGTGGCATCATCGCGATTGATGAGCCAGAACTGTCTCTCCACCCAGCCATCATTCGACGTCTTGTGCACGCCATCATTCGGTCATCTGCAGAAAGGCAGATCATTGTTGCAACGCATTCCCCCCACTTCATCGACCCCTTAGCCATCGCACAAGGCGCTGCACTCGTTCGTGTTACCTCCGAGGATGGCGAGTCAAAGATCTATCAGCTCAGCGATCAAGGCCGAGCGGCACTCAAAAAGATACACGATCCAGACAATCCGAACACTAAGGCGCCACATACGTTCGGCCTCGATGCGCGTGAGCTTTTCTTTCAGGATGACGGTATCGTGCTCACTGAGGGCCAAGACGACGTGATGCTGTACCCGGTCGTGGCGCGTCAGCTATCGATCGGCCATGTGCCAGGCCATCTGTTCGGCTGGGGCGTCGGTGGCGCCGGAAATATGCAACACCTCTGCCGTCTTCTGCAGGAAATGGGCTACAAGAAGGTCGCAGGGCTTTTGGACAACGACCAGGTCGCGACCTTGCCCAAGCTCGAAAAAGATTTTCCAGACTACAAGTTTTTCGCGATCCCTGCCAAGGATGTTCGTGACAAGGATGCTGTGGACGCCAGGCCCGCAGTGACCGGTTTATTGGAAAACGCCAGGAGCCTTCGCGCGGAATATCGCCAGTCGATGGAACTCATCTTCGAATCGATTCGGGCGGCATTCGGAGGCAACATGCCCCAAGGTGCGACAGCGGAGGCTGAAGCTTAATGCTTGGCGAGCATCAGCGACCTCAGTAAGCGGTCGTTCAATGTTTCGAGCTAAGACGCACAATACGGCAGCCATATCTGGCCACCCATGGCGCAGAAACCTACATCTGAATGTAGCCGGGCGCAGCTGTCGTAGCGTATCAGCGCTTAAGACGGATGAGGCCGCACTCTCAATGCGCCTTATAAGAACCGTGCGGGTTCTGCATACGTTGAGTAATTGCCCGATCAATCAGCGCCTGCACTGTAGGGCTGACGTTCACGAGCCGTACAGTTTGCATAAAGCGCATGGGACCTAACTCTACAAAAATCTTTCCGAATACTTCGTCGGCAAAGCTACTTGATACAACTGATATCCCTGTGAAATCGACAAAGACTGTCTGTCCGGGACATGCTTGGATGATGTTTCCTAGTTTGACCCGAACTGGTCTTCCTGCGGGTCGAGATCGAAAAGAGAATGCTTGATCATTCAGCCTGAATGGTATTGATCGAAGATCGTCTTGTTCGTATCGCAGTTCTATGTAGTCAACGGGCTCGTGAATGCGGCCGTCGATTGCGAGGGCGCGTTCGAGTAGCGCAGGCTCAGAGAAATCAATAAGCGCGTCGACGGTTGTGCCGGTAAATGGGACGGACTCTCGCCGTGCCGATACGGTTTCGTGCGAACAGATGAGAACTGCATTGCCGGCGTTGAGAGAGAACTTGCCACCTCCGACGCGGCAGATCTCAAGCGCTCCGTAAAGGCCGTTTCCTTGAAAATCGACAGCATTTCTGGTGACTCCAGATTTGACAGCTTCGAGAAGTGCATCGACATCATTGTCGATCTCTGGCTTTGCTGCCCGAAGCGTTGCGGGAACACCATTTCCAGCGTCAGATATCGTGAACTCGACTCGATGTCGCGCAAGGTCGAAGACGGAGAGTTGCAGTAGGCCGCCGGTTGAGGAGCCCGAGTGGTTCAGCACGTTGTCCGATATCTCGTTTAATGCCCATTCAACAGCTGCAAACGCAGATCGGTTGAAGTTCGGAATGACTGAGAGTAGCTTCTCAAGCAGTTCGTTAAGAACGACTTCCTGATCTTCGTGAGTGGAGTAGCGGGCTGCAGGCACTTGGCGTGCTAGGTTGTTGCGACGGGGATAGTCGTGATCACGCGGACACAAGAAGTGCGCCCATGCTGTGCTTTCAAACAGGCGGCGGACTCGCTCATCCTGAGGAAGAGTCAACTGAACGTCGATCCGTGCCTCTCGAAGGTGCATGACGTGAGCGCACAAAGGCAGCATTGCGCCGGGGAACGCTGCCTTGCAGTGCGAAAAGTCAAGGTCGATGTCGGAATGCCCGCGTGTGTTCACAGTCTCATGAATGACGGCGAATACCTTTCGCACGTCTTGGATGCCGAAGTCTCCGGCGATCGTCACGCGATTGCCCTCGCGGCCTAGTAAGAATGGGGTTGGCATGGGCCAAGATTACACGAAGTCAAACGCGAGAAATGCGTCCTCAGCGTGTAGCGAGGCAGAGATCGAAGCATTTTTGAATGAGAAGCGCATTGCACCGGCAACGCATCGACAGACACTCAATACCTCGCTCCTTTTGTGCCGACAAGCAAGTAATAGGCGCGGAACTGCCGTGGCATGCAACAGACCGACTGGTCACCGGAGCGCAAACGCATCTCCTGGCGTTGGGACGCTGACCTACACCCCGTTGCTCAAGGTGGCTGCTAGCGGTGCAGCCAGTCCGTTGAGCGCCATTGCGTCCTGACCATGAGTGGCTGCTTTACGGATCACCCGCAAACTACCGCTTTGGATCGATAGCAGTAGTAGTTCTGCCAACATTTCTGGCCGCTTTCTGATGCTGCACCAGTGGACACAAGGGCGGATTCAATTCCATGCGTCCGAATGTTCAATTCCACGCGTCCGCTTACACAGCTCTGGAAACCCACCGCCATCGTTCACTGCCGTATAGGCAGCTCAGAAATGGTCGCGCCACTCAATCTGCACCAGGAGCGGGTTCACTGCCGTATAGGCAGCTCAGAAAACTGCGTGCTTCCGGCATCGCCGTGGCTGGTCGTTCACTGCCGTATAGGCAGCTCAGAAAAACACGCGTAACTCTAAACTCTGCGCGAATAGGTTCACTGCCGTATAGGCAGCTCAGAAATGAAGAACGAGGCTGCCGGGAAGCCTCTACCAGTTCACTGCCGTATAGGCAGCTCAGAAAAGAATCCATAAAAACTCCCGGTGGAATATGCGGTTCACTGCCGTATAGGCAGCTCAGAAAACAAGTGGGTGCTGCGGGCCGAACCCGAACTTGTTCACTGCCGTATAGGCAGCTCAGAAAAATCAGGAATACGCGAACGCCGCCGATCTGGCGTTCACTGCCGTATAGGCAGCTCAGAAAGCAAAAAAGGTCTACATCGTGCAAAACGAGATGTTCACTGCCGTATAGGCAGCTCAGAAAAAGCCCCCGGCCCACCCCGCACCGGCAGACACGTTCACTGCCGTATAGGCAGCTCAGAAAGATCTGGCCAAAAAATGGGTTGGTGGCAATCAGTTCACTGCCGTATAGGCAGCTCAGAAAATAGTGGCGCAGTACCTGTACGGACTGCAAGAGTTCACTGCCGTATAGGCAGCTCAAAGCCAGATCATGGAATTGCACCGTATCTTGACCGGCCCCCCGGTAACCGATCTTCACGAGACTGAACTGACGCTTGATGACTCTGAATCGAGCCTATCCCCACGTGCTAGAATGCCCAGCTTAGATCGATGCGGGTGTAGTTCAATGGCAGAACGGCAGCTTCCCAAGCTTCATACGAGGGTTCGATTCCCTTCACCCGCTCCAACCGCTTTCTTGAACCCGTAGGCACTGGCGGCTCTACGGGTTTTTTTGTACCTTGCGATGCGCAACACCCCTCCTCTTGCCCAGTTTGGCGCCATCATCATTGGCGACGAAATTCTCTCCGGCAAACGCCAGGACAAGCATCTCCCCCAGCTGATCACGCTGCTGGCTGCCCGGGGTTGCAACCTGGCGTGGGCCGAATACGTTGGCGACGAACGGGGCCGGCTGACCGATGTGCTGCGCCGCGCCACGGCAGGCAGCGATGTGGTGTTCAGCTTTGGCGGCATTGGCGCCACGCCGGACGACCACACGCGCCAGTGCGTGGCGGCGGCCCTGGGAGTGGCGCTGCAGCCACATGCCCAGGCCCAGGCCCTGATCACCCAGCGGATGCAGGAGATGGCCGCGGAAAAGGGCGAAGTCTTCCAGCCCGAACGGGCCGACAATGTGCAGCGCCTGCAAATGGGTGTGCTGCCCGCAGGGGCGCAAATCATCCCCAATCCGTTCAACCGCATTCCCGGCTTCAGTTGCCAGGGCGCCCAGGGGGCGTGGCTGCACTGCGTGCCGGGCTTTCCGGTGATGGCCTGGCCGATGGTCGAATGGGCACTGGACCACCATCACCGCGCCCTGCACCAGCGGCATGGGCACACCGAGCGCTCGATCATCCTGTTCAAGGCGCAGGAGTCGGCGCTGACGCCGCTGATGGAGGCGGTGGAAGCCGCCCACCCCGGCATCAAGGTGTTCAGCCTGCCCAGCGTGGATCATCCGGAGTACGGGCTGCACATCGAGCTGGGGGTGAAAGGCAAAACCGATGCCGTCGCCCCGGCTTGGCAGCAGTTGATCGAGGGTTTGCACCTGCTTGGGGCACAATTTGGCCCTGAACTGCAGCGCAGCATTTAAGCGTGGTGCGCTACTTTTTTATTTCCTCCCGAAGATTTTTCAACCAGGCCTAAGCTGGAGCAATTGATGAGCAAAACCATCGCCGACGTGATGCAAATGGTGGAAGACTACGAAGTCAAATTCGTGGATCTGCGCTTTACCGACACCCGGGGCAAAGAACAACATGTGACCGTTCCCGTCTCCCATTTCGACGAAGACAAATTCACCGAAGGCCACGCATTCGACGGCTCGTCCATGCCCGGCTGGAAAGGCATCGAGGCCTCGGACATGCAGCTCATGCCCGACCCCGGCACCGCCAACATCGACCCTTTCTTTGAAGAAACCACGCTGTTCTTGCAGTGCGATGTGGTCGAGCCGGGCGACGGCAAGGCCTACGACCGCGACCCGCGCTCCATCGCCAAGCGGGCCGAGGCGTATCTGAAAGCCTCGGGCCTGGGCGACACGGCCTTCTTCGGGCCGGAGCCGGAATTTTTCCTGTTCGACAACGTGCGCTGGGACAACCAGCCAGGCAACACCTTCTACAACATCGAGGAGTACGAGGCGCCTTGGAACAGCGGCGCCCAGCTCGACGGCAACAACAAGGGCCACCGCCCGCGCACCAAAGGCGGCTACTTCCCCGTGCCGCCCATCGACAGCACGCAGAACATCCGCGCGGAAATGGCACTGCTGCTCGAATCCCTGGGCATTCCGGTGGAAGTGCTGCACCGCGAAGTGGGCGGCGCCGGCCAGAACGAACTGGGCACGCGCTTTTCCACCCTGGTGCAACGCGCCGACTGGACGCAGGTGCAGAAGTACGTGATCTGGAACGTGGCCAACAACTACGGCAAGACCGCCACCTTCATGCCCAAGCCCTACGCAGGCGACAACGGCTCGGGGATGCATGTGCACCAGTCGGTCTGGAAAGACGGCAAGAACCTGTTCGCCGGCGACGGCTATGCGGGCCTGTCCGACTTTGCGCTGCACTACATCGGCGGCCTGATCAAGCACGCCCGGGCGCTCAACGCCATCACCAACCCCGGCACGAACAGCTACAAACGTTTGGTGCCCGGGTTTGAAGCGCCGGTCAAACTGGCCTACTCGGCCAGGAACCGCTCGGCCTCGATCCGCATTCCCTACACCAGCAACCCCAAGGGCCGCCGTGTGGAAGCACGCTTTCCCGACCCACTGATGAACCCCTACCTGGGTTTTGCCGCGCTGCTGATGGCCGGGCTGGACGGGGTGGAAAACAAAATCCACCCCGGCGAAGCCGCCACCAAGGACCTGTACCACCTGCCGCCGGAAGAAGACCGCCTGGTGCCCACCGTGTGCCACAGCCTGGATCAGGCGCTGGAGGCGCTCGACCAGGACCGCGCCTTCCTGACCAAGGGCGGCGTGTTCTCCAACGACATGCTGGACGCCTACATCGCACTGAAGATGGACGAGGTCACGCGCTTCCGCCAGGCCGTGCACCCGATCGAGTACGACATGTACTACTCGCTCTAAGAACCTATTTACGATCTCCACGCGGGTGTGCAGTCGCGGCCTCGGGCGCTCTGCGGCGTTGCAAATCCTCGCCATAGCACCGCTATGGCTGCGGTTTGCGCCTAGCAGCCCATCCCGATCCGCATCCCGCACCCCTTCGCGCTGAGATCGTAAACAGGTTCTAAAAACGCAATAGGACTGCGTTCATCGCCTTCCCCGTGCTGCCGAGGAAGGCGATTTATAAAAATATAGCTTTCAGCACTGACCAATACTCGATTTCAGGTTTAAAACTACTTGAAATTCAGTACTAATCAGCGCTGGAAGCTATTTTTTTGGCTATTCCACGACCTGCTGGGCCAGCGGCGCGTAGCCGTGGTTCAGCGGGCCGTGGCCCTGCCCGGTATACACCCGGGCACCGGCCGCAATGGCCCCCAGAATGTAGCTGCGCCCCTGCGCCACCGCTTCCGTCAGCGGCAGGCCCCGCGCCAGATGGGCGGCAATGGCCGAGGACAGGGTACACCCCGTGCCATGGCCGTTGTGGGTGGGGATGCGTGCAGAGGCCAGCTCCTGCGTCTGGCCTTCGGCGGTGCGCAGCACATCCACCACCTCGTCCCCAGGCAGATGCCCGCCTTTGACCAGCACATGGGCCGCGCCCAGCCCTTGCAATTGCGCTGCGGCAGCGTGCATGGCCACTTGCGTGCGGATGTCCTGCCCGGTCAGCCAGGCGGCTTCGTCCAGATTGGGGGTAATGATGGTGGCCAGGGGGAACAGCGCCTGCACCAAAGCCTGGGCCGTTTCCTCGGCGATCAGCCGGTCGCCGCTGGTGGCCACCATCACCGGGTCGAGCACCACCTGGGCCAAGCCATAGCGGCGAATGGCATCGGCAACCACCTGCACGGCCTCGGGGGTGGACAACATGCCGATTTTTACGGCATCTGCACCGATATCCTGCAGAACTGCATCGATCTGCGCGGCCAGCATGGCAGCGGGAATGCTGTGGATGCTGCGCACGCCCTGGGTGTTCTGCGCAGTGATGGCCGTAATGGCCGTCATGCCGTAGCACCCCAGGGCGGCAAAAGTCTTCAGATCGGCCTGGATGCCTGCGCCGCCACCGCTGTCGGAACCGGCAATGGACAACACCCGCACATAGTGCGGGTGGCGGGAAGGGGCCAGCGCGGCGCTGGCAGGAGAGGTGTCAGGGGTCGTCATGCCCGGAATTATGGCCCCGGGCTTGCCCCTGCTTTCGCAGGCCCAAAACGGATATATCAGGCCAGCGCAGCGGCTTCGGCCTCGACCAGCTGCTCGATGGCCTGGCTGGCCTGAGCCAGGGCCTGGTCTTTGGCTTGCGCCCCCAGCGCCACACCTTCGGCGCGGATGAATTGCACGTCGGTCACGCCGAAAAAGCCCAGCACGGTCTGCAGGTAGCTTTCCTGGTGCTCCATGGCCTGGCCCTGGGCGCTGGTGGAATAGAAGCCGCCGCGCGAGGAAGCGACGATCACCTTCTTGCCGCCGGCCAGCCCTTCGGGGCCATTGGCGGTGTAGCGGAAGGTGCGCCCGGGCTGGGCGATGCGGTCGATCCAGGCCTTGAGCTGGCTGGGAATACCGAAGTTGTAAAACGGTGCACCGATCACCACCACGTCGGCAGCCAGGAATTGCTGCACCAGTTGTTCCGACACGGCGTTCTCAGCGATTTGCACGGGGCTGAGGTTCTCGGTCTGGCCGGTGCGCGGGCACATGGCGTCCATGGTGAAGTGGGCCGGGGCCTGGACGGCCAGATCGAGGTAGTCCACTTCGGCGCCGGGATTGGCCTTTTTCAGGGCGGCAACGATATTGGCGCTCAAGGTGCGCGAAACGGAATTCTGGCCGGTGATGGACGAGTCGATATGCAACAGTTTCAAGATCAATCTCCTGGTGGAAAAAATACAAAAAGGGCTTCTTGCTGGCGCAGAACGCTCAAATTCAAGCCGATGGGATGAATTATGGGGGTGCAAACCCTGAGTGATAAGCCATGGTTTACGGATTTCATTGTTGCAAAAACAAGAACAGAACCAGGCAAATAAGAAAATAAAAGGAGCTGCTTGCGCTTGTCAGAAAAGGGTTTCATTTGCTTTTCTATCTGAAACCTTTTATTGAAAAGCGCAAGCAGCTCCTTTTATTTGATGGTGTCAATCCTGGGGGCGGAAGCCGATGAGCAGTTCCGTGGGCACCCGCCCGCCCACGTCCGGGGGCAGGGTCTGGGTTTTGTACAGGGCACGCACCACCGCCTCATCCCAGGCCGGGTTGCCGCTGGACTTGACCAGCTGCACGCTGGTGATGGCCCCACCGGGCGCAGCCCGCACGCGCACCTCGGCACGGGGATTGCCACTGACCAGATCGGGGTAGACGATGTTGGGCTTGACCTTGGCCGCCACCTTGGCGCCATAGCCCGCCGATGGCCCCGCCGCCCCGCCGCCCGTGCCCTTGCCGCCGTTGGGGCCGCTGCTTTGTGCGGCGCTGCCCGTGCCGCCGGAGCCGGCCATCATCCGGTCCATCATGGCCTTGCGGCGGGCTTCGGCTTCCTTGGCCTCTTTGGCGTCCTTCGCGGCCTGCTCTTTCTTGCGCTTGTCCTCGGCAGCCTTCTGGGCGGCTTCGGCCTTGGCGGCTTTCTCTTTTTCTGCCTTGTCTTTCTCGGCCTTCTCTTTGGCCGCTTTTTCCTTCTCGGCTTTTTCCCTGGCCGCTTTTTCTTTCGCTGCTTGCTCCGCCTTTTCCTTTTCCGCCTTCTCCTTGGCGGCCTGCTCGGCTTTTTGCTGTTCGCGCTTTTCCTGCTCCAGGGCTTTCTGGCGCTCCTGCTCCTTGCGCTCACGCTCCAGTTGCCGGGCTTTTTCCTCGGCCTTGCGTTTTTCTTCCTGTTTTTTCTGCTGCTCCAGGGCCAGTTCGGCATCGCGCTGGGCTTGCAGTTCAGCGGGGCTGGGCTGGGGCTTCGGTGGGGGCACCGGCACCGGTTCCGGCTTCGGCTCGGGT
>CABIIJ010000053.1 GCA_902175065.1 uncultured Comamonas sp. | reverse complement strand
GCCCCCAGCCTGCCGGGCTGCCCCCGTCACCGACCCGACCGAGGCAGCCCGGCAGGCTTGCTTTTTCGGGGGTGCTCCTTCACACTTGCGCCCGTTTTCAGACCTCCCCCATCCCTTCCTTTTTTGGCTGTGTCCTTGCCCCTGTCTCCCCTTGCCGTGCTGCGCCGCTGGCGCATGGCCGCCCTGGCCCTGACTGCCAGCGTGCTGCACAGCGCCTGCGCCTACGAGCCGTCCCAGGTCACCCTGGCCGAACTGCCCGTGCAGGCCCGCACCACCTACGAGCGCATCCTGAGCGGCGGCCCCTTCCCCTACGACAAGGACGGCAGCGTCTTCGGCAACCGCGAACGCCTGCTGCCGGCAGAAAAACGCGGCTACTACCGCGAATACACCGTGAAAACCCCGCGCGAGCGCAGCCGGGGGGCGCGGCGCATCGTCTGCGGCGGCTGGCAGCCCACGCGCCCCCAGGCCTGCTACTACACCGCCGACCACTACGCCAGCTTCACCCGTATCGCACCTTAACCGCCCACCGCCTCCGCCATGACCGCTGCCCATCCCGACCTGCTGAACAACGTGCCCCCGCAAGTGGTGCAGTCCATTCGGGCCTTCCGCATTCCCGATCTGCAAGCGGCAGCACAGGCCAGCGGCCAGCATTTCCTGTACGCCAACTTCGCCGATATCGAAACCAGGGCCGATGCGCTGGAGCGGATCGGCCGGGAATTTCACCTGCCCGCCTACTTCGGCAAAAACTTCGATGCCCTGTACGACTGCCTGACCGACCCGCTGGCCCGCGCCTGCCGCCAGCCGGGGTTTGTCGTCGTGCTCGACCAGCTGCCCGTCGCGCCCAAGTTCGACAAGGACGTGCGCGAGCAACTCCTGGACTGCTTTCGCGATGCCGCCGACTTCTGGGCCGAACAGGCGGTGCCGTTCCGCTGCTTCTACTCCTACCTGTGATGCAACGGAATCAGGAGCTGCCACCGCTTGAAATCAAAGCATTTGGATAATAAAAGACCCCAAAACAAAGAAAGCACCCGCGCAAGGTGCTTTCTTTTTTAAAGCACAACCCCCGTTATGCCGGATCGGCAGACGTGGCCGCCATGGCCCCGATCACCTGCGCCACGGCGGCGGTGAGCTTCTTGGCATAGGGCAGGTGCAGGAACTCGTTCGGGCCGTGGGCATTGCTCTTGGGGCCGAGCACGCCGCAGACCATCATCTGCGCCTTGGGGAAGCCCTGGGAGAGCATGTTCATCAGCGGAATCGTGCCGCCCTGGCCGATGTAGCCGCAGTCCGCGCCGAAGTGGGCGCGGCTGGCGGCGTGCAGCGCCTGCTCGAACCACGGCGTCATGCCCGGGGCATTCCAGCCGTTGGCGCTGGAGGCGCCCTCGAACGTCACCTTGGCGTGGTAGGGCGCGTTGTCTTCCAGCAGGGTTTTGAGTTCATCCACACAGGCAGCGGCATCGGCCAGCGGCGGCAGGCGCAGGCTGAGCTGGAACGCGGTGTACGGGCGCAGCACGTTGCCCGCATCGCGCAGGGCGGGCAGCCCTTCCGCGCCGGTGACGGACAGCGTCGGCTCCCAGGTGCGCTTGAGCAGGGCCTGCGCCGGGTCATCGGTCATCGGCAGGGCAAAGCCGCCGGGGCCACCGCAATCGTGTTGCGCCCAGGGGAAGTAGTTCCACGCCGCATCGCCCAGAATGGCCGCCGTGGCCTGGGCCTGGGCAATGCGCTCCGGCGGAATGGCGCTGTGGAAGCGGGCGGGCAGCACGCGGCCCGTGGCGCTGTCCTCCAGCCGGTCCAGCACCTGGCGCAGGATGCGGAAGGACGAGGGCACCACGCCCGAGGCATCGCCCGAATGCACGCCTTCGGTCAGGATCTGCACCTTGAGCGTACCGCTGGCCATGCCGCGCAGGCTGGTGGTCAGCCAGAGCTGGTCGTAATTGCCCGCGCCGCTGTCCAGGCAGATCACCAGGCCGACATCGCCCAGCCGGGGCTTGAGCGCATCGACGTAGGGCAGCAGGTCGCCGGAGCCGCTTTCCTCGCTGGTTTCGATCATGCCGACGATGCGCGGGTGCGGCGTGTTCTGGCTTTTCAGCGCCTGGATGGCGGCGATGCTGGCGTAGATGGCATAGCCATCGTCCGCGCCGCCCCGGCCATAGAGCTTGTCGCCATCGAGCACCGGCGTCCACGGCCCCAGATCGCGGCGCCAGCCGTCGAACTCGGGCTGCTTGTCCAGGTGGCCGTACATCAGCACCGTGGGGCGGGTCGCGGCGTGCTCCTGCGTGCCCGCCACTTCAAAGAACAACAGCGGCGTGCGCCCCGGCAGGCGCACGATTTCGAGCTTGAGGCCCGCCACCTTCTGCGCCTCCACCCACGCGGCGGCGTTGCGCACCACCTGCTCCAGCAGGCCCTGCTGCTGCCAGTCGGGGGCAAACATGGGCGATTTGGCAGGGATGGCGATGTAGTCCTTGAGCTGGCCGACGATGGAACGCTCCCACTGCTGGCTCACTTCGGTCAAGGCCTGCGTGGGGTCAAAGGCAAGAGTGGTCATGAAAAATCCAATCAAGAAAACGCCCTGCCCCTTGCGGGACGGGCGTTACATGCTACCAATACTACAAACCCAGCATGATGCGCAGGTTCTGCACCGCTGCGCCGCTGGCGCCCTTGCCCAGGTTGTCCAGGCGGGCGATGAGCACGGCGTGGTGGTAGTCGTCGTTGCCGAAGACGCGCAGCTCCAGGTGGTTGGTATCGGCCAGGGTGTCGGCTGCCAGCTTCAAATCCTCGGTGGCGGGCAGCACCTTGACCCATTGCTCGGGCGTATTGGTTTGCGCGTAGTGCCGCGCCAGCACGTCGTGCACGTCGGCCACGCGCGGCTGGCCCGGCAGGGTATCCAGGTGCAGCGGCAGCTCCACCAACATGCCCTGGCGGAAGTTGCCCACCGCAGGAATGAAGATGGGGCGGCGCGTGAGGCCCGTGTAGCGCAGGATTTCCGGGATGTGCTTGTGCGCCAGGCCCAGTGCGTAGGCCTCGTGCGGGGCGGCAGTGCCGGCCTCGTAGGCCTCGATCATGGGCCGCCCGCCGCCGGAGTAGCCGGAGATGGAGGGCAGCGCCAGCGGATGGTCCTTGGGGACGATGCCTGCATCCACCAGCGGGCGCAGCAGCGCAATGGCGCCGGTGGCGTAGCAGCCGGGGTTGCTCACGCGGCTGGCCGTGCGGATGGCGTCCAGTTGGCCGGGGGCCAGTTCGGCAAAGCCATACACCCAGTCGCGTGCCACGCGGTGCGCGGTGGAGGCGTCGATGATCTTGATGACCTTGCCCGTTTGCGCCGTGATGGCGTCGACCATGGCGGCGGTCTCCCGCGCTGCATCGTCGTGCAGGCACAGGATGACCACGTCCACGGTGGCGATCAGGGCACGTTTGGCTGCCGGGTCCTTGCGCAGCTCGGGGGCAATGCTGACCAGCTCGATTGCGGCCATGTCGGCCAGGCGTTCACGAATCTGCAAGCCGGTGGTGCCGGCCTCGCCATCAATAAAAATTCTGTGCATGTGTGAAAAATCCTCCATTCGGCCTGGTGCGCGGCCTGCGCTGTGGCCGCATTGTCCCGCAGGTGCCACGCCTTGGGCCGCTGTACGCATTGAAAGCATTTTTTCAAACACTGTTGTGCGCCAGTGGTCGCCAACCCATGGTGTAAGACTGTGTTAGACCTGCGTGGTACATTCTGCGGTTGCCATGCCTTGCACCCTCAGGCTGTGTGGTTACCACCGGGTTACTGCGCCGTGCCGAGGGCGGAAAAGCGGGCATTCCCTCCTCCGTTACTCAGAGACACACACGCATGAAAATTCATGAATACCAAGGCAAGGAAATCTTGCGTCAGTTCGGCGTGCCCGTACCCCGTGGCATTGCCGCTTTCACCGTTCAAGAAGCTGTGGAAGCCGCCCAGAAACTCGGCGGCCCCGTATGGGTGGTGAAGGCCCAGATCCACGCCGGTGGCCGTGGCAAGGGCGGCGGCGTGAAAGTGGCCAAGACGCTGGACGACGTGAAGGCCCTGTCCGAACAAATCCTGGGGATGCAGCTGGTCACGCACCAGACCGGCCCCGAAGGCCAGAAAGTGCGCCGCCTGTACATCGAAGACGGTGCCGACATCAAGAACGAGCTGTATGTTTCCCTGGTGACCGACCGCGCCACGCAGAAAGTGGCCCTGATCGCTTCCAGCGAAGGCGGCATGGACATCGAGGAAGTGGCCCACTCCACCCCCGAGAAGATCATCACCGAGATGATCGACCCCCTGACCGGCATCACCGAAGCGCAATCGCGCAAGGTGGCAGCCGCCATCGGCCTGGAAGGCAAATCCATCGATCAGGCCGTGGCCCTGTTTGCACAGATCTACAAGTGCTACATGGACACCGATGCCTCGCTGGTGGAAATCAACCCCCTGAACTGCGACAGCAAGGGCGACCTGATGGCCCTGGACGCCAAGTTCAACTTTGACGCCAACGCCCTGTTCCGCCACCCCGAAATCGTGGCCCTGCGCGACCTGGACGAAGAAGACCCCGCCGAGATCGAAGCCAGCAAGTTCGACCTGGCCTACATCAGCCTGGACGGCAACATCGGCTGCCTGGTGAACGGTGCCGGTCTGGCCATGGCCACCATGGACACCATCAAGCTGTTCGGCGGCGAGCCGGCCAACTTCCTGGACGTGGGCGGCGGCGCCACCGCCGAGAAAGTGACCGAAGCCTTCAAGATCATGCTCAAGAACGAGAAGGTCGAAGGCATCCTGGTGAACATCTTCGGCGGCATCATGCGCTGCGACACCATCGCCACCGGCGTGGTCACCGCCTGCAAGGCCGTGAACCTGTCCGTGCCGCTGGTGGTGCGCATGAAGGGCACCAACGAAGAACTGGGCAAGCAGATCCTGGCCGACAGCGGTCTGCCCATCATCGCTGCCGACACCATGGCCGAAGCCGCCACCAAGATCGTGGCCGCCGTCAAGTAAACCGCCCAGGAAAGAGCAACCATGTCTATCTTTATCAATAAAGACACCAAAGTCATCACCCAGGGCATTACCGGCAAGACCGGCCAGTTCCACACGGAAAAATGCCAGGAATACGCCAACGGCAAGAACTGCTTCGTGGCGGGCGTGAACCCCAAGAAGGCGGGCGAGCGCATTTTCGACATCCCGATCTACGGCTCGGTCAAGGACGCCGCCAAGGAAACCGGCGCCACCGTCTCGGTGATCTACGTGCCGCCCGCAGGCGCAGCGGCTGCCATCTGGGAAGCCGTCGAGGCCGACCTGGATCTGGCCATCTGCATCACCGAAGGCATCCCCGTGCGCGACATGCTGGAAGTGCGCAACAAGATGAAGGCCAAGGAAGCCGCCGGCGGCAAGAAAACCCTGCTGCTCGGCCCCAACTGCCCCGGCCTGATCACCCCCGATGAAATCAAGATCGGCATCATGCCCGGCCACATCCACCGCAAGGGCCGCATCGGCGTGGTGTCGCGCTCCGGCACGCTGACCTATGAAGCCGTGGCCCAGTTGACCGAGCTGGGCATCGGCCAATCGTCGGCCGTGGGCATCGGTGGCGACCCCATCAACGGCCTCAAGCACATCGACGTGATGCGTGCCTTCAACGACGACCCCGATACCGATGCCGTCATCATGATCGGCGAAATCGGCGGCCCCGACGAAGCCGAAGCCGCCCAGTGGTGCAAGGCCAACATGAAGAAGCCCATCGTCGGCTTCATCGCCGGCGTCACGGCCCCCGCAGGCAAGCGCATGGGCCACGCTGGTGCCCTGATCTCCGGCGGCGCCGACACGGCGGACGCCAAGCTGGCCATCATGGAAGAGTGCGGTTTCACCATCACCCGCAACCCCTCCGAAATGGGCCGCCTGCTGCAAGGCCTGCTGAAAAAAGCATAAAAATGGCCTCTGGCGCTTACTGGATAAGCGCCAGCAGCTATTAAAACAAAACCCTGCAAGGCACAACCTTGCAGGGTTTTGTTTTGTCGGGCTGCTTGCCCTGCGAACGTGTTCCTACACCACCGCACCCGCGTTCGGGTCGTTCGGGTCGTGGTCCTTCTTGGTGGCCTTGACCAGATCCTCGCGCTTGACGCCCAGCCACATGACGATGGCCGAACCCACGAAGACCGAGGAGTAGATACCGAACAGAATGCCGATGGTCAGCGCCAGCGCGAAGTAGTGCAGGCTGGGGCCGCCGAAGAAGAACATGGCCAGCACCACGGCCTCGGTCGAGGCGTGGGTGATGATGGTGCGGCTCATGGTCGAGGTGATGGCGTGGTTGATCACGTCCGGGGTGCTGATGTGGCGCGTCTTGCGGAATTTCTCGCGGATACGGTCGAACACCACCACCGATTCGTTCACCGAATAGCCCAGCACGGCCAGCACGCCTGCCAGCACCGAGAGCGAGAACTCCCACTGGAAGAAGGCGAAGAAGCCCAGGATGATGACCACGTCGTGGAAGTTGGCGAACGCCGCCGCCACGCCGAACTTCCATTCAAAGCGGAAGGCCAAGTACACGATGATGCCCACCAGCACCACGACCAGGGCCAGGATGCCGTTGGTCATCAGCTCCTCGCCCACCTGGGGGCCGACGAACTCGGTGCGGCGCAGGGTGACGCTTTCATCCTGCGCCTTGAGGGTCTGCAGCACCTGCTCGCTTTGCTGGGCCGAGGTCACGCCCTTTTGCACGGGCAGGCGGATCATGACGTCACGCGAGGTGCCGAAGTTCTGCACCACCACGTCCTTGTAGCCCAGGCTATTGACCGATTCGCGCACCTTGGGCAGGTCGGCGGCCTGGGCATAGGTCACTTCCATGACGGTGCCGCCCGTGAACTCCACCGAAAGGTGCAGCCCGCGGGTGGTCAGGAAGAACACGGCCAGGACGAAGGTGATGATGGAAATCACGTTGAAGATCAACGCGTATTTCATGAAGGGGATGTCTTTGCGGATGCGGAAGAACTCCATGCCATCCTCCTTTATCGGGTTTCCACCCCGGCGGTGCTGCCGGGCTGGGATTCGGCGTTGTCATCGCCTTCGGGTTTCCAGACCTGGCCGATGGCCAGGCTCTTGAGCTTCTTCCTGCCGCCGTACCACAGGTTCACCAGCCCGCGCGAGAAGAACACGGCCGAGAACATGCTGGTGGCGATGCCGATGCAGTGCACCACGGCAAAGCCGCGCACCACGCCGGAGCCGAAGGCCAGCAGCGCCAGGCCGACGATGAGCGTGGTCAGGTTGGAGTCCAGAATCGTCGCCCAGGCGCGGTCGTAACCGGCATGGATGGCTGCCTGGGGCGACATGCCGCCACGCAGCTCCTCGCGGATGCGTTCGTTGATCAGCACGTTGGAGTCGATGGCCACGCCCAGCGCCAGCGCCATGGCGGCAATGCCGGGCAGCGTCAGCGTGGCTTGCAGCATGGACAAAACCGCCATCAGCAGCAGCAGGTTCACCCCCAGGGCGATGGTGGAGAACACGCCGAACAGCATGTAGTAGATGCACATGAAGACGGCAATGGCCACCATGCCCCAGACCACGGAGTCGATGCCGCGCTGGATGTTGTCGGCGCCCAGGCTGGGGCCGATGGTGTATTCCTCGATGATCTCCATCGGCGCGGCCAGCGAACCGGCCCGCAGCAGCAGCGAGGTGTCGTTGGCTTCCGCGGTGGTCATGCGGCCCGAGATCTGCACCCGGCCCCCGCCGATTTCGCTGCGGATTACCGGGGCCGTGACGACTTCGCCCTTGCCCTTCTCGAACAGGATGATCGCCATGCGCTTGCCGATGCTCTCGCGCGTGATGTCCTTGAACACCCGGGCGCCCTTGGCGTCCAGCACCAGGTTCACCGTCGGCTCCTGCGTCTGGCTGTCGAAGCCGGGCTGGGCATCGGTCAGGTTCTCGCCGGTCAGGATGACCTGCTTCTTCACGATCACGGCCTGGCCGTTGCTGTCCAGGTAGCGCTCCGCGCCGAACGGCACCGGGCCGGTGCCCATTTCGGCGGCACGGCCTTCGGTGGATTCGTCCACCATGCGCAGCTCCAGCGTGGCGGTGCGGCCCAGGATGTCCTTGGCCTTGGCTGTGTCCTGCACGCCGGGCAGCTGCACGACGATGCGGTCCAGCCCCTGCTGCTGGATCACCGGCTCGGCCACGCCCAGCTCGTTGATCCGGTTGTGCAGGGTGGTGATGTTCTGTTTCAGCGCCTGCTCCTGCACCTTGCGCAGGGCTTCGGGCCGGATGCTGGCACGGATGCGCTGGTCGCTGCCGCTGCCCAGCACCTGGGCCTGCAGATCGGGCAGCTGGTCGGCAATCAGGTTGCGCGTGGCGGTGATGTCGGCATCGCTGCGCAAACGGATTTCCACCGCCTGTCCATCCCGGTTGATGCCACCATGGCGGATGCCCTTGTCCCGCAGCATGGTGCGCAGGTCGCCGGCCAGCGACTCGGCCTTCTTCGTCAGTGCCGCCTCCATGTCCACCTGCAGCATGAAGTGCACGCCGCCGCGCAAGTCCAGCCCCAGGTACATGGGTTGCGCCCCCAGCGCAGAAAGCCAGGCGGGGGTGCGCGGCACCAGGTTCAGCGCCACGATGTACATCGGGTCGGCAGGGTCGGCGATGAGCGCTTTTTCAATGACGTCCTTGGCTTTGAGCTGCTCGTCGGGCGTGGTGAAACGCGCCCGCACGGAAGCGCCTTCCAGGCCCAGGGTGTCGGGCGGTACGCCTGCGGCCTGCAAGGCCGTTTCCACCTGCTTCAAGGTGGCCAGATCGATTTTGACGGTGGCTTTGGCGGACGACACCTGCACGGCAGGCGCCTCACCAAAAAAATTAGGCAGGGTGAAAATCACCCCGATGAGCAACGCTATCCCTAAGATAGCGTACTTCCAAAGCGGGTAACGGTTCATGGTGGCGCAAAAGGGTCAAGACCTGCAGTGCGCTGCAGGACAGCGCCCCTGCAGCCGGAGTTATTTCAAGGAGCCTTTGGGCAGAACTTGGGTGACGGCCTGGCGCTGCAGCTGCACCTTGACGCCGCTGGCGATTTCAATGAACAGGTTCTGCTCATCCAGATCCACCACGCGGCCCAGCAGGCCGCCGGCCGTCGCCACTTCATCGCCCTTGGCCAGGGCCTCGACCATGGCGCGGTGTTCCTTCTGGCGTTTCATCTGCGGACGGATCATGATGAAGTACAGCGCAACGAACATCAGCACCAGGGGCAGCATGCTGCTCAGCTGGCTCATCATGTCGCCGCCGGCAGCCGAGGTGGTTTGGGCAAAAGCAGAGGAAATGAACACGAGAAAAACTCCACAGATAGGGGGAAAAACGGCCCGGAGAGCCGGGCCTGAACGCCTGAAAAACCAAGGATTTAGACCAACGCTTGCCAAAGTTCAGGTACGTAACCCTTCATTGTAGGGCCGTCCACCGTGGCACGTCGTCAAAACCCGGACACGTCTGCCTGGCAGCGTCCGGAAAAACAAATCCGGGTTTCTACCAAGTTTGTCACTTCGGTGGCTGACACGATAAAAAATTCTGCCATCGGCGCCATTTTTCCGCCCGGCCCTATCCCCTGCGGCGCTGCTTGCCCCCTACACTTGCGCCCGCGGTTTTTGTAAGGAGACAATAAGTATGCGCATTTTGATTGCAGAAGATGACCAGGTGCTGGCCGACGGCCTGTTGCGCAGCTTGAGAAACTCCGGCGCCGTGGTCGATCACGTCGCCAATGGCGCCGAAGCCGACACCGCACTGCTGACGCACAACCATTTCGATCTGCTGATCCTGGATCTGGGTCTGCCGCGCATTCACGGCCTGGAGGTGCTGCGCCGCCTGCGCAGCCGGGGCGACAGCCTGCCGGTGCTGATCCTGACCGCCGCCGACGCCATCGAGGAGCGCGTGAAGGGCCTGGACCTGGGCGCGGACGACTACATGGCCAAGCCCTTCAGCCTGCAGGAGCTGGAAGCGCGGGTACGCGCCCTGACCCGCCGGGGCATGGGCAGCTCCAGCAGCACCATCAAGCACGGCCCGCTGGTCTACGACCAGTCGGGGCGCGTGGCCACGATCGACGGCAAGATGATCGAACTCTCCGCCCGCGAGCTGGGCCTGCTGGAAGTGCTGCTGCAACGCGCCGGGCGGCTGGTGAGCAAGGAGCAGTTGGTCGAGCGCCTGTGCGAATGGGGCGAGGAAGTGAGCAACAACGCCATCGAGGTCTACATCCACCGCCTGCGCAAGAAGATAGAAAAAGGCCCCATCCGTATCGCCACGGTGCGGGGCCTGGGGTATTGCCTGGAGAAGATTCCCGGTTGATCAGTGGTGGTGCCCATGCCCGCCATGCACATGGCGGTGGGCGATTTCCTCGCCGGTGGCCGGACGCACTTCGGTAACGGTGGCCTGGAAACGCAGGGCTTTGCCGGCCAGGGGGTGGTTGCCGTCCAGCAGCACCACCGGGCCTTTGATTTTCACGACGTTGTAGACCTGCGGCTCGCCCTGGTCGTTGGTGCCGCGCAGTTGCCCGCCGACTTTCACGCCGGGCGGGAATTCGCCCTTGGGGATGGTGCGCCTGAGGCTGTCGTCGACGGGGCCGAAGGCGTCTTCCACCGCCAGGTCCACCTGCACGCTGTCGCCGGCATTTTTCTCGGCCAGAGCGGCTTCCACTTTCGGAAAAATATTCTCATAGCCGCCGTGCAGGTAGGCCGTGTGGCCTTTGTCGAGCAGTTTCAGGGCGCTGCCGTTGGGCAGCAGCTCATGCACGGTGTAGTGCAGGGTGACGGCGCAGTCTTGGGTGATGGGCATACGGATTGAACGCTGGAAAGAGAAAAAACAAGGCGGCCATTGTCGCTGATGGCCTGGTGGATTTGGGCTTCGGTGTTCATGACAAAGGGGCCATAGCGGGCCACCGGCTCGGCAATCGGCGTACCTTGCTGCAGCACCCGTTCGGCGGTTTCGGTGCCGTTGTTGTGCAGCGCAACGGCACGGGGTTATCCAATTGCATAGCTGCTTGCACTGGTTTTTTCTCGTTTTCAATGCTTAAACCATTGAAAACGCATCAATAGAGCATGCAAACAGCTTCTTTTTTTATAGCAATGCGCCCTATGCCTGCGCCGGCAGCAGGGCGACATGCAGGCCGTCGGCACCGATCGTCAGCCCCCCCACCGTCAGGCCCAGGGTGCGCAATTGCTCGCGCTGGGCATCGGTCAGGGTATACAGCGCCCAGTCCTGCAGCATCTTTTCCGCGACGTAAGGGCCATACGCGCGAAACATTTCGGCCAAGGCGGCTGGGGCACCGTCCAGGCGCACTTCCTGCACCTGCACGTTCTCGGCCCGCACGCTGGCCGATGCCGGGTCAAAGCCCAGCCCGCACCGCAGGCTGACCTGGCCGGTATAGACCTTGCCCAGCGCCGGGCCGGACAAGGCCGCCTGCAACAGCGCCTGGAGCTGGTTGCTCTGCGGGTGCAACTCCAGCACGGGCTGGGCCAGACTCAGTTGCAGCAGCCCGGCCAGCGGCAATTGCCGGGGAAAGCGTTGCTGCAAGGCCGCGTCGAGCATTTGCGTGCTGATCAGCCATTGGGAAGGCCGCAGCGGCTGGCAGGCCGCCAGCAGCGCGGTGGCCGCAACGGCAGACCCGAGCCATCGGCGGCGGTGCATGACGGCAAGGCCCGGAGGAAGAAAACGACTGGAAAACGGCATGGGGTTGCTCTACCAAAGTGGCCTGGACGTGCCATTGCAGTGCAAATGAAAACACCTGGAATTTTTACGGTATTCCGTAACATTCGCCTTTAATCATAAGAAAAAGTAATCTTCGTCAGATAGTGAAAAGAAATTTTCTATGAATTATGTTACTAGGTATATTCCCTAGATTACTCATCGTTGCCAGATATACAGAAATCCTTATGACTCGCCTCGTCTGGACTACAGACCTAGATACCGGGATCCGGGAAATCGACCTCCAGCACCGCCGGATCGTTACCTACATCAACATCCTGAACGACCTGCGCACCTCGAAAGACCGTGAAAAACAGGCCGAGGTGATTGCCGATGCGGCGCAATACATTGAATCGCACTTTGCTTTTGAAGAAAGTTTGCTGGAACAGGTTGGTTACAGTTTTGCCGGGCCGCACAAAAAGATTCACGAACTGTTCATGCGGCGCATTACCGCCATCCAGGAGCGCTTTGCGGCCGGGGAGGATGTCGTCGGGGAGCTGCACAAGGTGCTCTCGCGCTGGCTGCTCGGCCATATCCGCACGGAAGACCGGGCCTACGCCGAAACGGTGAAAAAATATTTGCGGCGAACCCGCGCCCAACACCCGAACATCCCTCACGCCGAGGATGAAGGCCTGCAGGCCGCGCCGGAACAGCTCGGCCAGAGAAAGGGCTGGCTGGCACGCTTGCTGTCCCGCTAGCCGGCCCTGGGCCACACATCTGATGGGGCTTTGCCTCATCCCCGCTGCGGAATCTCCAGCCCCCGCTGCACCGCAGGCCGTGCGGCAAAGGCATCGAGCGAACGCGCCACATGCGGGAAGAGGCCCCAGCCGACCAGATCGCCCGCTTCGTAAAAACCGACCAGATTGCGCACCCAGGGGAAGATGGCCATGTCGGCAATGGTGTAGTCCTCGCCCACCATCCAGGGCTGGTCGCGCAGGTGTTGGTCGAGCACGCCCAGCAGGCGCTTGGCTTCGGCCACGTAGCGGTCGCGCGGGCGTTTGTCCTCAAAATCCTTGCCGGCAAACTTGTGGAAAAAGCCCACCTGTCCCAGCATGGGGCCCAGGCCGCCCATCTGCCACATCAGCCATTGCAGGGTGGCATAGCGCCGGGCCGGATCCTGGGGCAGGAACTGGCCGGTTTTTTCCGCCAGATAGATCAGGATGGCGCCCGATTCGAACAGGGCCAGCGGTTTTCCGCCCGGGCCGTGCGGGTCGAGAATCGCCGGGATCTTGTTGTTCGGGTTGAGCGCCAGAAAGGCCGGGTGAAACTGGTCGTTGCGCTCGAAGCTGATGGTGTGCGCCTCGTAGGGCAGCGCCATTTCCTCCAGCGCGATGGACACTTTCACGCCATTGGGCGTGGGCAGGGAATACAGCTGCAGCCGGTCGGGATGCCGGGGCGGCCAGTGGGCGGTGATGGGGTGGGCCAGCAG
>CABIIJ010000052.1 GCA_902175065.1 uncultured Comamonas sp. | reverse complement strand
CATCGGGGCGGCAGCAGGGGCCGGGCGCTGGGCAGGTTGCTGTTGTTGGGGCTGCTGCTGGTATTGCGGCGCAGGCTGTTGGCGTTGCGGGGCGGCATAGTTGCTGTTGCCGTAGCCTTCGTTGCTGCCGTAGCCGCCGTCGTTTTGCTGCTGGCTGCGGCCACCGAGCATCTGCATGGTATCGGCGCGGATTTCGGTGGCGTAGCGCTCCTGGCCGGTTTGCTGGTCCATCCATTTGCGGGTGCGGATCGAGCCTTCGACGTAGACCTGCGAGCCTTTGCGCAGGTACTGCCCGGCGATTTCGGCGAGTCGGCCATTGAAAACCACGCGGTGCCATTCGGTGGCTTCGCGGTTTTCGCCGGTGTTCTTGTCGCGCCATTTGTCGGTGGTGGCGATGGTGACGTTGGCGACTTGATCGCCGCTGGGGAAGGTGCGTACTTCGGGGTCGCGCCCGAGGTTGCCGACCAGGATGACTTTGTTGACGGATGCCATGGTGAATTTCCTTTTGCAGCCCAGGTGTTCAGTGGGGAGGAGCCTGGGCCAAATCGTTGAAACGGCCCCTCCGGCAGGCCGCAGGTGCGCAGCATAACCGCAAGGGATTGATGAAAATTTTATGAGCTATTACTGCTTGATATATAAAGATTTCAAATGATTTTCATATTGAAATCGTTATTTTATCTACGGAAACAGCTATGGTTTATGTGTTTTTTACCGCCTCGCGCCCGATGGGTTGCAGCGGCCAGGTCAGCACCAGCCAGAGCACGCACAGCACTGCCGTGGCGCCAAACACCCCGGCCATGCCGCCGTGGCGCGAGAGCAGGCCGCCCAGGAAGCCCCCGGCAAACAGGCCCAGCGACTGCAAGGTGTTGTACGCCCCCAGCGCCGCGCCGCGCAGGCTGTCCGGGGCCATGCGCGAGACGAGGCTGGGCTGGGTGGCCTCCAGCATGTTGAAGCCGATGAAGAACACCAGCATGGCCGCGCCCAGCAGCCACAGCGAGGGGGCGCCGCCCGCCAGCGTCAGCGCCCCCAGGCCGGCCTGTACCAGCAGGATCAGCACAATAGCCAGCAGCAAGGCGGTGCGCAACCGGCCCTTGCGCTCCATGGCAAACAGGCGCCCCAGCGCGGCAAACGACAGCAGCACGGCCGGCAGGTAGACCTGCCAGTGCGCCGCCTTGTCCAGCCCGGCCTGCACCAGCAGGGCCGGCACGGCCACCCACATGGCCATTTGCACGGTGTGCAGCACGAAGACCCCGGCGTTCAGGCGCAGCAGGTCGGGGTAGGCCAGCAGGTCGGCAAAGCGCCCACGCGGCAGGCCGGCGTGCCGCAGGGGTTCGGGCGGCACGATGGCGACGACGGCAACGATGCCCGCCATGGTCAGCGCCAGGGTGATCCAGAAAATACCGGCCAGACCCACCCAGCCCGCCAGCAGGGGACTCAGGACCAGCGCCAGGGAAAACATCAGCGCGATGCTGCCGCCGACCATGGCCATGGCCTTGGTGCGCACGGTTTCGCGCGTCAAATCGGCCAGTAGTGCGGTGACGGCCGCCGAGACGGCGCCTGCGCCCTGCAAGGCGCGGCCCCAGACCAGGCCCATGAGCGAGTCGGCCAGCGCGGCCACCAGGCTGCCGGCGGCAAAGACCAGCAGGCCCAGCACGATCACTTTCTTGCGGCCAAAGCGGTCGGAGGCCAGGCCCAGCGGCAGCTGGAAGACGGCTTGCGTCAGCCCGTACATGCCCAGGGCCAGGCCCACCATGGCCAGATCGTCGCCCCCGGCGT
Organism: uncultured Comamonas sp.; assembly: GCA_902175065.1. Taxonomy (GTDB): domain Bacteria; phylum Pseudomonadota; class Gammaproteobacteria; order Burkholderiales; family Burkholderiaceae_C; genus Comamonas. Next base: position 14,156 of record CABIIJ010000052.1, on the reverse strand, counting down.
AGTGCCGTGCCTCCAGGGCAAACACCGGCAGCACCAGGAACAGGCCCAACATGCGCAGCGCAAAAATCAGCGCCAGGCTGCCGCTGGAGCGCAGTTCCTGCCGGGTCATTTTGTTGGGGGCAGGGGTGGAAGTGGCGGCGGCTGCCGCAGAGGTTGAAGTGGACACGCGAGACTTCCCGCAAAAAAAGCTAGAACCGGACCCGCACGCGCAGGCCCTTGATGCAAGGTCGGCACCCCCTGCCGCTGCGGGCGGGTGCACAGGGCCGCTATTGTGCGTATTCCAGAGAAAATGCGTGCATCTTCTGGAATACCCCAGCCTTCCCAACAAAACCTTTCAGGTGTATCAAGGATACTGCGTCGGCCCGGCGCTATGTCTAGCGCACCCGCCGACCGCTTCCTTTTGCGCACACAGACTGGACTTGCCATGCAATTTCTTACCCGCTTTACCGTTGCCCGCCGCCTGACGGCCGCCGTCATCCTGTCTGCCCTGGGTCTGGTGGTCGTCGTGGTCATGCTCATGCTCTCGGAACGCAACCTGATGCTGACAGAGCGCTCCGGCAACCTCCGGGGCATGGTGGACATCGCCACCGGCATTGCCTCGCACTACCACGACCTGGCCAAGAGCCAGGACTTGTCCGAGGACGTGGCCAAGGAGCGGGCGCTCAAGGCCATCGGCAAGCTGCGCTACGGCGATGGGGAGTATTTCTGGGTCAATGACATGCAGGTCCACATGCTGATGCACCCCATCCGGCCCGAGCTGGACGGCAAGGACTTGAGCGGCAGTACCGACCCCACGGGCAAGCACCTGTTCGTCGCATTTGTCGATACGGTGAAAAAAGACGGACAGGGTTTTGTCGAATACCTCTGGCCCAAGCCCGGGCACGACAACCCGGTCGCCAAAGTTTCCTACGTCAAAGGCTACGCACCCTGGGGCTGGGTGATCGGCTCCGGGGTGTACGTCGATGACGTGCAGGCCCTGTTCCTCAAGCGCGTGGTCGAGGCCTTGCTCATCGGCGGGATCTTCACCCTGTTGCTGGCCGTCACCATCTGGCTGATTTCGCGCAGCATCCTGCGCCAGCTGGGCGATGAGCCCACCACGCTGAACACCCTGGTGCAAGCCGTGGCCCACGGCGACCTGGCCGTCCGCAGCCAGCACAAGATTCATGATGGCAGCGTGCTGCACGGCATTCACCAGATGCAGGAAAGCATGGCCCGCATCGTCGGCCAGGTACGCCACGGCGCCGAAGGCGTGGCCACCGCCAGCGCCGAAATCGCCCAGGGCAACCAGGATTTGAGCGCCCGCACGGAAAGCCAGGCCAGCGCCCTGGAGCAAACCGCCGCCTCGATGGAAGAACTGGGCGCCACCGTGCGCCACAACGCCGACAACGCCGCCCAGGCCAACCAGATGGCCGCCAACGCCCGCCAGATTGCCGACCAGGGCGGGCAGACGGTGGAGCAGGTCGTGCACATCATGCAGAGCATCCATGCCGACTCGACCAAGATCGGCGACATCATCGGCGTGATCGACAGCATTGCCTTCCAGACCAACATCCTGGCGCTGAACGCCGCCGTGGAAGCCGCCCGCGCCGGGGAACAGGGGCGCGGCTTTGCCGTCGTCGCCAGCGAAGTGCGTGCCCTGGCCGGGCGCAGCGCCGACGCGGCACGCCAGATCAAGCAGCTCATCCACGACAGCGTGACCCACGTCGACGAAGGGCGCGTGCTGGTCGATCAGGCCGGCAACACCATGCAGGAGGTGGTGACCGCCATCCGCCGCGTGACCGACATCATGGGCGAGATCAGCGCCGCCAGCCGCGAGCAAAGCGCAGGCGTAGGCCAGGTCGGCGAGGCCATCACCCAGATGGACCAGGTGACCCAGCAGAACGCCGCCCTGGTCGAGGAAATGGCCGCCGCTGCCGCCAGCCTGCAAACCCAGTCGCACCAGCTGGTGCAGACCGTGAGCGTGTTCCGCCTGCAGGACGGTGCCGGCCACCCCGGCAGCAGCGCACCGGCCCTGGGCTACGGGGAATAAGCCGGTTACAGGCTTCCTGCCCGCCGCTGCAAACGCCCCTATCATGGGGCGTTTTGCTTTTGCCCCGAACGGTTTTCCTGTGTCTGCCACCCTCCCTTTGTCCCCGCCCCCGCCTGCGGCCTACCTGGGCCAGCGCCTGATCAGCATTCGCGGGGCGCGTACCCACAATCTGCAGAACATCGATGTCGATATTCCGCGCAACCAGCTGGTGGTGATTACCGGGCTGTCCGGCTCGGGCAAGTCCAGCCTGGCGTTCGACACCTTGTATGCCGAGGGACAGCGGCGCTACGTAGAGAGCCTTTCGACCTACGCGCGGCAGTTTCTGGGGCAGTTGGACAAGCCGGATGTGGACGTGATCGAGGGGCTGTCGCCCGCCATCGCCATCGAGCAGAAAGCCACCAGCCACAACCCGCGCTCCACCGTCGGCACGGTGACGGAGATCAACGACTACCTGCGCCTGCTGCTGGCCCGCGCCGGGGTGCCGCACTGCCCGGAGCATGGGCAGGCGCTGCAGGCGCTGACGGTGAGCCAGATGGTCGACCGCCTGCTGCAACTGCCCGAGGGCACGCGCCTGATGCTGCTGGCCCCGGTGGTGACCGGGCGCAAGGGCGAATTTGCCGAGCTGCTGGTGCAGTTGCAGGCCCAGGGGTTTGTGCGCTTTCGCATCGACGGGCAGATCGTGCAGGCGGGCGAACTGCCCGCGCTGGACAAAACCCAGCGTCACGACATTGCCGTGGTGGTCGACCGCCTCAAGGTGCGCCCCGACATCGCCCAGCGCCTGGCCGAAAGCCTGGAAGCGGCCCTGCGCCTGGCCCCGGAGGCCGGGCGCATCGGCGTGCTGGACATGGACAACGACACCGAGCTGACCCTGAGCAGCCGCTTTGCCTGCCCGCAGTGCCACTACGCCCTGGGCGAGCTGGAGCCGCGCCTGTTCTCCTTCAACGCCCCGCAGGGCGCCTGCCCGACCTGCAACGGCCTGGGCAGCGCGGAAGATTTCGACCCGCAGCGCGTGCTGGCGCACCCCGAGATCAGCCTGGCCAGCGGCGCGATTCCCGGCTGGGAGCGGCGGCACACCACCTACTTTGAATTGCTCCAGGCCGTGGCCCGGCATTACGGCCAGGATGTGGAAGCGCCCTTTGCCGACTGGCCGCAGGCGGTGCAGGACGTGGTGCTGTGGGGGTCGGGCACCGAAGCCATCACCTTCACCTACCGGCACGATGGCCAGAACCAGCCGGTGCAGCACCCGTTCGAGGGGGTGATCCCCAACCTCGCGCGGCGCTGGGCCAGCCACCCCAGCGGCCCGCTGCACGATGCCCTGGCCGCGCTGCGCAGCAGCCGCCCCTGCCCCGCGTGCCACGGCGCCCGGCTGCGGGTGGAGGCGCTGCATGTCTTCATCGGCAGCGGGGCGCAGCAGCGCAACATCCACGCCATCAGCACCAGCACCTTGAGCGCGGCGCTGGACTGGTGCCAAAGCGTGCAGCTGGAGGGCAACCAGGCCACGATTGCCGAAAAAATCCTGCAGGAAATCACCAACCGCCTGCGTTTTCTGACCGATGTGGGGCTGGGCTATCTCAGCCTGTCGCGCAACGCGGACAGCCTCTCGGGCGGGGAGGCGCAGCGCATCCGCCTGGCCAGCCAGATCGGCAGCGGCCTCTCGGGCGTGATGTACGTGCTGGACGAGCCCAGCATCGGCCTGCACCAGCGCGACAACGACCGCTTGATTGCCACCTTGCAGCGCCTGCGCGACCTGGGCAACAGCGTGATCGTGGTCGAACACGATGCCGACATGATGCGCTGCGCCGACCACATCCTGGATCTGGGCCCCGGCGCAGGCATCCACGGCGGGCGCGTCATGGCCCAGGGCAATGTGGCGCAGATCATGGCCAGCCCCGATTCCCCCACCGGCCAGTATTTGAGCGGCCAGCGCACGATCGCCGTGCCGACGCGGCGCACACCGTGGCAGCCGCTGCCCCGTGCCAGCACCCCGACGGTGGCGAAAAACGCCTTCGGCCAACCCACCGCCCCTGCGCCTGCCGAACAGCACCCCGGCCTGCAATGCCTGCGCGTGGTCGGGGCCAACGGGCACAACCTGCGCAGTGTGAGCGTGGACTTCCCCATCGGCCTGCTGACCTGCGTGACCGGCGTGTCCGGCTCCGGCAAATCCACCCTGGTCAATGACACCCTGTACGCCGAGGCCGCCCGCCGCCTGCACCGCGCCGGCACCCAGCCGCAGCCGCACGAGGCGCTCCTGGGGCTGGAGCTGATCGACAAGGTGATCTGCGTCGACCAGGCCCCCATTGGCCGCACCCCGCGCAGCAACCCGGCCACCTACACCGGCATCTTCACCCCCATCCGCGACCTGTTCGCCCAGGCACCCACGGCCCGCGAGCGCGGCTACGGCCCGGGGCGCTTCAGCTTCAACGTGGCCCAGGCCAGCGGCGGCGGGCGCTGCGAAGCCTGCCAGGGCGACGGCCTGATCAAGGTGGAGATGCACTTCCTGCCCGACGTGTACGTGGCCTGTGCCGTCTGCCACGGCCAGCGCTACAACCGCGAAACGCTGGAAGTGCAGTGGAAGGGCCGGAACATCGCCCAGGTGCTGGACATGACGGTGGAGGACGCCCTGGCCTTCTTCGCCGACCAGCCCGCCCTGGCCCGCCGCCTGCAAACCCTGATGGACGTGGGCCTGGGCTACATCCGCCTGGGGCAAAGCGCCACCACCCTGTCCGGCGGCGAGGCGCAGCGCGTCAAGCTGGCACTGGAGCTGGGACGGCGCGACACGGGCCGCACCCTCTACATCCTGGACGAGCCGACCACCGGCCTGCACTTTGCCGACGTGGAGCTGCTCCTGAGCGTGCTGCAACGCCTGCGCGATGCAGGCAACACCATCGTCATCATCGAGCACAACCTGGACGTGATCAAAACCGCCGACTGGCTCATCGACATCGGCCCCGAAGGCGGCGCTGGCGGCGGCCAGGTCGTCGCCCAGGGCACGCCGGAACAGGTGGCGGCGGATCCCTCCAGCCACACCGGGCGGTATTTGCGCCCTTATTTGTAGAACGCCAACACCACGCAGCAAACCGTAGGTTTGCGGTCGAAACAAAGCTTGAAGCCGCAGGCAGTGCCCCCGGTACGGCAAGGCTGCACAACGACGTACAAGGGTTATGTGAGCGGCCCTTACCGCAGATCCGGCGCCGGCGTGGGGTCTACCCCCTGTGTTTGCGCCGCCTCCTGCTGGATCTGCAGGACCCGCTGGTAAGCGGGGCGTGCCTGCAAGCCGGCCCAATAGGCTTGTACGGCAGGTGGATAGTGCTCCGACAAACCCAGGTGCTGGCCCAGGAGCAGGGCATAGCCCACCGCCACATCCGCCGCCGTAAACCGCCCTGCGCACAAGAACGGGGCATCGCTCAACGCCGCCTCCACCGCCCGCAAACGTGCCAGAAACCAGCGGGCGTAATCCTCGGCCACCTGGGGCTGCCGGCGCTCCGGGGGTTCAAAGTGGCGGTAGCGCAGCACCAGGGGTTGGGGGAAAGTCAGGGGGGCATCGCTCATATGCAGCCAGTTCAGGTACGCCCCGAAATCCGCCTCCTGCTCCTGCACTTGCAGGGCGGTGTTGCCGCTGCGGCGCACCAGGTAGTCGCACATGGCCGCCGACTCCGTCATGCGCGTGGCCCCGTCCACCAACAACGGCACCGTGCCCAGCGGGTTGTCCTGCAAAAACGCACGCGCCTGCACCCTGGGCGGGAAAGGCAGCATGTGCAGCTGGTAGGCCAGCCCCAGCTCCTCCAGCATCCACAAGGGACGCAAGGAACGCGCACTCACGCAGTGGTACAGCTCGATCATGGTTAGTCTCCGTTTTTAAACTTGGCGATCTCAAAGCCGCCGCAGCTTACACGCTCCTAAGCGCTACCATCCTCGCCCATGACTGCCTCTACTGCGCTACTGCCCCCCACCGCCTACCCTCTTTCCGTCTACGCCCAACGCCGCGCCCGGCTGGCCGCCCAGTTGGGCGATGGCGGCATCGCCATCGTCCCCACCGCGCCGGAACGCCCGCGCAACCGCGACAACAGCTATTTGTACCGGCACGACAGCTACTTCTTCTACCTTACCGGCTTCACCGAACCGGGCGCCACCCTGGTGCTGACCGCCGATGGCCACGCCACCCTGTTCTGCCAGCCCAAGGATCCGGAACGTGAAATCTGGGACGGCTACCGCCTCGGCCCCGAAGCCGCGCCTGCCGCACTGGAGCTGGACGCCGCCCTGGCCAACACCAGCATCGACGAACACCTGCCCGCCCTGCTGGACAACCGGCAGTGCGTCTGGTGGCCGTTTGCCACGCACGACGGCCTGGCCGCGCAGATCGAACGCTGGCTCACCCCCGTGCGCCAGCGTGCCCGTGCCGGGGTGCTGTGCCCCGCCCGACAAGGCGATCTGTGCCGCCTGCTGGACGACATGCGCCTCATCAAGGACGCACACGAACTGGCCACCATGCGCCGCGCCGCCACCATCAGCGCCGCCGCCCACATCCGCGCCATGCAAACCAGCGCCCACATGCTGCGCAGCGGCCAGGACGTGCGCGAATACCACCTGGACGCCGAACTGCTGCACACCTTCCGCCAGGGCGGCGCCCAGGGCGTGGCCTACGACAGCATCGTCGCCGCCGGGGCCAACGCCTGCGTGCTGCACTACCGCGCCGGCAGCACTCCCGTGCGCAATGGCGACCTGGTGCTGATCGACGCCGGCTGCGAGCTGGACGGCTACGCTGCCGACATCACCCGCACCTTCCCCGCCAATGGCCGCTTCACCGGCCCGCAACGCGATGTGTACCAACTGGTGCTGGAGAGCCAGAAAGCCGCCATCGCCGCCACCCGCGCAGGCCAGCGCTTCAACGATCCGCACGATGCCACCGTCGCCGTCCTGGCCCAGGGGCTGCTCGACCTGGGCCTGCTCCAGGCCAACCAGCACGGCAGCACCCAGGACATCGTCGCCGACAAAACCTACACCCAGTTCTACATGCACCGCACCGGCCACTGGCTGGGCATGGACGTGCATGACTGCGGCAGCTACACCGAACCGGGCGCCCCCGCCCACCCCAACGGCAGCCGCGCAAGCCGCATCCTGCGCCCCGGCATGTGCCTGACCATCGAGCCGGGCCTGTACGTCCGCCCCGCCGACGGCGTGCCCGAACACTTCCACCACATCGGCATCCGCATCGAAGACGACGCAGTGATCATGGAAACCGGCTGCGAACTGCTGACGCGGGATGTGCCGGTCGAGGTGGACGCAATCGAGGCGCTGATGCGGGGCTGAACCGGGACAGAAAAAAACCGCCACAGCATGAATGCAGGGCGGTTTCTTTAAAAACGGCAAGCGTTGCTTATTTCAGCATCCGCAGCACATCCCGATCATTGGGAATGGCGTAATCGTGGCTGCGCATGATGCGGCTATCGGCGGTGCGCACCAGCTTCATGCTGATATACGTATATTGGCTGGCTTGGGAATACGTGCCTACCAAGACCAGCCCCGCAGCATGTTGCGCAGCAATTTCCCGGATTTCACGCGACAGCAGCAATTCCCCCGTGCCTTCGCGCACATAAACGTCACCGCGCAATTTCATTTCGGTTACGTTATAGCCCTTGTTGGCCAACTGGGAGGCATAAATTTCCCCCAGGGTGCGCCCCAATGGAGCAGAGCTTTTCAGGTTGTTGACATCCACCACCGTGGCCACCAAAACGGGCGTGCGCTCCAGCTTGCCAGGGTCAAATCCATCGAGCAAAGCATCTACTGCTTGCCGCCCACTGATCAAGAAGGGATTGGCGGCGGCTTTTTCATACGTTGGGCCAATGTAGGCCACAGGCTGGACTGTTTGCGTGGCGCAACCAGCCAGGGCGACAACCAAAGAAACCGCTAAAAGAGCTTGGGCGTGCTTTTTCATTATCGATTCACCACGTTAAAACGAGAAACGGGAGCAGGAGGCACCTGCTTCCAAAACAGCGGCGCATCCACATCTTCCAAGTAATACACATCCGTTTTACGGGCCAGATACTGGTCGCCACGCTTGACCGATGTGGTCAAAATCACCTCCGTGTGGGTGGGGCCGCCAGCGTTGATGCTCTCGGCAAAATCTGCTGCGCCTGCCAATCCCAAAGTGGCCAGCAATTTAGTATCCAGATGCTCGGTGCGCAGACCATAGGCAGCCATCAGCCCCCCGGCCAGCACCGTAAATTTGCCAGGGATGAAGTACGGACGATCGCTTTTATGCACCACCACCTGGGTGGTATAGGAAATTTGCAAATCCGCACCGCGAGCGTTATCCAGTACCGAAACACCGTTTTGCACCAGCTTGGTCAACAGCATTTCACGAAAACCTTCGTCAAACTCGCTGGCATGTTTGGGCAAGGCAACATATACCGGCACATTGCGCAGGACGCCGACGCCTTCCAGGGTATTGAGACTTTGCGCCGCTACATCACGGGCCATCAAATCCCAATGGCCCGCAGAGCGGGCCTTCTGCTGAGTGGTGTAGTCAAAGTTCGTGGCCACGGGAATCGGAGCCGAACCGCAGGCAGTCAAGACGGCGGCGCTGGCACCTGCCAGGGCCATCAGACCAATACTTTTCCATGAGCGCATAGAGTTTCCTTGTGCTGGATCGGGCATATGCCCTGAAAGTGCAGGACATAGTTCGATGGCCCGCAAGGAAGCGCGGCGCATTAGCGGCGCATTAGCGGCGCATTAGCGGCGCATTAGCGGCGCATTAGCGGCGCATTAGCGGCGCATTAGCGGCGCATTAGCGGCGCATTATTCCAGCAAACCTGGAGCGGCTCTTTCAATCCTTGTGCAGTTTGCTGGCGGGTGACGTGAAAGCACAACAGCCTTGCCCACCTTGGCAGAAAAAAACCGCCTGGACGTTCCAGGCGGTTACCGGCGGGGAACCGGGGCAGCCGTCTTATTCCAATTCCAGATCAATAGATTACTTTGTCGGCTTCGCTGGCCTTACGCCAGTAATGTCTGCGCTTCGCCTTCGCGTACTCTATTGATCCGGAAATGGAATTACCCCTGCGCCCGCTTTTCCAGAATCTCGAAGGCGGGCAGGGTCTTGCCCTCCAGCACTTCCAGGAAGGCGCCGCCGCCGGTGGAGATGTAGCCCACCTTGTCCTCGATGCCGTACTTGGCAATGGCCGCCAGGGTGTCGCCGCCGCCCGCGATGCTGAAGGCTTTCGACTCGGCGATCGCCTGCGCGATGGCTTTCGTGCCGTCCGCGAACTGGTCGAACTCGAACACACCCACCGGGCCGTTCCAGACGATGGTGCCCGCCTGTTTCAGTTGCGCGGCCAGTTTGGCGGCGGTTTCGGGGCCGATGTCCAGGATCAGGTCATCGTCGGCCACTTCGGTGGCTTTTTTCACGGTGGCGGCAGCGTCTGCGCCGAAGGTTTTGGCAGTGACGACATCGGTGGGGATGGGTACTTCCGCGCCGCGTGCGGCCATGGCGGCAATCACCGCCTTGGCTTCATCGAGCAGATCGGGTTCGGCCAGGGATTTGCCGATGTTCAGCCCCGCTGCCAGCATGAAGGTGTTGGCAATGCCGCCGCCGACGATGAGCTGATCGACGTTCTTCGCCAGGCTTTGCAGGATGGTCAGCTTGGTGGAGACCTTGGAACCGGCCACGATGGCTGCCAGCGGACGCGCCGGGTTGGCCAGGGCCTTGCTGATGGCGTCGATTTCCGCCGACAGCAGCGGCCCGGCGCAGGCCACGGGCGCGAATTGCGCGATGCCGTAGGTGGTGCCCTCGGCGCGGTGGGCGGTGCCGAAGGCGTCGTGCACGAAGATGTCGCACAACGCGGCCAACTTGCGGGCCAGTTCTTCCTTGTTCTTTTTCTCGCCGACGTTCACGCGGCAGTTTTCCAGCAGCACGACCTGGCCGGGGGCAACCTGCACGCCGTCCACCCAGTTGGCGACCAGGGGCACGTCGCGGCCCAGCAGCTCGCCCAGGCGCCGGGCCACGGGGGCCAGGCTGTCGGCAGGCTTGAATTCCCCTTCCGTGGGACGGCCCAGGTGGCTGGTGACCATGACGGCGGCCCCGGCCTTTAGCGCCATCTCGATGGCGGGCACGGAGGCACGCACGCGCGTGTCCTCGGTGATCTGGCCCGCATCGTTCAGGGGCACGTTCAGGTCGGCACGGATGAAAACACGTTGGCCCTGGACTTTGCCTTGGGCGCACAAATCGGAAAAACGCAGGATGTTCATAGGAGGAGGATGCCGCGCAATGGGCGCTCAAAGTGGGGGAAAACCCCGCATTGTAGGCAAGCCTCTGGACCGAAGTTACCACCGGGTTACTTCGGCAGTGTGTGGCTTACTTCCAGCGCTCGGGCGCAACCACGGCCATGCCCTGCTCGCCGGACAGGGTCAGCTCCCCATCCTGGATGGTGGCCTGCAACTGCATGGAGCGCTGTGCCAGGGCGGCCAGTTGCTGCGCGGTTTCGGCGGGAATGCGCCACACCAGCAGCTTTTGCTGCCGCGCCACTTTGTTTTCCAGCCCTTTCCACCACACCTCCGCCGCCGGGCCGAAGGGGTAGAGCAGCACCTGGTCGGACTTGCTGCACGCCTTGTTGATGGGTTTTTCCTCGGGCTGGCCGACTTCGATCCACAGGCGCTTGGCGTTGGTGAAGTCGGTGATGTGCACGTCCGGGTCATCCGGGTCGGACAGGCCCGTGCCGAAGGCCAGCGTACCGTCGCCCTTGCACAGCGCCTGCAACTGCCAGGCGTTCAGCGCCAGGGCCACCAGCCTCACCATCATGCGCTCGTCGGTTTCGCTCGGGTGGCGGGCCAGGGTGAGGTTGTGGTCGGCGTAGTAGCCATGGTCGATGTCGGCAATCGACAGGTTGGCTTTGAAGATGGTGGATTTCAGGGCCATGGCAGGCTCCTATAAAAAAACAAGAGCTGCTTCCACAGTCAAGCCATGGTTTTAGCAGCTCTTTGTTATTGAAATGCTTGTTTAATCAGCGGAAGCAGCTATCAAATAGTTTAATCAGATACGCTGGGCCAGCGCGGTGGCCTTGCCGATGTAGCTGGCCGGGGTCATGGCCAGCAGGCGTTGTTTGTCGGCTTCGGGGATGTCCAGGCTGCGGATGAGCCGGTGCAAATCCTCGGCCAGCACGCTCTTGCCGCGCGTGACTTCCTTGAGTTTTTCGTAGGCGCCGGCCACGCCGTAGCGGCGCATGACGGTCTGGATCGGCTCGGCCAGCACTTCCCAGGCGGCGTCCAGGTCTTCGGCCAGGCGCTCCTCGTTCAGCTCCAGCTTGTTCAGGCCGGTCATGAGCGAGGCATAGGCCAGCGTGGCATAGCCCAGCGCCACGCCGATGTTGCGCAGCACGGTCGAATCGGTCAGGTCGCGCTGCCAGCGGCTGATGGGCAGCTTCTCGGCCAGATGGCGTAGCACGGCGTTGGCCAGCCCCAGGTTGCCTTCGCAGTTCTCGAAGTCGATCGGATTGACCTTGTGCGGCATGGTGGAGGAGCCGATTTCGCCGTCCTTCAGCTTCTGCTTGAAATAGCCCAGGCTGACGTAGCCCCAGATGTCGCGCGACAGGTCGATCAGGATGGTGTTGGCGCGGGCCACGGCGTCGAACACCTCGGCCATGTAATCGTGCGGCTCGATCTGGATGGAATAGGGCTGGAAGCTCAGGCCCAGGCCCACGGGTTCGGCGCTTTCCACCACCGTGCGGCTGAACGCCTCCCAGTCGTGGTCGGGATAAGCGGCCAGATGGGCGTTGTAGTTGCCCACGGCACCGTTCATCTTGGCCAGGATCTGCACGCCCTCGATCTGCGCAATCGCCTTCTGCAGGCGCATATAGACGGTGGCGATTTCCTTGCCCACGGTGGTCGGGCTGGCGGTCTGCCCGTGCGTGCGGCTCAACATGGGCACGGCGGCAAACTGGTGCGCCATCGCCCGCAGCTTGGCGGCCACGGTGTTCAGGCTGGCCAGCAGCACATCGCGCCCGGCGCGGATCTGCAGGGCATGGCTGGTGTTGTTGATGTCCTCGCTGGTGCAGGCGAAGTGGACGAACTCGGACGCCTTCTCCAGCTCGGCATGGCCCTTGAACTGGTTCTTGATCCAGTATTCGACGGCTTTCACGTCGTGGTTGGTGGTTTTCTCGATGTCCTTGATCGCCTGGGCATCAAGCTCGCTGAAATTCTTCACCAGCCCCAGCAGCAGCGTGCGGGCGGCCTCGGACAGCGGCGCAAATTCCGGCAGCCCGGCATCCGACAGGGCGATGAACCACGTCACCTCCACCTGAACGCGGCGGTGCATGTAGCCGTATTCGCTCATGATGGGGCGCAGGGTGGCAAGTTTGGCGGCGTAGCGGCCGTCCAGCGGAGAGAGGGCGGTAAGGGCAGACAGGTTCATGGGCGGCGATTGTAAAGGCCGCCCCTGGCGCCACCCTGCGCCGTTGACGAATGCTGCGGTTCCGAATGTTTTGGCCCCAGCCCGGGCAATGCCGGGCTGGGGCCAGGAATAAAAAGCGCTGTGGAGCAACCCGTGGGCAACTTAAGAGAGGGAGGGAGGAGAGACACCCCCAGGCTGGCAGTCAGAAACGATGGCCGTGCCCCACAGCGATAAAGTCCGCAAAACCAGAGGTCTTACGCACCATAAGGTGGGACGCAAACGCAGAAGTTCCAGCCCTTTACAACTTCTTTACGTGTTTTTGTGCGCACCGCTGCATGCCCTGGCAAAAACCCGAAACGTCCCAAGGGAAGCCCTGCAAACCCCAAGCTGCCAAGCAACTTGGACGGATCGGGATGGGCTGCAAGGCGCAAATCGCAGCAATAGCCGTAGCTATTGCGAGAATTTGCAACGCGGCAGACCACCCGAGGCCGTCCAAGGCTGCGGCGCTGGGGGTTTTGCAGCGCTTCCCAAGATATCCGGGAGAATCCCCCCATCGCGCCCACCCTGCGGGCCAGCACAGGAGTTTCCCCCGATGATCGACATCACCCTAGAGAATTTCGAAGCCGAAGTAATCGCCGCCTCCATGCACACCCCCGTGCTGGTGGACTTCTGGGCCACCTGGTGCGGCCCGTGCAAAACACTGGTGCCCACGCTGGAGAAGCTGGAGGCCGACTACGGCGGGCGCTTCATCCTGGCCAAGATCGACGTGGACGCCAACCAGCAGATCGCCGCCATGTTCGGCGTGCGCAGCGTGCCCACCTGCGTGCTGATGGTCGGCGGCCAGCCGGTCGATGGCTTCATGGGGGCGCAAACCGAAGGCCAGGTGCGCCAGTTCCTGGACAAGCATCTGCCCAGCGAAGACGCCCTGCACGCCGAAGCCGAGGCGCAGGAGGCCCAGCAGCTCATGCAGGAGGGCGACACCGACGCCGCCCTGCAAAAGCTGGCCGAAGCCGTGGCGGCCGACCCCGGCAATGACGATGCCCGCTTCGACTACGTGCGCCTGCTGATTGCCAGCGGCGGCATCGAGGAGGCCACCGCGCTGCTGCAGGAACCGCTCAAGCGCATTCCCCAGCCGCTGCGCTTTGCGGCGCTCGGCGAATGGCTGCAGTGCATCGTGTTTGCCCAGCACGACCCGCGTGCCGAATGGCCGCTGGCGCAGTTCGACGCCGCCATCGCGCACAACAGGCGTGACTTCGACACCCGCTTTGCCAAGGCCCAGCTGCTGGCCGCCGCCGGGCAGTGGACGGACAGCATGGACGAACTGCTGGAAATCATCATGCGCGACAAAGCCTGGAACGAGCAGGCGGCCCGCAAGCTGTTCGTCGCCATCCTGGAACTGCTCACCCCGCCCAAGCCGAAAAAGCAGGATGCCGTGCCCGGCAAGAGCGCCGGCGGCATCGAGCTGCTGGGCAAGAATGCCGCCGCGCAGGATGCCGCCACGGCACTGATCGACAGCTACCGGCGCAAACTGAGCATGGCGCTCAATTGAATATTGAAAACAAGAGCTGCTGGCGCTTTCCTGACAAGGGATAGCGCCATTTTTCATTCAGAACCTGTTCACGATCTTTTCATGGTGTCCGCAAGGCAGCAAAAAACCGCAATCTAGGCGCGTGCCGCAGGCCAGGCTGGTGGCCTGGTCAAGGTACGCAACGACGAGTGCGGTTTTTTGCTGCCTTGCCCGAAGGGTTG
>CABIIJ010000051.1 GCA_902175065.1 uncultured Comamonas sp. | reverse complement strand
CGCCTGCGCCGAAAAAGCCGGCCTCCTCCGCATCGGGCCATGAGGACGACTGGGAAACCTTCTAACGCTCCCCCAGTGCAGACAAAAAAAGCGGGCCACAGCAGCCCGCTTTTTCATTATTCAGATAGCTGCATCCACTGGAATACCAACGGTTTCAGATGAAAAACCATCTGAAACCCTTTATTTGTCAGTGGCAGCAGCTATTTTTTCTCATGCCTTGTGGATGGGGATATAGAACTCCCCGCCCGCGCGGTTGAATTCCTCGGCTTTCGTGGCCATGCCCTCGGCCAGCGCCTCGGCCTCCGCCACGCCCTTGGCGGCGGCAAATTCGCGCACTTCCTGGGTGATCTTCATCGAGCAGAACTTCGGCCCGCACATGGAGCAGAAGTGCGCCACCTTGGCCGCGTCCTTGGGCAGCGTCTCGTCGTGGTATTCCTGCGCGGTTTCCGGGTCCAGGCCCAGGTTGAACTGGTCTTGCCAGCGGAAGTCGAAGCGTGCCTGGCTCAAGGCATCGTCGCGGGCGCGGGCGCCGGGGTGGCCCTTGGCCACGTCGGCGGCGTGCGCGGCGATCTTGTAGGCGATGATGCCCTGCTTGACGTCGTCGCGGTCGGGCAGGCCCAGGTGCTCCTTGGGCGTGACGTAGCACAGCATGGCGGTGCCGAACCAGCCGATCATGGCCGCGCCGATGGCGCTGGCAATGTGGTCGTAGCCGGGCGCAATGTCGATGGTCAGCGGCCCCAGGGTGTAGAACGGTGCTTCGTGGCAGGTCTTGAGCTGCTCGGTCATGTTGGCCTGCACCATGTGCATGGGCACGTGGCCGGGGCCTTCGATCATGGTCTGCACGTCGTGCTTCCAGGCGATCTGGGTCAGCTCGCCCAGGGTGTGCAGTTCGGCAAACTGCGCTTCGTCGTTGGCGTCGCTGGCGCAGCCGGGGCGCAGGCCGTCGCCCAGGCTGAAGGCGACGTCGTACGTCTTCATGATGTCGCAGATGTCCTCGAAGTGCTCGTACAAAAAGCTTTCCTTGTGGTGCGCCATGCACCACTTGGCCATGATCGAGCCGCCGCGCGAGACGATGCCGGTGCGCCGCGCTGCCGTCAGGTGGATGTAGGCCAGCCGCACCCCGGCGTGGATGGTGAAATAGTCCACGCCCTGTTCGGCCTGCTCGATGAGGGTGTCGCGGAAGATTTCCCAGGTCAGGTCCTCGGCAATACCGCCGACTTTTTCCAGCGCCTGGTAGATCGGCACGGTGCCGATGGGCACGGGCGAGTTGCGCACGATCCAGTCGCGCGTGGTGTGGATGTTCTTGCCGGTCGAGAGATCCATCACGTTGTCCGCGCCCCAGCGGATGGCCCAGACGAGTTTTTCGACTTCTTCCTCGATGCTGGACGTGACGGCCGAGTTGCCGATGTTGGCGTTGATCTTGACCAGGAAGTTGCGCCCGATGGCCATCGGCTCCACCTCGGGGTGGTTGATATTGGCCGGGATGATGGCGCGGCCCCGGGCCACTTCGTCGCGCACGAATTCAGGGGTGATGACCTTGGGAATCATCGCGCCCATCGGGTTGCCGGCCAGCCGCTTTTCGCGGGCGGCATCCTGCATGTATTGCTCCATCCATTCGCGCTTGCCGTTTTCGCGCAGGGCGACGTATTCCATCTCCGGCGTGACGATGCCTTTGCGGGCATAGTGCATCTGCGTCACGTTGCCGCCTGCCCTGGCGCGGCGCGGCTGGCGTTGCAGGGCGGCGGCCTCCTGGCGCAGCTGGGCCAGGCGCACGGCGTCCTCGCTCTTGCTGCCGTCGTCCAGGGCAACGGGCTTGCGGCCTTCGTACTGTTCGGTATCGCCGCGCTCGGCAATCCAGGCGGCACGCACGCTTTCCAGGCCCTTTTTCACGTCGATGGTGGCCGTGGGGTCGGTATAGGGGCCGGAGGTGTCGTAGACGCTGACCACCTCGCCGTTGGTCAGCTGGATGTCACGCACCGGCACGCGCAGATCGGCGCGGCTGCCGGTGATGTAGGACTTGGTGGAGGCGGGGAAGGACTCGCGCGTGCGGGCGAGCAGTTGGACGAAATTGTCGGGGGCGTTCATTGCGGCAGTCTCCTTGGGGATCACACAAAACAGGACATGCTCCGCAATCGATCGGGAACCGACAGCACGCACCGCCCGCATTGGCAGCAAGGCGCACGTTTCCATCCAGTTCCCAATGGCAGCTCTTCTTACGCTGGTATTAACCAGATCAAGTTCGCGGTTTCAGCGGCTTGGGCCGCCATCTCAGCACGCCTGGGAAGAAAAAATCCCTCGTGCACCCCGGAGCAAGCGGCCAGTATAGCCATCCCGCCCGTCCGGCGCGGCGGCTGCGGTTAAAGCTGTTGCAACGCTTTTGGGTCTAAACCGGAAAACGAAAAAGCTTGCGGCACGGACGGCGCCGTGCCACAAGCCCAGGTCTTATTTCGCCAGAGTTACACGCCGATGGCGCTGCTCGACCCCACCTGCTTGCGCAGCTCGAACTTCTGGATCTTGCCGGTGCTGGTCTTGGGCAGTTCGCCAAACACGATGTGGCGCGGCACCTTGAAGCCGGCCAGATGCTGTTTGCAGTGGGCGACGATGTCTTCCTCGGTCACATTCGCCCCGGCCTTGATTTCCAGGAAGGCGCACGGCGTCTCGCCCCATTTTTCGTCCGGCTTGGCGACCACGGCGGCGGCCAGCACGGCGGGGTGGCGGTAGAGCACGTCCTCGACCTCGATCGACGAGATGTTCTCGCCGCCGGAGATGATGATGTCCTTGCTGCGGTCCTTGATCTTGATGTAGCCGTCCGGGTACTGCACGGCCAGGTCGCCACTGTGGAACCACCCGCCACGGAAGGCTTCGTCGGTGGCCGCCGGGTTTTTCAGGTAGCCCTTCATGGTGATGTTGCCGCGGAACATGATCTCGCCCATGGTCTCGCCGTCCATCGGCACGGGCTGCATGGTTTCGGGGTTCATCACGCGCACGTCGCGCTGCAGGTGGTAGCGCACGCCCTGGCGGGCGTTCAGGCGGGCACGCTCGCCGATGTCCACATCGTTCCAGGCATCGTGCTTGGCGCAGACCGAGGCCGGGCCGTAGACCTCGGTCAGGCCGTAGACGTGGGTCAGGTCGAAGCCCATTTCCTCCATGCCTTCGATCATCGACGCCGGGGGTGCGGCACCGGCCACCATGGCCTTGACGCCAGCGGGGATGCCCGCTTTCAGCTCCGCCGGGGCGTTGATGAGCAGCGACTGCACGATGGGCGCCCCGCAGTAGTGGGTGACGCCATGGTCGCGGATGGCATCGAAGATGGCCTTGGCCTCGACCCGGCGCAGGCAGACGTTCACGCCCGCGCGGGCGGCCACCGTCCAGGGGAAGCACCAGCCGTTGCAGTGGAACATGGGCAGCGTCCACAGGTAGACGCTGTGCTTGGGCATGTCCCACTCCAGCACGTTGCTGATGGCATTGATGGCCGCGCCCCGGTGGTGGTAGACCACGCCCTTGGGGTTGCCGGTGGTGCCGCTGGTGTAGTTCAGGGCGATGGCGTCCCATTCATCGCCCGGCAGCACCCAGGCAAATTCCGGGTCGCCCTGGGCCACGAAGTCTTCGTAGCCAATGCTGCCCACCTGCACGGCGGCCTCGCCGTACAGCGCATCTTCGACCTGGATGACCAGCAGCGGCTCGGTGCGCTCGCGCAACTGGAGCGCCTTGGCAATCAGCGGGGCGAATTCCGGGTCGACGATCAGCGCCTTGGCTTCGCCGTGGTCGAGCATGAAGGCCACGGCCTCGGGGTCCAGCCGGGTATTGAGGGCATTGAGCACGGCCCCGGCCATCGGGACGCCGAAATGCGCCTCCACCATCGGCGGCGTATTCGGCAAAATCACGGCGACTGTATCATTTTTACCAATTCCGGCCTGCTGCAAGGCATGGGCCAACCGGCGGCAGCGGGCGTAGGTCTGCGCCCAGGTCTGGCGCAGGGCGCCGTGCACGATGGCCAAGCGCTCGGGATAGATGCTGGCCGAGCGCTCCAGGAACCCCAGGGGCGTCAGCTCCGCAAAGTTGGCGCCGTTGCGCTCCAGCTGATCGTATTTGTTTGTCATCCTCAAAACCTCCACATGGACCATTTGTAAAAACGCGCCCCGTCGGGGCGCTACCGAATTCCTGCCAAATTGCAACGATTCCTTAGCGTTTTAATCAGCAATAACCATTTTTATCATATGGTTTCAACTAAACTTAATTCTAGGGTAAACGATAGGCCTGTTTTACAGGAAACGTAAAACATCGCCCGCCCCTGTGATTCGGCACAAGGCCACTGTTTCTTTTCACCACTTTTTCTTCAATAGGGAGTTCGATCATGAAAAACACCTTCCGCCCCCTCGTGCTGGCCGCTGCGCTGGCCGCAGGCATCAGCGCTCCCGCTTGGGCCATGCAGCCCGACAGCGAACCGATTTCGCCGATTCCGGCAGCCAAGGTCGCCAACCCGGCGATGGTTGAGCTGGGCAAGAAGCTGTGGTTCGATCCGCGCCTGTCCAAGTCGGGCTTCATCTCCTGTAACTCCTGCCACAACCTGTCCATGGGCGGCAGCGATAACCTGAAAACCTCCATCGGCCACAACTGGGCCGAAGGCCCGATCAACTCGCCCACCGTGCTCAACTCCAGCATGAACGTGGCCCAGTTCTGGGATGGCCGTGCCGCCAACCTGAAGGAGCAAGCGGGCGGCCCCATCGCCAACCCGATGGAAATGGCCTTCACCCACGAGCTGGCCGTGGACATGCTCAATTCCATCCCCGGCTACCAGGCCGAATTCAAGCAGGTGTTCAAGAAGGGCAACATCGACATCGACCAGGTGACCGATGCCCTGGCCGCGTTTGAAGAAACCCTGGTGACGCCCAACTCGCGTTTCGACAAGTGGCTCAAGGGCGACCAGAAGGCCCTGACCAAGAATGAGCTGGAAGGCTACAAGCTGTTCCGCGACAGCGGCTGCGTGGCCTGTCACAACGGCGTGGCGGTGGGCGGCAACTCCTTCCAGCGCATGGGCCTGGTGGAAGCCTACAAGACCGACAACCCCGCCGAAGGCCGGGTGGCCGTGACCGGCTCGGACGCCGACCGCTTCAACTTCAAGGTGCCCACCCTGCGCAACGTGGAGCTGACCTACCCCTACTTCCACGACGGCGCGGCCGACACCCTGGAAGAGGCAGTCAATACCATGGGCCGCATCCAGCTGGGCAAGGTATTCACCCCGGATGAGAACGCCAAGATCGTCGCCTTCCTGAAGACCCTGACGGGCGACCAGCCCAAGCTGGAAATGCCCATCCTGCCGCCTTCGAGCGACAAGACCCCCCGGCCCGAGCCCTTCGCCAAGAAGTAAGCCGGTAACGCATTGAGGGTACGAAAAACCGCTGCGGCAATGATTGCCGCAGCGGTTTTTTTTATTGACCATCGACTGAACTATCAATTAAATAGCTTCTTGCGCTTGTAAACAATGATTTTCAGGATCAAATAAATCTGAAAACCAGGCATATCAAGCGCAAGCAGCTATCTTTTTCAGTCCTGCAACGCTACCAGAGGATGGCTGTGCGCAGGCCAGGGGCTGGCGAAGAACGCCTGCCAGGCCGCCTCGGTCACGTCCTCGATGCGCGGCGGGTTCCAGCGCGGGGCCTGGTCCTTGTCGATGGCCAGGGCGCGGATGCCCTCCACGGTTTCGCTCTGGCCGGGGCGCAGGAAGAAGCAGTTGCGCACGAGGTCACGCTCCATGCGCAAATCGTCGGCCATGGTCATGCCGCGGGCGCGGCGGATTTGTTCCAGCACGACGTGCAGCAGCAAGGGCGAGCGCTTGCGCAGGGCGGCCGCCGTCTGCTGCGCCCATTCGCCGGCGCTGCCTTCCATCTTGCTTTCGGCCTCCAGCGTGTCGATGATGGCCTGCACCGTGGGCAGGGCAAACACGCGGTCGATGGCGCCGGTGTCGCGCACGGCCTGCGGCCCCCGGGGCTGGGTGCGGCTCTGGACAAAGGCTTGTGCAGCGGCGCCGTCGGCAAAGCTTTGCGTGCCCAGCGCATCCCATAGCGCGGCCTGTTCGGCAGCGGGCAGGTAGGCATCGGCCAGACCGAAGGCCATCGCCTCGCTGGCGGCCAGGCTCTCGCCGGCCAGCCCCAGCCATTCGCCCACATGCCCGGGGCAGCGCGAAAGGAAGTAGCCGCCGCCCACGTCGGGAAACAGGCCGATCAGCGCCTCCGGCATGGCCAGCCTGGATTTTTCCGTGACGATGCGCAGGCTGGCCCCCTGGCTGATGCCCATGCCGCCGCCCATGACCACGCCGTCCATGAAGGCGATATAAGGCTTGGGGTAGCTGAAGATCAGGTGGTTGAGGGTGTATTCCTCGGTAAAGAAGTCCTCCACCTGCGGATTGCCGTCCTGCACGGCCTGGTGCAGGAAGCGGATGTCGCCGCCCGCGCAGAAATGGCCGAACGCGCCCTCCTTGTGGCTGCCGCGCACGGCCACGGCCAGCACGCGGGCGTCGTCGCGCCACGCCAGCAGCTGGGCCAGCAGGCCGCGCACCATGCCCAGGGACAGGGCATTGAGCGCCTTGGGACGGTTCAGGGTGATAAATCCAACGTGGCCGCGCACTTCGCACAGCAGTTCGGGGGTCGGCGTCATGGTGTTTCGTCTCCTTGATCGGCGCAAAGCCAGCACCATACTGCAAGCGGCTGGCCGCCCCGGCGCAAAAACTGTCTGCGCGGCGGCAAATAGCGACAAAACCAGGGGGCAGCCATGCGTTGCTCAACCCGCCTCGGCGCTGCGCAGCGTCTGGATCAGCAGGCGGTACAGGCTGTCCACCGCCTTGGCCCCGCGCGAGGCCCGGCTGCGGTAGGCCGCCACCTCCATCGGCTCCAGCGGCCCCAGGCCGTGGGCGCTGCCCAGGATTTGCAGGTGCGCCGGGGCGCTGCACCGGGTCAGCGCGGCCACGGCCAGGCCGCTTTCCACGGCGGCAATCTGCCCGGCCAGGCTGGAGCTGTTGTAGACCACGCGGTAGCGCCGCCCCTGCAAGCCCAGCGATTGCACGGCGCTGGCGCGGGCCAGGCTGGTGGTTTCGTAGACGGCAATGGGCAGCGGGTCGCGCCGCCAGACCTCGAATTGCGGGGAGCCGACCCAGACCATCGGCTCGGAAAACAGCCAGGTACCGCGCCGCGCATGGTCGCGGGAGATCAGTGCCACGTCCAGGTCGCCGCACTCCACACGGGGAATCAGCGAGGTGGATTGCTCGCAGTCCAACTCGATCTCCACCGTGCCGTGCCGGGGCGCAAAGCGCTTGAGCGCAGGCGTGAGGTAGGCGGCGGCATAGTCGTCCGGCACGCCCAGGCGCACCCGGCCCGTCAGCTCCTCGCCGCGAAAGGCGGCCTGGGTTTCCGCGTGCAGATCCAGGATGCGCCGCGCATAGCCCAGCAGCAATTGCCCGTCGGGCGTGAGCTGGTGCTGGCGCGGGCCGCGCAGCAGCACCTGCCGCCCCAGGGCGGCTTCCAGCTTCTTGAGCTGCATGCTCACCGCCGACTGGGAACGGTGCATCTGCGGCGCGGCGCTGGACAACGACCCGGCATCCACCACGGTGACGAAGCATTTGAGCCAGTCCACTTGCAGGTCGGGGAAAGTCATGGCGCTCCTGTGCAGTCTTTATATATTCGTTTTTCAGATGGCTATCCGCAAAATTATCCGCTTTCCATGCAGGACAGAGCGGGCCATGCTCCCGCCCCTGTCCATTCCCGACCGTATTTTCTGAAAGCGCCTGCCCCGTGCCGCCCCTGTCCGCCCCCGCCGTCATGCTGAACCGCCACGCGGTCTGGCATGGCTTTCGGCAATTGCTGCCGATTTCGCTGTTCGTCGCCGTCTTCGGCCTGGCCTTCGGGCTGGCTGCCGTGCAAACCGGGCTGGGCGGCAGCGCCATCGTCCTGATGAGCACCCTGGTCTTTGCCGGGGCCGCCCAGTTCGCCACGCTGGATTTGTGGGGCACGCAGGTGCCGCTGATTCCACTGGCGGTCACGGTATTCGCCATCAACGCCCGCCATCTGCTGATGGGCGCCACCCTCTACCCCTGGCTGCGCCACCTGCCGCCCGCACAGCGCTACGCGGTGATGCTGGTCGCCTCGGACGCCAACTGGGCGCTGTCCATCCAGGCGCTGGGCCAGGATGAAACGGACCGGGGCCTGGGCCTGCTGCTGGGCGGCGGGCTGGCGCTGTGGCTGTTCTGGATTCTGGGCACCGGGCTGGGCCTGTTCATGGGCAGCGCCATTGCCGACCCGGTACGCTGGGGGCTGGACATGGTGATGGGCTGCTTTCTGCTGACCATGGTGGTCGGCGGCCCGAAGAACCCGCGCATGTTCGCCATCTGGGCCGTGGCAGCGGGGGCATCGCTGCTGGCCTGGCGCTACCTGCCGGAAAACAGCCACGTCGTCGCCGGGGCCATCGCAGGCGGCCTGCTGGGCGCGTTCTGGCAGGAGGAAACCGCCGCATGACCATCGCCACGACCGACCTCGGCACCCTGCTCATCATCCTCATCATGGCCGTCGTGACCCTGGCGACGCGCTGGGGCGGGGTGTTCATCATGGCCTTCGTGCCCATCAGCCGCCGCGTGCAGCAGTTCATCCGCGCCATGTCCGGCTCGGTGCTGATCGCCCTGCTCGCCCCGCTGGCCGCCCAGGGCGACCACGGCGCACGGCTGGCCCTGCTGGTCACCGCCTGCGCCATGCTGCTGCTGAAAAAACCGCTGCCCGCCATTACCGCCGGGATTCTGGCGGCAGCGCTGTTCCGGCAGTTTGCGCCGCTGGCAAGTTAACGCCTGTGCCGTGCCTTTGCATGGCCGTGCTTCTCATCTCCAGGATTGCCAGAGAAATGGCCCGGGACGGAACACCCGTCAATGAGCAAAAAAATAGCTGCCAACGCTTATTCAATAAGCGCCAGCAGCCGATCAGGCGAATAAATCAAGCCCGGCAATAAAGCCTACAGCTTCCCCGCCACCCAGGCCTGCACGCTGGCCAGCGCCTGGGGCAGCGCGGCGGGCTGGGTGCCGCCCGCCATGGCCATGTCGGGCTTGCCGCCGCCTTTGCCGCCGACCTGGCTGGCGACGAAGTTCACCAGTTCACCGGCCTTGACCTTGCCCAAAGTGTCCGCCGTGACGCCAGCGGCGAGTTGGACTTTCTCGCCATCGACGGCGGCCAAGACGATGGCAGCGGTTTTCAGCTTGTCCTTGAGCTTGTCCAGGGTGTCGCGCAGGGTTTTGGCGTCGGCCCCTTGCAGTTGCGCGGCGAGGATTTTCACGCCCTGCACTTCCACGGCCTGCCCCAGCAGTTCATCGCCCTGGCTGGAGGCGAGCCTGCCTTTGAGCTGGGCGACTTCCTTTTCCAGGGTCTTGATCTGCTCCAGCGTGCCGGCGATGCGGCCCGCCAGTTCCGCCGTGGGCGCTTTCAATGTCGCTGCAGCGGCATCGACGGTGGCTTCCAGCCCTTGCAGGTAGGCCAGCGCATTCAGGCCGGTGACGGCTTCCACGCGGCGGATGCCTGCGGCCACGCCGCTTTCGGCCACGATCTTGAACAGGCCGATGTCGCCCGTGCGCTGCACGTGGGTGCCGCCGCACAGTTCGCGGCTGGTGCCGATGTCCAGCACGCGCACGGTTTCGCCGTATTTCTCGCCGAACAGCATCATGGCGCCGGTGGCCTTGGCCGCTTCGATGTCCATGACGCGGGCGTCGGTGGCGGTGTTGGCCAGGATTTCCACGTTCACCAGGGCTTCGATCTGCGTGATCTGCGCGGCCGTGACCGGGGCGTTGTGCGTGAAGTCGAAGCGCGTGCGTTCGGCATTCACCAGGCTGCCCTTTTGCTGGACGTGTTCGCCCAGCACGGTGTGCAGCGCCTTGTGCATGATGTGGGTGACGGAGTGGTTGCGCATGGTCGCCGCCCGCAGCTCGGCATCGACCTGGGCCTGCACGGCATCGCCCACTTTCAGGCTGCCTTCGGCCAGCACGCCGTGGTGGCCGAAGACATCGGCCTTGATCTTCTGCGTGTCCTGCACGGCAAAACGGCTGCTACCGGCGCTGATGACGCCCTGGTCGCCGACCTGACCGCCGCTTTCTGCATAAAAAGGAGTGCTTTCCAGCACAACCACGCCACTTTCACCGGCATTCAATACTGAAACTGCCGTACCCTGAGCGTAAAGAGCTACGATTTTTGTAGATTCGACCAGATGCGCGTAGCCGGTGAACTGGTTGGCCGCGCCCTGGTAGTCCAGCAGCTTGTCCATCTTGAACTTGCCAGCGGCGCGGGCGGTGTCTTTCTGGTGCTGCATGGCGGCGTTGAAACCGGCTTCATCGACGCCGACGTCGCGCTCGCGGCAGACGTCGTTGGTCAGGTCCAGCGGAAAGCCGTAGGTGTCGTGCAGCTTGAAGGCGACTTCGCCGGGCAGTTGCTTCTGTCCATCGGCCAGGGCGTTGTCCAGAATCTCCATGCCGTGCGCCAGGGTTTCAAAGAAGCGTTCTTCCTCGACCCTGAGCACCTCGGTGATGCGCTCCTGCTGCGCGGCCAGCTTGGGGTAGGCCGCGCCCATTTGCCCCACCAGGTCTTGCACCAGCTTGTGGAAGAACGGCGTTTTCTGCCCCAGCTTGTAGCCGTGGCGAATGGCCCGGCGCACGATGCGCCGCTGCACGTAGCCCCGGCCTTCGTTGCTGGGGATGACGCCGTCGACGATCAAAAAGCTGGTGGCGCGGATGTGGTCGGCAATCACCTTCAGCGACGGGTTGGCCAGATCGGTGCAGCCGGTTTCGCGGGCCGCCGCCTTGATGAGCGCGTCGAACAGGTCGATTTCGTAGTTGCTGTGCACGTGCTGCAAGATGGCGGCCAGCCGCTCCAGCCCCATGCCGGTATCCACGCAAGGCGCGGGCAGCGGGGTGACGGAGCCGTCCTCGTGCATCTCGAACTGCATGAACACGTTGTTCCAGATTTCGATGAAGCGGTCGCCGTCCTCGTCCGGGCTGCCGGGGGGGCCGCCGGGAATGTGCGCCCCGTGGTCGTAGAAGATTTCGCTGCACGGGCCGCAGGGGCCGGTGTCGGCCATCATCCAGAAGTTGTCGCTCTTGTAGCGCCCGCCCTTGTTGTCGCCGATGCGGATGACGCGCTCGGGCGGCAGGCCGATTTCCTTCGTCCAGATGTCATACGCCTCGTCGTCCTCGGCGTAGACGGTGGCCAGCAGGCGCTCCTTGGGCAGTTGGTAGACCTCGGTCAGCAGCTCCCAGGCCCACTTCAGGCTTTCGCGCTTGAAGTAGTCGCCAAAGCTCCAGTTGCCCAGCATTTCGAAAAAGGTGTGGTGGCGGGCGGTGTAGCCGACGTTTTCCAGGTCGTTGTGCTTGCCGCCGGCCCGCAGGCAGGCCTGCACCGACGTGGCGCGGCGGTAGGAGCGCTTGTCGGTGCCCAGGAAGACATCCTTGAACTGCACCATGCCGCTGTTGGTGAACATCAGCGTGGGGTCGTTGCCGGGTACCAGGGGGCTGGATTCGACGATGGTGTGGCCCTTGGAAGCAAAGAAGTCCAGAAACGTCTTCCGAATATCGGCAACGGTAAAAGCAGGTTGGCTCATGGCAGGAAGGGTGGAGAAAAGAAATCAAGAAATAAACGCCAAAGCGCCGCAAGCGGCGCTCTGTAGGGAGGCTCTGTATTTTAGAGCTGCCACTTTTTCAACAGTTTTTCTGGCGTCAGGGTGTCGTAGCCTTCAAAGGGCTGGTGAATCCAGGGATTGGTGGGCAGGTCTTCCACCGAGTAATCGGCACGGAAGGTGGAGATGCCTTTCGTCCAGATGACGGCCGTGCGCAGCTCGGTGATCGGCGGGTAGCTTTCCTGCAGGCGCTTGACCACGGCCGTCAGCGTCACCCCCGAGTCGGCCAGGTCGTCGACCAGCAGCACGCGGCCAGCGATTTCGCCCTTGGGCGTGGCGATGAAGCGGCCGATATCGAGATGCCCGCGCTGGGTGCCCGCCTCGGCCCGGTAGGAGCTGGTGGACATGATGGCCAGGGGTTTGTCGAAAATCCGGCTCAGGATGTCGCCCGGGCGCAAGCCGCCCCGGGCCAGGCACAGGATAGTGTCGAATGCCCAACCGGATTTGTGGATTTGCAGGGCCAGTTTTTCGATCAGGCCGTGGTAGTCGTCGTAACTAACGTACAGGTGCTTGCCGTCTTCAGTCAGCATGGGGATCATCCTCTGGGGCCTTAGTCGGCGCTGTAGGGGTTGTGGAGCAAGATGGTGTGGTCGCGGTCGGGGCTGGTGGAAACCACCGCAATCGGCACGCCGGTGACTTCCCGGATGCGGTCGAGGTAGCGGCGGGCGTTGTCCGGCAGCCGGGCGTAATCGGTCACGCCGACGGTGGTTTCCGTCCAGCCGGGCAGGATTTCGTAGATGGGCTGGCAGCGCTCGATGTCATCGGCCCCCAGGGGCAGGATGTCGATTTTCTCGCCGTCCAGCTCGTAGCCCACGCACAGTTGCAGCTCGCTCAGGCCATCGAGCACGTCCAGCTTGGTGATGCACAGGCCGGACAGGCCATTGATCTGCGCCGAGCGCTTGAGCAGCGCCGCATCGAACCAGCCGCAGCGGCGGGCACGACCCGTGGTGACGCCTTTTTCCGCGCCCACGGTGCTCATGTGGTAGCCGGGGGTGCCAGGCTTTTCCCAGTCCAGCTCGGTCGGGAAGGGGCCGCTGCCCACGCGGGTGCAATAGGCCTTGGTGATGCCCAGCACGTAGTGCAACATGCCCGGGCCGACGCCTGCGCCCGCAGCGGCATTGCCGGCCACGCAGTTGCTGGAAGTGACATAGGGGTAGGTGCCATGGTCCACGTCCAGCAGCGTGCCCTGGGCGCCTTCGAACAGCAGGTTGCCGCCAGCGGCGTGTACCTCATGCAACTCGCGCGAAACGTCGGCAATCATGGGCCTGAGCTGCTCGGCCTGCTGCATGGCTTCGTTGTAGACGGCATCGAACTGCACTTCGCCGTTGACGACGTAGGGCTTGAGCGCATCCGGGAATTCAAACGTGCGGCTGCCCAGCACTTCCACCAGGATGTGGTTGTGCAGCGCGAGCAGGTCGCGCAGCTTGGCGGCAAAGCGCTCGGGGTGCTTCAAATCCTGCACGCGCAGGGCGCGGCGGGCGATCTTGTCCTCGTAGGCCGGGCCGATGCCCTTGCCGGTGGTGCCGATCTTCTGCTGGCCGCCCTGCTCGCGGGCGGCCTCGCGGGCCACGTCCAGCGCCTGGTGGAAGGGCAGGATCAGCGGGCAGGCTTCGGAGACACGCAGGCGCTCGCGCACGCTGACCCCTGCTTTTTCCAGCCCGGCAATTTCCTCGAACAGCTTGCCCACGGCCAGCACCACGCCGTTGCCGATGAAGCACTTCACCCCCGGGCGCATGATGCCGCTGGGGATCAGGTGCAAGGCGGTTTTCTGGCCGTTGATCACCAGGGTGTGACCGGCATTGTGCCCCCCCTGGAAGCGCACCACGGCCTGGGCGCTTTCGGTCAGCCAATCGACCAACTTGCCTTTGCCTTCGTCGCCCCACTGGGTTCCGACCACGACCACATTACGAGCTTTGTTTGCGTTCATCACGTCCACATCCATAAGAGAAGGAAAACTTACACCAGCGCCTGCACCGTCCACTGGCCATCGACCAGGGCCAGCGTGCGGTCGCAACGAAATTCATCGACCCGGTCGTCCTGCCCCGGCAGGGTGCAGACCACGGTTTCGCCCGATTGGCGCAATTGGGCAACGACGGCCTTGAGCCGGGCATCCTGCGCCCAGGGGGCGCGAATGGCGGCCTTCAAGGGCCGCGCAGGCACCACGGCCACCAGCTGCTTGATGTCCAGGCTGAAACCGGCTGCCGGGCGGTTGCGGCCGAATACGGCTCCCACCTCGTCGTAACGGCCGCCGCGCACCAGCGCATCGCTGGCCTGGGGCACGTACAGGGCAAAGCGCGTGCCGCTGTAATAGGAATAACCGCGCAGGTCGGCCAGATCGAAGGTGAAGCGCACGTCCGGGAACTGCGCCGCCAGATGCTCCAGGTTTTGCAGCACCTGCCGCACGGCAGGCGTGGCTTTCAGGGCCTTTTCGGCCTCTTTCAGAATCTGGGCATCCCCGTATAGCTGCAAAATTGCAAGCAGCCCCTCACGGGCAGCGGCGGGAAAGCCTTGGGTGAGGCTGGCCAGCTCGGTCGCATCCTTGGCCGCCAGCGCAGCATGAACACGCTGCAGCACGGCCGGATCGACCATGACCCCGGCGCACAGGTGACGCACGATGCGCACGTCGGCCAGGTCCACGCTGAAATCGCGCACGCCCGCGCCGCGCACGCAGTCCAGCGCCAGCGCCAGCGCTTCGACATCGGCCTCCATGCCCTCATGCCCGTAAATTTCCGCCCCGAACTGCAACGGCTCGCGCGTGGCGCGGGGGCGATCGGGCTGGGTATGCAGCACCGGGCCGCAATAGCACAGGCGGGTAATCCCCGGACGGTTGAGCAGGTGGGCGTCGATGCGGGCAGTTTGCTGGGTGGTGTCGGCCCGCAACCCCAGGGTGCGCCCCGAGAGCTGATCGACCAGTTTGAAGGTCTGCAGGTTGAGCGCCTCCCCTGCGCCGGTAAGCAGGGAATCGAGATACTCGAGCAAAGGGGGCATGACCAATTCATACCCGTAACCGCGGGCCGTATCCAGAAGACCTCGGCGCAGTTCCTCGATGTGCCGCGCCTCGGAAGGCAGGACGTCGGCAATGTGATCCGGCAGGAGCCAGGCTGACATGGAAAAAAAGGGGAGCTGTTAAAAACGTGATTCTATCGGCTCACAGGCCGCGCCCCTGGAAAAGGACGCGGCCTGTGCTGTGGTATAGGCAGGGGTCCGTGCCCCGAAGTCAGCGCAGCGGCTGCATCAATTGGCCGCTGCAGCAGCGCCACCGCTGCGGTAGGACTTGAAGAACTCGGTGCTGGCCGGATCGACCACCAGCACATCGCCCTTGTTGGCAAAGCTGGCCTTGTACGCCTCCAGGCTGCGGTAGAACTTGGCGAACTGCGCATCCTGCCCGAAGGCTTCGGCGTAAGTGCGGGCAGCCCCGGCATCGCCCTCCCCCTTGACCTTTTGCGCATCGCGGTAGGCGTTGGCGACGACGATCTCGCGCTGGCGATCGGCATCGGCGCGGATTTTCTCGCCCTCGGCAGCGCCGGTGGAGCGCAACTCGTTGGCCACGCGCTTGCGCTCGGCTTCCATGCGGCGGTAGACCGATTCGGTGATCGTCTCGGCGTAATCCACCCGGGTGATGCGCACGTCCACCACGTCCATGCCCCAGGGCTTGCCCCGGCGCACGGCTTCCAGCACTTCCTTCTTCACGTCGGCCATCAGGGTTTCACGCCGGCTGGAGAGCAGTTCGCGCACCGTGCGGCGGTTGATTTCCTCCTGGAAGGCGTTGCGCACCACGCGGTTGAGCTGCATGGCGCCGGAGGTTTCGTCCAGCCCGACGTTACGGATGTATTCGGACGGATCGGTAATGCGCCAGCGCACGTACCAGTCGATGACCACGCGCTGCTTCTCGGCAGTCAGCATGGGCTCGGTGTCGGTGCTCTCCAGCGTCAGCAGGCGCTTGTCGATGTAGCGCACGTTCTGGAACGGCGGCGGCAGCTTCCAGTTCAGGCCCGGCTCGGTAATCACGCTCTTGATCTGGCCCAGGGCATACACGACGCCAAACTGGCGCTGGTCCACCACGAACAGCATGGAGCTGGCCAGGGCCAGGGCGATCAATACGGTGGTGGCGAAAAAAGCTAGTCGATTCACTCTTGTACTCCTTGGCGTTTAACGCGACTCGCGCTCGCGCGAACGGCTGGCATCACGGGCACGCACATCCAGGGCCGACTCCGCCCCGTTCAGGGCGCCTGGCGCCGCCGTACGGGGGGCGGCATCCTGAACGGCACGCGGGGCTGCACCGGCGCTTTGCATGATCTTGTCCAGCGGCAGATACAGCAGGTTGGAGCCTTGGCGCGAATCCACCAGGACCTTGGTCACGTTGCTGTAGACCTCTTCCAGCGCCTCGGTATACAGGCGGTCACGCGTGACCTGGGGGGCTTTCTTGTATTCCGTCAGCAGATAGCTGAAACGCTGCGCATCCCCTTCTGCCTGGGCCATGATGCGGGCCTTGTAGCCTTCGGCCTCCTGCGTCAGCCGCGCTGCCGTACCGGTAGCACGGGGAATCACGTCATTGGCATACGCCTGGGCTTCATTCTTGGCGCGTTCACGCTCCTGCCCGGCCTTGAGCACGTCGTCAAACGCCGCCTGCACCTGCTCGGGCGGACGCACCCCACCCTGCTGCAGGTTGATGCCGACGATTTCCACGCCGACTTTGTAACGATCCAGAATGGTCTGCATCAGCTCGCGCACGCGCGGGGCGATCTGGTCACGCTCCTCGGCCAGGGCCGAATCCATCCGCATCTTGCCGACCACTTCGCGCACCGCTGATTCCGCCGCTTGCACCACGGCAATGTCGGGGTTCTTGCTCTCGAACAGCCAGGCGCGGGCGTCGCTCAGACGGTATTGCACGGCGAACTTGATTTCGACGATGTTCTCGTCCTCGGTCAGCATGGCCGACTCGCGCAGGCCGGTGCTCTTGATGACCATGTCGCGGCCAATGTCCACAGAGCGGATCTGCGTGACGAACACCAGTTCATGGCTCTGGACGGGGTATGGCATACGCCAGTTGATACCGGCGCCCACCGTCGAGTGGTAGCGGCCAAACTGCGTGACAACGGCCTGCTGGCCTTCCTGCACGATGAAAAAGCCCGTACCCAGCCAGATCAGCACGGCCAGCCCGGCAATCAACCCCATGCCGATGCCCGTACCCTTCATGTCCGGTTCGGAACCGCTGCCACGCACGCCGCCACCGCCGCCCTTGTTGCCCAGCAGGCCCGTAAGCTTGCGGTTCAAATCGCGCCACAGTTCATCCAGATCGGGCGGCTGCCCGCCCCCGGAGCCTTGCGGGCCGCGTCCACGCGGCGGCGGCGGGGGAGGCGGTGGTGGCCGGTCGGCCGGGTCGGAATCGGAAGCACGATCATCGTCTTTCCCCTCCCCTCGGCCCCAGCGGGGATCATTCAAATTGAACATGCCGCGCAAGCCTGGCAGAAGTGCAACCCAACGAGGGAGGCGATGGTGAAAATTCATGCGCAAAGTCTCAATCAAAGAAGGCGGTGCAGCCGCCGTTATCAAAGTAAGCTTTCGTCCCTATCGGGTGCCGTGTCGGACTGAGAGATAGAGATAGGGCCGGCATCAAAAAATTCCAGCGAAGCAGAAGCCGTCCGTGCCTGCAGCACCGTTTCGGCCAGCCACTGGCGCAGAACATCCAGTCCCTGGTTGGCCGCAGCGCTGACGAAGATACGCGGCAACAGTTGGCCATCCACCTCGTACTGGTCCTGCAACCGCAACGGGCGCTGCCCGGCGGGGATGGCATCGAGCTTGTTGAACACCAGCACCTGCGGAATATCGGCTGCGCCGATTTCCGCCAACACCTGGCGTACCTGCTGGATTTGCTCTGGATAATTGGGATTGGCGCCATCCACGACGTGCAGCAGCAGGTCGGCGTCCACCGCCTCTTGCAAAGTGGCCTGGAAAGCTTCGACCAGTCCGTGCGGCAAGTCGCGGATAAAACCCACCGTGTCGGACAAGGACACCGAAGTCTGCGCCTGCCCCAGGTACATCTGCCGCGTGGTGGTATCCAGCGTGGCAAACAACTGGTCGGCAGCGTAGGCCCGTGCTTTCACCAAGGCGTTGAACAGCGTGGATTTGCCTGCATTGGTATAGCCCACCAGGGAAATGGTGAACACGCCCTGGCGCTGGCGCTGCCTGCGCTGGGTGCCACGCTGCTTTTTTACCTTGAGCAGCTTTTCCTTGGTGCGCTTGATGGCCTCGCCGATCATGCGCTTGTCCAGCTCGATCTGCGTCTCGCCCGGGCCGCCGCGCTGGCCGATGCCGCCCTGCTGGCGCTCCAGGTGGCTCCAGCGGCGCACCAGCCGGGTGCTCAGATATTGCAACCGTGCCAGCTCGACCTGCAATTTGCCTTCGTGGCTGCGGGCCCGCTGGGCAAAAATCTCCAGGATGAGCAAGGTACGGTCATTGACCGGGCGCTGCAGGTAGCGCTCCAGATTGCGTTGCTGCGCCGGGCTCAGAGCCTGGTCAAACAACACTTCCTCGGCGCCGTGCATATCCGCTAGGAGCTTCAACTCCTCGGCCTTGCCGCTGCCGACGAACAGGGCTGCATCGGGCGTCTTGCGCTTGCACACCAGGCTGGCCACCGGGGCCAGACCGGCGGTTTGCGCCAGCAGGCCCAGCTCCTGCAGCTCGGCATCGAAATGGGGTAGACCAAAATCCACCCCGACGAGAATCACCGGAGTGGCAGAGGTTTGGGAGGATGTGGGTGCAGTCATGCGGCGCTGGCCTGCTGGAATTCAGGCGCCCGCGCACCGGAATGCTGCGGCCTCAAGCGGCAGCGCTGTCGCCAGTTTCAGTGATACTGAAATTGACCGGGCGACCGGGAACGATGGTCGAAATGGCGTGCTTGTAAACCATTTGCGTAACGGTGTTGCGCAGCAGCACGACGTATTGGTCGAACGATTCGATCTGCCCTTGCAGCTTGATGCCATTGACCAGATAAATGGAAACGGGCACATGCTCACGGCGCAGGGCATTCAGAAACGGATCCTGCAAAAGTTGGCCTTTATTGCTCACGATATAACTCCGTGTTGAGATATGTTGTTGTAAACCGACACCTTAACACAGCCAAACAAAGCTTACGTGCTTGCGCAAGCGTGCTGCCCGGCCGTGCGGGGATTTTATTTCTTGTTTTTGTCTGCGTAGGGGTTGTCGGCGGTTTTCAACTCGATGCGCAGCGGCGTACCCACCAGATTGAACTCCTTGCGGAAGCGCCCTTCCAGAAAACGCTTGTAGGCATCCGTGACCAGATTCAGCGAGTTGCCGTGAATCACGATCACCGGCGGGTTCATGCCGCCCTGGTGGGCATAGCGCATTTTCGGGCGGTAGGCGCCGACTTTCTTGGGCGTCTGGAATTGCAGGGATTCCTGCAGCACGCGGGTGAGCACCGGCGTCGGCATCTTGCAGGTGGCCGCCTTGTGCGCCTGGGCGATGGAACTCCACAGCGGCCCCAGCCCCTGGCGTTTGATGGCGGAAATGAAATGCAGATTGGCGAACTTCAGGAAGCCCAGCCGGGTTTCGATGGAGCGCTGCACCAGCTCGCGCTGGTACTCGTCCAGCGCATCCCACTTGTTCACGGCCAGCACCACGGCACGGCCACTGTCGAGGATGTAGCCGGCAATGTGCGCATCCTGGTCGGTCACGCCCTCGGTGGCGTCGATGAGCAGCAACACCACGTTGGCCGATTCGATCGCCTGCAGGGTCTTGACGACCGAGAACTTCTCGATGGCCTGGAACACCTTGCCCTTGCGGCGCAGGCCGGCCGTGTCGATCAGCTCGAACTTCTGCCCGTTGCGCTCGAACGGCACGCTGATGGCATCGCGCGTCGTGCCCGGCAGGTCGAAAGCGACCAGCCGCTCCTCGCCCAGCCAGGTGTTGATCAGCGTCGATTTGCCCGCATTGGGCCGCCCGGCCAGGGCCAGCTTGATGGGGCGCAACTCGCCGTCTTCCAGCTCCGGCAGGTCTTCTTCCTCGGGCAGCTGCAAGGGGGCCAGGGCCAATTCCACCAAACCGCGCACGCCCTGGCCGTGGGCGGCCGAGACAGGGTACACCTCGCCCAGGCCGAGTTCATAGAACTCGGTGAGCTGGGCACCGGCCTGCATCCCTTCGGCCTTGTTGGCCACCAGCAGGCAGGGCTTGCTCAGGCGGCGCAGGTAGTTGGCGATTTCATGGTCCTGCGCCGAGAGGCCGTCGCGGGCATCCACGACGAACACCACCACATCCGCCTCGGTCACGGCCTGGCGGGTCTGCTTGGCCATTTCCCGGAAGATGCCCTGGGAGGCGTCCGGCTCGAAGCCACCGGTATCGATGACGATGTATTCCAGCTTGCCCTGGCGGCCCTGCCCATAGTGGCGGTCGCGTGTCAGCCCGGCAAAGTCCGAGACGATGGCATCGCGTGACTTGGTCAGCCGGTTGAACAGGGTGGATTTGCCCACGTTGGGCCGCCCTACCAGGGCAATCACAGGTTTCATGCAAACAATCTTAAAAACGCTTTAGTCCGGGCGGAAGCCGTATACCCCGCCGTTGCGGGTCACCACCACCAAGGTATCGGCCACCACCACCGGGGCGACAGCAATGCCGCTGCTGTCGGTGTTCAGGCGGTTCAACGGGCTGCCATCGTCCTTGGACAGCAGATGCACCAGCCCGGTGCTGTCGCCCACGACGACCGAGCGCCCCAGCGCCAGCGGTGCCGTCAATTGGCGCAATTGCAGGCGTTCGGTGCTCCATTGCTTGGAGCCGTCGCGTCGGCTCCAGGCCTGCACCGTGCCATTGCTTTCGGCACCGAAGACCTGTTCGCTGTTGCTGCCGATGCCCACCGAGCCTTTGGCCTGCGCCGTCCACATCAGACGGGCCTGGCCGACATCCACGCAGCCGATGCTGGCCTGGAAGGCGCGGGCGCACACCACGTCGTTGTTACGGGCGTAGGGGCCGACCAGATCGACCAGACGCTCCACATCGTTGGTGCCGCGCGGGCTTGCCAGAGGGGCCTCCCACAATACGGCACCGTTGTCCGGATTCAGGGCCACCAGACGGCCCGACAGCCCTGCCAGCAACGTATTGCCATGGGCTGCCAGCACGCCTTGCTGGCGCAGCACCAGAGGCTCGCCATCGCGCTGCAACGTCCACAACTGGCTGCCGTCCTGCGCATCGTAGGCGGTCAGGTGACGATCGGCCGTCAGCACGAAGACCCGCCCGCCCGCCACCAGCGGGGCGGTGTACGAGGCGGCACTCAGCGGCTTGCTCCACAGCACGCCCCCCTGGCCCAGCACCACCAGATCATTGGCGACGGTGACCACGGCAGCCTGGGTGCCGTCGCTGCCCACCCCGGTCTGCAGGGCTTTGCCGGCCTGGCTGCGCCATTGCTCGCGGCCCGTGGCGCCATCCAGGCTGACCACGGTGCCATCGGCAGCGGCCAGCACCAGATTCTGGCCCACCACCTGCGGGGCGATGCTGGCGTTTTTCAGTGCAGGAATGCTGCTGTGCCAGGCTTGGCGCACCGGCAGCACAGGCACGTTGGGGCCCAGGTCGGCGGGCTTGGGCGCCTTGGAGCCGCAGGCGGCCAGGCCAGCCACAACGGCCAGCGCCAGGGCGCTGCGACGCGCCCACAGGGGAAAGGAAGATGGCGTGGTGATCACGATGCGGACTCCGTCGTCGTTGCAACAGTTGCAATACCCAGGGCATTGAGTTTGTACGCCACCAGGGCGCGGTATTCCAGCCGCTCATCGAGCTGGTGCCAGGCCTGCTGGTAGGCGGCGATGGCTTCCTGCGTCTTGCCTTGCAGTTGTCGCACATCGCCCAGGCGGTCTTGCGCCAGGGCCTTGAATTCGGGGGCGAAATCGCTTTGCAGCAGGGTTGCGGCAGCGTCCAGCTCCTCAGCCTGGATGTGCAAGGCCGCCAGGCGCAGCTTGGCGGTGGAGCGGTAGCCCGCATCCTCGGCATGGTCAGCCGCCCATTGCAAGGCCGCCTTGGCCGTATCGGATTTGCCAGCAGTCTGGGCGGCACTGGCCACCTGCAGGGCCGCCTGACTGGCCTGCAGGGTGGCACCGTATTCTTTCTTGAGCTCTTCAAAAGCCAGGGCAACACGGCCCTGGTCCTGGCTTTGCACCGCGACAGTCACCGCGTCGGCCAGGGCGGCGGCCTGCGTGGCCTGGCGCTGCTGCCACAGCTGCCAGCCGTTCCAGGCGGCAAAACCGCCCAGGACGACGACCAGCACGCTGGTGATCGGGGTGCCCCATTGGTTCCAGAAATGCTTGAATTGGTCAAGCTGCTCTTGTTCTTCCAGGTCCAGATGCGTTGCCATAGTGCCCTAGTAATGCTTCAAATGTTTCAGCGGTAAAAAATCAGGTGTGCGATTGTAGGCTGGCCGCCCAGGTGGCCGCCTCGGCCAGGGGCTGGGTGGTTTGGGCACCCTGCCCGTCGCGCAGGGCCTTGACGGTGACCTCGCCCCGTGCCAGCTCGTCGCTGCCGAAGATCAGGGCAAAGCGGGCACCGCTGGCGTCGGCCTTCTTGAATTGCGACTTCATGCTGCCCATGCCTTGCTCGGTGGCGGCGTGCATCTGCACGCGCACACCGGCTTCGCGCAGCACTGTCAGCGTTTGCAGTACCTGGGGCATGGCCGCCGCATCGGGGACGACGGCATAGGCATCGGGCTGCGGCACGGGAATGTCGGTGCCCAGTTCCTTGACCAGTTCCAGCACGCGCTCCACGCCCAGCGCCCAGCCCACGGCCGGGGCCGGTTTGCCGCCGATTTGCTCGACCAGGTAGTCGTAGCGCCCCCCGGCGCAGATGGTGCCCTGGGCGCCCAGCAGGTCGGTGACGAACTCGAACACGGTGAGGTTGTAGTAGTCCAGCCCGCGCACCAGACGGGGGTTGAGCGTCCAGGGCACGCCGTTGGCATCCAGGATGGCCTGCACGCCGCGCAGGTGCGCGAGGGACGCTTCGCCCAGGTAGTCGATCAGCTTGGGCGCGTTGTTCACCATGTCCTGCATGGCGGGGTTCTTCGTGTCCAGCACGCGCAGCGGATTGGCGTACATGCGACGTTTGGCTTCCTCGTCCAGCACGTCCTGGTGCTGCTCCAGGTAGGCAATCAGCGCGGCGCGGTGCGCCTGCCGTTCTTCGGGCTGGCCCAGGCTGTTGATTTCCAGCCGCCATTGCGACAGGCCCAGGCGCTTCCACAGGGCCACGGCCAGCAGGATCAGCTCGGCATCCACGTCCGGCCCGGCAAAGCCCAGGGCCTCGGCGCCGATCTGGTGGAACTGGCGGTAGCGGCCCCGCTGCGGACGCTCGTGGCGGAACATGGGGCCGATGTACCACATGCGCTTGCCGCCGTCGTAGAGCAGGTTGTTCTCGATCGTGGCCCGCACCAGGCTGGCCGTGCCTTCGGGACGCAGGGTGAGGTGTTCGCCGTTGAGCTTGTCTTCGAACGAATACATCTCTTTTTCAACGATGTCGGTCACTTCGCCGATGCCGCGCACGAACAGCTGGGTGTGCTCGACGATGGGCGTGCGCACGTTGCGGTAGGCGAAGCGGTCCATCAGATCGCGCACCTGCGCTTCCAGCCATTGCCAGCGCTCGGACTGGCCGGGCAGGATGTCGTTCATGCCCTTGACGGCGCTGAGTTTTTCGGGTTTTGCCATGTTCTTCTGGATTATCAAAAAGAGGAGCTATTGCCACTCGATATACAAGGATTTCAGATGGTTTTATCTTTGAAATCGTTTGAATACAAGCGGAGACAGCTATTTTTATTGAGCATAACGCTGCTGGACATAATCCAGCACGATGCGCTGGAACTCCCGGGCGATATGCTCGCCGCGCAAGGTCATGGCCTTTTCGCCGTCGATGTAGACCGGGGCGGTGGGCGCTTCGCCGGTGCCGGGCAGGCTGATACCGATATCGGCATGTTTGCTCTCGCCCGGGCCGTTGACGATGCAGCCCATGACGGCCACCTTCATGCTTTCCACGCCCGGGTACTGCTCGCGCCAGACGGGCATTTGCGCCCGCAGGAAGTCGTCGATTTCCTTGGCCAGCTCCTGGAACACGGTGCTGGTGGTGCGCCCGCAGCCGGGGCAGGCCGTGACGCTGGGCACGAAGGAACGCATGCCGAGCGCCTGCAAAATTTCCGCCGCCACGACCACTTCCTGCGTGCGGGCCTCGCCCGGCTGGGGGGTGAGCGAGACGCGGATGGTGTCGCCAATGCCCTCCTGCAGCAGGATGCCCAGGGCCACGCTGGACGACACCGTGCCACGCGTGCCCATGCCCGCCTCGGTCAAGCCCAGGTGCAGGGCGTAATCGCAGCGCCGCGCCAGTTCGCGGTAGACGGCGATCAGGTCCTGCACGCCGCTGACCTTGCACGACAGGATGATGTTGTCGCCATTCAGCCCCAGCGCTTCGGCCCGCCGGGCCGAGGTGATGGCCGAGGTGATCAGCGCCTCGTACATCACCTGCCGCGCATCCCAGGGCGTGGGGCGCTGGGCGTTCAAATCCATCAATTGCGCGAGCAGTTCCTGATCGAGGCTGCCCCAGTTCACGCCGATGCGCACCGCCTTGTCGTGGCGGGCGGCGATCTCGATCATCTGGGCGAACTGCTTGTCCTTCTTGTCGCCCTTGCCCACGTTGCCGGGGTTGATGCGGTACTTGGACAGCGCCTGGGCGCAGTCCGGGAAATCGGTGAGCAGCCGGTGGCCGTTGTAGTGGAAGTCGCCCACCAGCGGCACGTTGCAGCCCATGCGGTCGAGTTGCTCGCGGATATAGGGGACGGCCTGGGCGGCCTCCGGGGTATTGACCGTGATGCGCACCAGCTCCGAGCCGGCCTGCGCCAGATCACGCACCTGGATGGCGGTTTCCACCGCTTCCACGGTATCGGTATTGGTCATGGATTGCAGGCGCACGGGGGCATCGCCGCCCACCGTCACCACATTGTCCCCACACACCACGCGGGCCTGGCGGCTGCGGCGCGGCAGGGGCGCGGCCAGCGCAACGGGGCTGGCAGCCCAGGTCAAATCGGACACTTGTTACTTCACCTCGAAACGTGCCACGTTGTCACGGGCCTTGGCCTGGGGATCGAACGGGACACCATTGATTTGCACTTCCGTCTGGTCGGCCTTGCCGATGGCCACCGTGAGCGGCTTGGGGGCCGAGGTGCTGAACACCTCCCCCTCCTGCAGGATTTTTTCCACCAGCAGACGCTGCTGGGCATCGACCACCTGCACCCAGGTCGACCCCTTGGCGTGCAGGCGCAGCACCGGCACGGCCGGATCGGCAGAGGACGGCTCGGCAGGCGCGGACGCAGATGCCGTCGTACCGGCAGCTTCAGCCGGGGCGGCGCTTTCTTCCGAGACTTCCGATGCCGGTTGCGGCTGCGCCAGAGGCACGGCGGAAGGCTCATCGCCCTCCTCGTCCGGCGGCGGGAAGAGCGGCGCATCGCCATCGGCCAGGGACTGGGCAGGCACGGCATCCTCGTCCAGCAGGCCCTTCTGCCAGAGCAGGCCGCCATACACCGCACCGCCCAGAACGATCAGGAGCAGCAGCACCCACAGCCAGCGCCCGCCCCCGCCCGCCGAGGCGGTCGGGAAAATCGACGGCACGGCGCGTTCGCGCATGGGTTCATTGATGCCCAGCCGGGGCTGCAGGGCCGCGACCTTCTGCTGGGGCAGCAGCGCCAGGATGGCCGCCGCATCGATCTGCAGCGTGCGGCAGACGCTTTGCGCCAGCGCCCGGGCAAACACCATGTCAGGCAGGCGCTGCCAGTCCTCGTCTTCCAGCGCCTGGAGCTTGCTGACCGGCACTTTCAATGTCGCCGCCAGGGTGGCCAATGCCACGCCCCGGCTTTCACGGGCCTGGCGCAAGGCCGCACCGGCCTGGATGGGCGCGGCGGCTGGTTGCACCGCCTCGCTGGTGGACTCACTCATCAAACGCTCCCCGGTCAAATTTTTCGCGTTCCTTGGAGGTAGGGAAGCGCTGGATCAGCTGATCGGCCAACTGCCGCACGGCAATGGCGTCGCCCTGCTGGCGCTCGATCTTCATGCCCAGCCACAGGGAAGCGGCGCTGGCACGATCGCTGTTATTGAGCCGCTGCGCGTAGAACCGCGCCTTGCGGGCCTCGCCCCGGTCGAACAGCGCCTGGGCGTAATTGAGTTCGATGGCCGGATTGCCCGGGTCCAGTTCATACGCCTGGGCCAGCAGGGCCAGGGTGTCCGCACGGCTGTCGGCTTCGCGCAGGCAGACAGCCTTGGCCAGCAGGGTGCGGGCCCGGCCCTGGTCGGCAAACCGGGTGGCGGCCAGAGCTGCATCGAAGTGCAGCTGGGCCATGTCGAATTTCTTTTGCTGGCACTGCGACCAGCCCTGGTTGTAGCGAATGTCCGGATCGCCCGGGCGCAGGCCCAGGGCCCGGTCGAAGCTGGCATCGGCCTTCAGGTAGTCGCGCTCGGCCAGGTAAATCCAGCCTTGCAGGTTGTAGGCATCGACATAGCCGGGATAGGCCTGCAGGGCGCGGGCCACTTCGCCCAGGGCGATCTCGTTGCGCCCTTCGCTGAAGTGCATGGCCCCCAGTTGCAGCCGGGTGTGCGCCAGGCGATGGGCCTCGTCCTCGGAGGCCGAACCAGGCTCCTGCCCCGGATTGGACACCGCGCCGGTGGCGGCGCACCCGGCCAGCGCCGCCAGCAACACCCCGGCCCCCAAGGCCCGATGCCATCGGCGCACCATGGCAAGGGCAGGAGGCGAAATCCGGATTGGGGTGTGCATGAAGATCCTTTCAACCAGCAACAGAACAAGACACGACCACCGCGCCCCTAGCGGGCGCGGTGAATGCTAATGGTACGTTGCTTTGCCATGCGGTCTGCCGCTCGCGTGCGATCTTTTACGTCGCCCGCCAGCTGCCCGCAGGCCGCATCGATGTCGTCCCCGCGCGTCTTGCGCACGGTGGTGACGATGCCCGCATCGCTCAATTGCTGGGCAAAGCGCTGCACTGCTGCGTTGCTGGAGCGCAGCAGCCCCGATTGCGGAAAGGGGTTGAACGGGATGAGGTTGAACTTGCACCACGCCTTGCCATTGCCGTGGCGGCGCACCAGGGCGATGAGCTGCTGGGCATGTTCGGGCTGGTCATTGACGCCGTCCAGCATGCAGTATTCGAACGTCACGAAGTCGCGCGGGGCAAATTCCAGGTAGTCCACGCAGGCCTGCAGCAGCTCGTCCAGCGGGTACTTTTTGTTCAGCGGCACCAGATGGTCACGCAGCGCGTCGTTGGGGGCGTGCAGCGAGACGGCCAGGGCCACCGGACAGTCCTGGCTCAGGCGCTGCATCATCGGCACCACGCCGGAGGTGGAGACGGTCACGCGCCGGCGCGACAAGCCGTAGCCGTGGTCGTCCAGCATGATTTTCAGGGCGGGCACCAGGGCGGAATAATTTTGCAGCGGCTCGCCCATGCCCATCATCACGACGTTGGTGATGACGCGCTCGGACGTGTTCAGGTGCTTGCGCAGGAAGTGTTCGGCAAACCACAGCTGGGCGATGATTTCGCCGGTGGTCAGGTTGCGGCTGAAGCCCTGGTGGCCGGTGGAGCAGAAGCGGCAGCCGACGGCGCACCCGGCCTGGGAGGAGACGCACAGCGTGCCCCGATCGTCTTCGGGGATGAACACGGACTCGATCGCGTTGCCATCGCCCACGTCGAACAGCCACTTGATGGTGCCGTCGCGCGATTCCTGCTGGGTAAGGATTTTCAGGCCTTCGATGCGGGCCTGGGCGCTCAGCTTCTCGCGCAGCGACTTGGCCAGATCGGTCATCTGGGCGAAATCGGTGGCGCCGCGCTGGTGAATCCAGCGGAACAACTGGGTGGCGCGAAACGGTTTTTCTCCCAGCGCCTGGCAATAGGCAATCAGGCCGGGGAGGTCAAAATTCAGAAGATTGGTGGCGGTCATGGAGGGGTCTGCCCGCACCGGGCAGCGCCCCATGCAGCGCGGGCTGCACGGGGTTCATGGGCAATCAACGTGCGTAGACGTTCATGCCGGGGAAGAAGAAGGCGATTTCGACGGCGGCGGTTTCCGCTGCGTCGGAGCCGTGTACGGCGTTGGCGTCGATGCTGTCGGCAAAGTCGGCGCGGATGGTGCCGGCTTCGGCTTTCTTGGGATCGGTGGCGCCCATCAGTTCACGGTTTTTCAGGATGGCGCCTTCGCCTTCCAGCACCTGGATCATGACGGGGCCGGAGACCATGAAGTCCACCAGGTCCTTGAAGAAGGGGCGCTCTTTATGCACGGCGTAGAACTGCTCGGCTTCGCCGCGCGACAGGTGGGCCATCTTGGCGGCGGCGATCTTCAGGCCGGCGCCTTCGAAGCGGGCGTAGATCTGGCCGATCACGTTCTTGGCAACGGCATCGGGCTTGATGATGGAGAGGGTGCGTTCGAGAGCCATGAGAAGTTTTCCTTGGAAATAAAAAATCTTTTTTGCCGCGACTGGACAAAACCCGGCATTCTAATCGTGCCGGGGATTCCTGGCAGGGGCTGCGGTCAGAATTTTGTATTTTTAATAGCTTCTTCCGCTGGCTCTACAAGGTTTTCAGCATCATTCATACCTGAAGTCATTGTAGAAACTGCGCAAGAAGCTATTTTTTTATCAGCGCTTGCCGCCTGCGGGTTTGCGCTTTTGCGCCACCCGCGCTCGCAGCAGGCTGTCCTGGCCGATGCGGTCGGGAGCGACTTCCGGGCCGCTGATCCGGCGCGGCTTGCTGGCACGGCGGGCGCGGAGCTGGCGGGCTTCCTCGGCCTCGTGCACCCGGGTTTTGGCCCGCGAACCGGCACGGTCGGACTGACGGCGCACATTGGGCTGGGCCTGGGGCTTTTTGCGCAGCAGCGCCTGATCGGCGCCGCTGGCCAGGGCCAGGGCCTTGATGTCTTTCTCGTCCAGCTCCATCCAGGCGCCCCGGCGCAGGCCGCGCGGCAACTGCATGGCACCGTAGCGGATGCGGATGAGGCGACTGACGGCGCGGCCCAGGGCTTCAAAAATGCGGCGCACTTCGCGGTTGCGCCCTTCGCTGATGGTGACGCGGTACCAGACGTTGGCGCCCTCCCCGCCGCCCTCGTCGATGCTGCCGAAGGCGGCCGGACCGTCCTCCAGCATCACGCCGTCGAGGAGCTGCTGTTTTTCCTCGGGCGTCAGCGCCCCCAGCACGCGCACGGCGTATTCGCGCTCCAGGCCGAAGCGCGGGTGCATCAGGTTGTTGGCCAAATCGCCGGAGTTGGTCAGCAGCAGCAGCCCTTCGGTATTCAGGTCCAGGCGGCCCACGGACTGCCATTTGCCCTGCCCCAGATACGGCAGGCGGCGGAACACCGTGGGGCGGTTCTGCGGGTCGTCGTGGGTGACGACTTCGCCGGCGGGCTTGTGGTAGGCCAGCACCCGCACGCTGGGCGGTTCGATGCGGATGCGCACGGGCTTGCCGTCGAGCTTGATGATGTCGCCGGGCTGCACGCGCTGGCCGACGTGGGCCACCTCGTTGTTCACCGTCAGGCGGCCTGCGGCGATGGTGCGCTCCATCTCCAGGCGCGAACCCAGGCCGGCCTGGGCCAGCACTTTGTGCAGCTTGGGCGCTTCGGCCAGCGGCTGCAGCACGCGCTTGTGCGGCTGTTGCACCTCGTGCGCCGGCTCGGTTTGCAGCTCCTGGGCGTCCAGGGCGCCGCCGACGATGTCGGCAAAGTCATAACCTGCCGCAGCGGCGGCTTCGTTCTTGGGATGGTGTGGCATGGGGTTCTCACTGCCCCTGGGCAGGGGGGATGTT
>CABIIJ010000050.1 GCA_902175065.1 uncultured Comamonas sp. | reverse complement strand
TGTTTGCATATACTGGCTTTCTTTCGCTTTCTCGTACCGATTTTGCGGGATTCTGCGGGCTGCAAAGCCCATCAACCGGGGAGACCAACAACATGCAAACTTCTGGCTGGATCGCTGTGGGCGTGGCGGCGGCGCTGGTGCTGTGGGCCATCGTCCTGCACAACCGCCTGCGCCAGTTGCGCAACCGGGTGGACAATGCCTTTGCCCAGATCGACGTGCAGCTCAAGCGCCGCCATGACCTCATTCCCAATCTGGTGGAGGTGGCCCGGGGCTATATGGCGCACGAGGCCAGCACCCTGGAGGCCGTGGCCCGCGCCC
Source organism: uncultured Comamonas sp. (assembly GCA_902175065.1). Classification (GTDB taxonomy): domain Bacteria; phylum Pseudomonadota; class Gammaproteobacteria; order Burkholderiales; family Burkholderiaceae_C; genus Comamonas. The sequence continues at coordinate 47,745 of CABIIJ010000050.1, read as the reverse complement.
GGGGGCAGGCCGCGCAAGCTGCCGCCACTGCCCGCCGCCACCCGGGCCAGACGGCTGCCATGGCCGGCCTGGCCGGGGCCGAGGCCGCTTTGGGCAGCAGCCTGGGTCAGCTCATGGTGCTGACCGAGAATTACCCCGACCTCAAGGCCGATGCCCAGATGCAAAGCCTGAGCGAGGAGATCACCAGCACCGAAAACCGCCTGGGCTTTGCCCGCCAAGCGTACAACGATGAAATCCTGGTCTACAACGATCAGGCCAGCCAGTTCCCCGACCTCGTCATCGCCCGGCTGATGGGCTTTGCCCATCTGGACATGCTGCAGGCGACCCAGTCGGCCCAGGAACGCGCCGCCCCCCAGGTGCGTTTTTAATCTTCGCCGATGGCTCGCCCCCAACGTTTCTGGGACACCCAGCGCCAGGCCCGCCAGCGCACGCGCCGCCTGCTGCTGGGTTTTTTTCTGTGCGTGCTGCTGTGCCTGGGCGTCGTCCACCTGGGGCTGACGCTGGCCTGGTGGCTGCTGCTGCACGGCTGGCCCTACCCGCGCGGGTTTGTGCTTACCAACCTGGGGGTGACGCTGTTCTTCATCCTCGGCGGCTGGTGGGTCGAGCATGACGCCATGCAGGGCGGCGGGCGCAAGCTGGCGCAACTGGTCGGTGCCCGCCCGGCGCAGACCGAACGCAACCTGCCCGAGCAGCAACTGGTGAATACCGTGCAGGAAATGTGCGTGGCCGCCCACATGCAGCCGCCGCAAGTGGTGGTGCTGGCCCGCACGGACGCCATCAATGCCTTTGCAGCGGGCTGGTCGCCGGAGGATGCCGTCATTGCCGTCACCCGGGGGGCGCTGGATCATCTGACCCGCGACGAGTTGCAGGGGCTGGTGGCGCATGAGCTGTCGCACCTGAAGGAAGGCGATACCTACCTGAACATGCATCTGGTGGGCATGGTCTACGGGCTGGAGCTGATCTACAACTTTGGCGCCACCCTGCGCGAGGAAGGCGGCGGGCCGGGGCGCTGGTTCGGCAGCGCCATCATGGCGGCGGGCTGGGTGGGGTGGTTCAGCGGCAAGCTGCTCAAGGCAGCCGTTTCGCGCCAGCGCGAGTGGCTGGCCGATGCCCGGGCGCTGCAATGGACGCGCAACCCCGCCGGTATCGGCGGAGTGCTGCGCAAAGTGCTCTACCAGCGCCAGCAGGCGCAGCGCGAACGCGGCCATTGGCACCACGACCGGCGCAGCTACACCGGATTGCATCACCCTTTGGTGCAGCACATGCTTTTGGCCGAAGTGCCCGACAGCAGCCGCCTGGCACACTGGCTGGATGCCCATCCCCCGCTCAAGGAACGCATTGCCAAGGTGTACGGCCATCCCATGCCGGCGATGGCGCTGGATAAACGCGATTAGCGGGCCGGCAGGTTGGCGGCCCAGGGCTGCAATTGCGCTTCGGGCAGCGGCTTGCTGAAAAAATAACCCTGGAAGATGTCGCAGCCGGAGGCTTTCAGGTGCGCCAGCTGCGCCGGGGTTTCCACCCCTTCGGCCAGTACCTGCATGTCGAGCTGGTGGGCCATGGCGATGATGGCCTCGATCAGCACTGCCGGGCGTTTGCCGCCCAGGACGGCAGGCGTTGGTGCGTCGATGTCCATGACGAAGGAGCGGTCGATTTTCAGCGTATCGATGGGCAGGCGCTTGAGATAGGACAGGCTGGAGTAGCCGGTGCCGAAGTCATCGAGCGCGAAGCGCACGCCGTAGCGGCGCAGCTGCTGCATTTTCTCCAGGGTGGCGTCCAGATCGTCGGCGACCACGGTTTCGGTCAGCTCCAGCTCCAGCGACAGGGCGTTCAGGCCCAGTTGCTCCAGGATGGCGCAGACGCGATCGACAAAATCCGGCTCCCGGAACTGCCGGGGGCTGACGTTGACGGCCATGGTCAGCGGCTGCGCCCAGGCAGCGTGGGCCGGGTCGCTCTGCCAGCGGCGCAGGGTCGTGGCCGCTTCCTGCAGGACCCAGTGGCCCAGGGGGATGATCAGGCCGCTGGCTTCGGCCTCGGCAATGAAAGCGCCAGGGGGAATCAGCCCGCGCCGGGGGTGCAGCCAGCGCACCAGGGCTTCCACCCCGTGCAGCAGGCCCTGGGCGTTGACCTGGGGCTGGTAGTGCAGCAGCAGTTGCTGCGCTTCGGGCGGGGCGATGTGCAGGGCGGCGGTCAGGTCGGTGCGCAGCGCCAGGCGGGTGCTGGCCGCTTCCTGCAGGGCATGGGCAAAAAAGCGTACCCGGTTGTCGCCGGCGGCTTTGGACAGGTGCATGGCCGTTTCGGCCTCGCGCAGCAGTTCGGGCGGCTCCTTGCTGTCGTTCGGGATCATCACCACCCCGGCACCGGCGCTCAAGTGCAGGGTGTGCTGCTGTACGGGCAGGGGCTGGGCGATCTGGGCCAGCAGTTGCTCGACCTGGCGGGCTGCCTGGGTGCTGGCCTCTTCCAGGGTGCCGCTCAAATTGGTCAGCAGCAGGGCAAAGGTGTCGCTGTGGATGCGGGCCAGCAATTGGTGCGGGGCCTGCTGGCTGCTCAGGCGCTGGGCCAGGGCCCGCAAGGTGGCATCTCCCGTGGCCATCCCCAGCGAGTCGTTGATGGCCTTGAAATTGTCCAGGTTGAAGGTCGCCAGGGCTGCACGGCGCCTGGCGTTGTGCTCGACCTCCTGGAGTTCGGTGCGGACATGGTCGAAGAGCTGGCGGCGGTTGGGCAGGCCGGTGAGGGCGTCGAAGTGCGCGAGCTGGCGGATTTGTGCTTCGGCCTGCAGGCGCTCGCGCAGGTCGCGGGCGACCACGGTGCGCACGGTGCGGCCATTGATTTCGCGCTGCAGGGCGGTGACTTCGCAGGAGATCGGGGGCTGGCCGTCGCTGGCCAGGAAGTCCACTTCCCAGGTGCCCTCGATACCGCCGGCAGCACGTTTCTGGATTATGGGACGGTACTCGGGGGTGACCAGCTCGAAGATGTTGCTGCCGATCAGATCGTCGGCGCTGCGCCCAAGCAGCTTTTCGGCGTTGGTGTTGACGTCGAGGATGGTGCCGTTGGCGTGGAAGAAAATCGCCTCCAGCGTAGCATCGGCAAGCTGGTGAAAGCGTGCTTCGCTGGCAGCCAGGGCGGTTTTGCTGGCTTGCAGGGTCTGTGCCATGTGTTGCAGGGACTGGCCCAGTTCGAACATCTCTCCCTGGCCGGCCAGGGGCGGGGGAATGTTGAAATGGCCTGCGCCGATGGCCCGTATGGCCGCTTGCAGCGTGGCGATGGGTCGCAGGATGTAGTGGCGGCCAAAGCCCAGCAGCAGAATCGCCGATACCCCGGTGATGGCGATGGACATCAGCAATTGCTCCAGGATGCGCCGCTGCGATTGCGCTGCCAGGGGCGCCAGGTCGTACTCCAGCACCAGGGTGCCGTAGTGGCTGGCGCGGATCTCGTGGGGCCGCAGCGGCATGGCGACCGGGGTCTGCGCATGCAGGCGCAGCAGCGGGTTGTCCAGCCGCAGGCGCGGGGCGTCCAGGGCAGGGGGCATGATGGGCTGGGGCAGCACGTGGGCGGCCGGCTGCCCTTTCCAGGCAAAACGGGTGGCGGCCAGCACGGTGCCGTGCTCATCCAGCAGGGCTGCGTAGTCGATGGTGGGAGACAGTCCCAGCTCGGCCACGATGGCGTCCAGGCCGCTGCCGTCGCCCCGGCGCAGCGCCGTCTCCAGCGACCGCCGGGTGCCGAGCAACTGGGTGTAGGCCGTGCGGTCGGTAAAGCGCTGCAGGTCTTCCAGGGCATGGCGGCGTTCCAGCATGGTCAGCAGCCCCAGTATCAGCAGGCCCGCCACGGCCAGGGCCACGGGCAGCCACACCTGCAGCCGCACGGAGCGCGGGGGCGTGCCGGGGGGCGTCATGGCGTGGCCTCCACCGCGAAGTCGGCACGGATCAGCGCTGTCGTGTCTGGAGCGCCCTGCAATAGGTGGTTTTGCTGCATGGTCTGTACCAGATGGCGGATGGTGGCCGGCAGTCCGGCGTCCGGGTCGGTGAGAAGCTGCCGGTTCATGCGGACATCGGGAAGGTCGATGCCCGAGAGTGCGTCGGCCACGTTTTCCGGCGGAACACCCTGGCGCGGCGCCATGCGCTGCCAGGCCTGCTCGGGCATCTGGCGCAGATATTGCAAGGCACGCTGCTGGCCGTCGATGAGCCGGGCGATCTGCGGGCGGCAGCAATCGAGGGCGCTTTGGCGGGCCACCAGCACGTCGACGATCTGCCCGGGAATGTCCTGGCTGGTAAACAGCTCCAGACCGCCGGTGTGCAGCAGCCTTTGCCGTGCCGGATCGAAAGTGACCACGGCATCCACCGCATGGGCCTGCCAGGCGCTGACATGCTCGTCCAGCGGCAGGGGCACGATGGTGATGTCCTGCACTTGCAGGCCGGCCTGCTGCAAGGCGGCATCCAGCATGTAGGCGCCGGTGGCCGTTTGTTCCACGCCGATGCGTTTGCCGCGCAGTTGCGCCAGGGTGGTGATGGCGGGTTTGGCAATCAGGGCATCGGCACCGGCAGAGACGTTCAGCACCCACAACACCGAAATCGGCTGCCCTTCCTGGGCCAGCAGCAGGGCTTCGTCCAGGGTGATGGCGGCCATGTCCAGGGTGCCGATGCGCAGCGCGTCCAGGGTCTGGGTGGTGGAGGCCAGCTCCACCAGGCGCAGGTCGGCCCCCTCGTAATAGCCCAGCTCCCGGGCCAGGTACAGCGGTTCGTAGCCGATCCAGGTGTTGGTGCCCAGGGTGAGAGGGGGTTGGTGGCGCGGGCTGCAGCCGGCCAGAAGCCAGGTCAGGCCCAGCACGGCCAGCAGGGAGCACGAAAAGCGAAGGATGCGCGGCATGGGGCGGCAAAAAGATGCCGCAGGGCGTGCGGCGTGTATCCAATTATGACAGCAACCCCTGTGGGCGTGGGGGATTGTCAGTGCCGCATCAGTCGGGTGCTCGGTTGCAGCAGCACCACCAGCGCCCCGGCGCCGCCGTCGGCGGGCCGGGCCTGGACGAAGGCCAGCACCTCGCGTTTTTGCACCAGCCAGCGCAGCACCTTGGCCTTGAGCACCGGCACCCTGCCCGGCGAACCCAGGCCCTTGCCGTGGACGATGCGCACGCAGCGCAGCCCGGTGCGGTGGGCCAGGCGGATGAACTGGCCCAGGGCTTCGCGGGCCTCGTCGGTGCGCAGGCCGTGCAGGTCGAGCTGGCGCTGGATGCTCCACTGCCCGCTGCGCAGCTTGCGCAGCACGTCCGGGCCGATGCCGGGGCGGCGGTAGCTCAGGTCGGCGTCCACTTCCAGCAGGGTGCTGATGTCGAATTCGTCGCTCATGGCTTCGCGCAGCACGTTCTGCTCGTCGATCTGTAGCTGCAGCGGCTCGGGGGGTACCAATTCCTTGGGAGACTGGTACAAATTCTTTGCAGGTAAAGGGGTTACAGCTCCTACCGTGAGAGCAAACAGGTTGCGTTCACGTTCGGCCTGGCGGGCGGCGGCTTCCTGGGCCTGGCGCAGTGCGAGCTGCTGGGCGTGGCGCTGCTGGATTTCCTTGGCGACGGCCTTCAGGCTGTGCAGGCCGGACAGGCGGGCGTGCTGCTTCACAACTGCCCCTGTTCGGCCAGGGACAGCGCCTGGCCCTGCGCCACGATGAGGTGGTCGAGCACGCGCACGTCGATCAGCGCCAGGGCGGACCGGAGGGTCTGCGTCAGCTGGATGTCCGCCGCGCTGGGCGTGACGCTGCCGCTGGGGTGGTTGTGCGCCAGCACCACCGCCGCCGCATGGTGGTGCAGGGCACGCAGCGCCACTTCGCGCGGGTAGACCGACGTCTGCGCGAGCGTGCCGCGAAACAGCTCCTCCAGCGCGATCAGATGGTGCTGGCTGTCCAGAAACAGCACGGCAAACACCTCGTGGCGCAGGTGGGCCAGATGCAGCTGCAGATAGTGTTTGACGGCCTGCGGGCTGTCGAACAGCGGGCGCTGCTGCAGTTGCTGCGCCGTGGCGCGGCGGGCCAGTTCCATCACGGCCAGGATTTCGGCCTGCTTGGCCGGGCCGAGGCCCTTGATGTGTGCCAGGTCCTGCGCACTGGCGTTGAGCAGCCCGGCCAGCCCGCCCTGGCTGGCCAGGATGGTGTCTGCCAGTTGCAGCACGCCGCACCCGGCCAGCCCGGTGCGCAGCAGGATGGCGAGCAGCTCGGCATCGGCCAGGGCGCCCGCGCCCCGGGCCAGCAGCTTTTCGCGCGGCAGTGTATCGGATGGCAGGTCTTTGAGCGACATCAGGAGGTGGGAATGAGGATGCGGTGAAGGGCCAAACGCGGCTTCTTACAATACCGGCCAGTTTATAGGGAGTCCCATGACCGATACCGCATCTCAACCCCAGGGCCAGCCCGCCCGCGTGCAGGCGGGCGCTTTTTTAACCTTGCATTACCGCCTGGGCGGCGCCACCGGCGATGTGGTGAACACCTTTGGCGGCAAGCCTAGCACGCTGACCCTGGGCATGGGCGAGCTGGCGCCCGTGCTGGAAGAAAAGATCATCGGCCTGGCCGAGGGCGAACGCGCCAGTTTTGCACTGCCCGCCGGTGCCGCGTTCAGCGAACGCAACCCCGAACTGGTGCAGTGGGTGGCCCGCAAGCTGCTCGACGAGCAGGGCGACCCGGACGAGCAGTACGCCGTGGGCGAAGTGGTGGAATTCCCCACCCCCGATGGCGAAGGCAGCTACGCCGGTGCCGTGGTGCAGGTGCGTGACGACGGGGCGGTGCTGTTCGACTTCAACCACCCGCTGGCCGGCCAGCCGGTGACGTTCGAAGTCGAAATCATCGGGATCATCTGAGGTGATGGAGCCCAAGGAAATCCTCCTGGCCGAGCCGCGCGGCTTTTGCGCCGGGGTCGATCGTGCGATCGAGATCGTCGAGCGGGCGCTGCTCAAATTCGGCGCACCCATCTACGTGCGCCATGAAATCGTGCACAACACCTACGTGGTCAACGACCTGAAGGCACGCGGCGCGATCTTCATCGAGGATCTGGCCGAGGTGCCGCCCGGCGCCACCCTGGTGTTTTCCGCCCACGGCGTGAGCCGCGAGGTGCAGGAGGAAGCCCGGCAGCGCGGCTTCAGCATCTTCGACGCCACCTGCCCGCTGGTGACCAAGGTGCACGTCGAAGTGGCCAAGCTGGCCAGGGAGGGCTACGAGTTCCTCATGATCGGCCACAAGGGCCACCCCGAGGTGGAGGGCACCATGGGCCAGCTCCTGGAGGGCATCTACCTGGTCGAGGACGAGGCCGACGTGGCCCGCGTGCAGCCGCGCCAGGGCGAGAAGCTGGCCGTCGTCACCCAGACCACCCTGAGCGTGGACGATGCCGCCAGCATCCTGGCCGCCATCCGCCGGCGCTTTCCGCAGATCCGCGAACCCAAGCAGCAGGACATCTGCTACGCCACGCAGAACCGCCAGGACGCGGTCAAGCAACTGGCGACCCAGGTGGATGTGGTCATCGTCGTCGGCAGCCCCACCAGCAGCAACAGCAACCGCCTGCGCGAGCTGGCCGAGCGCCTGGGCACGCCCGCCTTCATGGTCGACAGCCCCGAGGAATTGCAGCCGGACTGGTTCGCCCAGGCGGCCCGCGTCGGCCTGACGGCGGGCGCATCCGCCCCCGAAGTGCTGGTGCAGGGCGTGATCGAGCGCATCCGGGCGCTGGGCGCAGCCAGCGTGCGCAAGATGGACGGGCTGGAGGAGACTATCAAGTTCCCCCTGCCCAAAGGCCTGAAGCTGGATGGTGGGATGACTATCCACAAATCCAGGAAGCAAGGGGCGGATTAAGGTCTGCTTCCATCGTCACACCCGCTTTTGTCATCGTCACACCCGCTCTTTCCATCGTCACACCCGCGAAGGCGGGTGTCCAGCAACGGTGCTGGCGATGGAAGTGGCGGCGGTATAGGGAACGCCGTCACTGGATTCCCGCCTGCGCGGGAATGACGATGGAGAGATTGTTCAACGAAATAAAGAGCTGTTTCCGCTGATAAACAAAGGATTTCAGATATAAAACATTCTGAAGTCCTTTGTTTATCAGCGGAACAAGCTTCTTTTTTTATCCCCACATGTCCAGCGGCGGGTCGGCCGCCACGGCCCGCAGGATGTCGGTGCGGCTGACGAAGCCGGACAGCACCCCCTGCGCATCGGTCACCGGCAGGCCGGGCAGGCCGGTATCCATCAGCACATAGGCCAGGCGGCGCAGGGCCGTGTCCTCCGAGACGGCGGGCACCGGCGTCACCATCACCTCGGCCACGCGCCGCTGCGCCATCGCCGGGCCGGGGCTGCGGGCCAGCGACGGCGGGGCCATGTCGGCACGCAGCAGCAGGCCGACCACCCGGTCGCTGTCGTTGATTACCGGCACCTGGCCCACCTGGTGCTGGCTGAGCAGGCTCCAGGCCGCCTCCACCGTCATCTGCGGGTGGACGGTCAGGGCGCCCCGGGTCATCACGTCGGCCACCAGCTCCAGGCGGCGGCGTTCCCTGGGGGCATCCTGGCCGTAGGCGCTGCGCAGTTGGGCCGCCTGGCGCTGGGGGGCGGCATCGGTGGCGTTGCCGGTGGGGGTCTGGCCTTGCTCGTGGCGCTGCCGGATGTCGGCGGTGTTCGAGCGCAGCGCCGCTGGCCGCGCCACGCCGCGCACGGCGGCAATCTGGCTCAGGCGTTCGTGGCTGCCCTCGAACATCGGGCCGTTGGTGTTGAAGACGTAAAACATGGCGTGCCTCCTGTGGCGCCGATGGTAGCGGCAAGGACGCGCAACGCTATGGGCAATTGGCGGCACAATCGGCGGTTTGCCGCCGTGCGGCCTGCTTTGAAGAATCCACCCATGCTAGACATCCTGCTGCTGCGCAAAGACCTGGACAGCGTCATCGCGCGTCTTGCCGCCCGTAAAAATCCCCAGTCCTTTCTGAACGTCGAGGCTTTCCGCACCCTGGAAGCCGAGCGCAAAACCCTGCAAACCCGCACCGAGGAGCTGCAAGCCCAGCGCAACCAGCGCTCCAAGCAGATCGGCCAGCTCATGGCCAAGGGCGACAAGGACGCCGCCGAAGCCGCCAAGGCCGAAGTGGCCGCCTTCAAGGACGAACTGGATGCCTCCGCCCAGCGCCTGGAAGTGCTCCAGAGCGAACTGGCGACCCTGTTGCTGGCCGTGCCCAACCTGCCGCACGCCAGCGTGCCCGTGGGCGCGGGCGAGGACGACAACGTCGAAGTGCGCCGCTGGGGCACGCCGCGCAGCTTCGACTTCGAGGCCAGGGATCATGTGGACGTCGGCACGCCGCTGGGGCTGGACTTCGACATGGGCGTCAAGCTCTCCGGTGCCCGCTTTACCGTCATGCAGGGCGGCATCGCCCGCCTGCACCGCGCCCTGGCGCAATTCATGCTGGACGTGCAGACCCGGGAACACGGCTACACCGAGTGCTACGTGCCCTACGCCGTCAACGCCGATTCCCTCAAGGGCACGGGCCAGTTGCCCAAGTTCGAGGAAGACCTGTTCGCCGCCAAGAAAGGCGGGCAGGACGGCGAGCCGGTGCCCGACCACACCGCCCTCTACCTCATCCCCACCAGCGAAGTGCCGCTGACCAACTTCGTGCGCGACGTGGTGGTGCAGGAGGCCGAACTGCCCATCCGCCTGACCGCACACACGCCGTGCTTCCGATCCGAAGCAGGTAGTTACGGGCGCGACACGCGCGGCATGATCCGCCAGCACCAGTTCGACAAGGTGGAAATGGTGCAGATCGTCCATCCCGAAAAAAGCTACGAAGCGCTGGAAGCCATGACCGGCCACGCCGAGGCCATCCTGCAGAAACTCGGCCTGCCCTACCGCGTGATGAGCCTGTGCACCGGCGACATGGGCTTTGGCGCGGCCAAGACCTACGACCTGGAAGTCTGGCTGCCCGGCCAGGGCAAATACCGCGAAATCAGCTCCATCTCCAACTGCGAGGACTTCCAGGCCCGTCGCCTGCAGGCGCGTTTCAAGAACGCCAAGGGCAAGAACGAACTGGTGCACACCCTGAACGGCTCCGGCCTGGCCGTGGGCCGCTGCCTGGTGGCGGTGCTGGAAAACTACCAGCAGATGGACGGCAGCGTTACCATCCCCGAAGCCTTGCGCCCCTACATGGGCGGCCTGGAGCGTCTGGCTGCATAAAATTTTTCCGGGGAACCGCAAAAAACAAAGCTATAATTGCGGATTCCACGATGCGGAGAGGTGGCAGAGTGGTCGAATGTACCTGACTCGAAATCAGGCGTGGGGGCAACCTCACCGAGGGTTCGAATCCCTCCCTCTCCGCCAATCGCTGTAAGTCTTTGATTTTCAAGGATTTATTGCAGAAACGGCTTCAAGAAGGTATACCAATTGGTCTATCAATCTTGAAGCCTTTTCTATTTTCTAAGCGCCAACGCCACTACGTGCGGTTCTTTGTTCCTACTGCGCTTCAGGAACACCTAGGCAAAAAATACCTGTTCTTTCCTTTGGGCACCGGAGCAGGGCACGAGGTGAGGCTTAAAGCTCATCAAATCGCTTACCAACTCACGAATACTTGTAATCAATTGCTAGAAAATCTAGCAATGAACAAGCCACGCCTGCAAGATTTCGATTTGTCCAACATCCGAACCTATGAGATAGACCTCAAAAATGGCTACCTCAAAACGGACGGAACCCCAGAAGACCACCAAAGAGCCATAGAAGCCCTAAACACGCTCAAAGGGTTACAGGGGCTACCAACACCCCAACCAGCCACACAAACGCCAGAAACACCCCCTAAAACGGCTCACAAGGGTATCAAGGTGGCGGAACTGGTAGAGCAATACTTCAAATTGAAAAAACAGCTAAAGCCTGCCACCGCCTTAGCCTATGGAAACGTGGCAAAAGAGTTTGCCCAATTCATTCGTAAACAACACATTGCAGACATTACAGAAAGCGATGTTTTACGCTATCAAAGTTGGCTTGCAGACAAAGGCAATGCAACAAGAACCATAGATAACAAACTTATCAATCTGCACGCATTGTTTAAGTTTGCTATCCAGCAAAAACATTACTTCAATGAAAACCCTTGTGCTAACAAAGCATTGATGACAAAGAAGCAAAGGCTTAAAGAAGGTTATGGCATCTTTGAACGTGAAGAAATAGAGGCAATCTTTAATAGCGACTTTATGAAAGTTGCAAAAGATAAAGATAAAGATTATTTTTATACTTTGTTCATCGCATTGTTTACAGGTATGCGAATTGGTGAAGTTACAAGCCTAGAAAAGAGCCAATTTAAAGTATCGGAAAACGGAACTCATTACATTCACATTCGTGATAGTAAGACACTAGCAGGACAGCGAGAAGTCCCAATTTATAAGACTTTCTATCACTTTATTAAGCCGTTTATTGATAGCAAAGAAGATAAGATTTTTAAGTATGAGGCTAAGGATGGTAAAGGCTCAGGAAATGCAGCTGGAAAGAAGTTTCCGAGGCATTTAAAAGCCGCAGGTGTTACCCGTCAAAAGTTGGTTTTTCATAGTCTGCGCAAGTTCGTAAACAATGAAATGAAAAGGTTCGGTGTTGATGTTGAAGCACGTTGTCAAATTTTGGGGCACGAATTTGATAACGTAAATTCTAATATTTATTCTAATGAATTTACAATTGAGTATCTAGAAGAAACAACACAAGAGACTTTTAAAAGTATCTATGAGTTGACAAAAAAACATATCACATTCAGTTTTTAAAACTTGACAGGCAATTAAATTTTGCTAATATAAAGAAATAAAGACAGCCGAAAACTGTCTTTATAAGAAAGTTTGATAATGCGAATATCGAAACTTACTGTTAAATAAAGATTAACAGAACAGTTTTTAAAAGTCAAGAATATATAGAGCACGTTATCAAATTTGATGACGTGTTTTTTTTGTCCAAAAAGTTTTTAAGCATTGTTCTAGGTAAAAATAAATGCCAATCTTATATTTAAGCGTCTGAAATCACGGTTCGGTATAAGTTTAATTAAGTTGCAAGAATGAGAGACTAGCAAAGCAACAACGGAAGACTAAAGCAAAACCCGGCTAGTTTGGAATGAAGTCCAAGAATTTGTGAGTTGATACGCTTCATTAAGTTATCAATGCCTTTCAGTCATACGGGCGTAAGAAATTACAAACATAGAAGACAGAAAAAGGTAAAGTCCCACCAAAGTTTTTTAACTGCGGTAAGGGAGACTTTGCCTTTAATCTCCAAGCGTAAGCGTCGAGGTTAAAGGCAAATACAGGAATACAGAATACAAAGATAGATAAATACTACAGCATTAGCTTAATATACGTGAGTAAATACACATACAAAGTATTGATATATAAAAATATTCTAATAAGTATTTATGAAAATAAATTTCCCCAGCCGATTTTTTTTGAATGTAATTTTTAAAATTGACAAAATAAATAATTTTGCTATCGTGAAGTGAGGTGATGTAATAAAGCATTGCTAAAATAAAAAAGGAAAATAATATGAATAAAACAGAAAGACAAATAATTAAAAGAAAAACTGATGCAATGAAAGTTTTAGAAGAAATTTTCAAAGATAAGAAATTAAGTTTTGATTACAAAACGGCTTATTTTTACTCTTCAAATTTTCACCCGGAAAGCGAACATTGGACACATAGTTTTTATGAAGTTAGTTATATAGAAAATGATGAGAATAAAAAAATTGGTTTTTACGCAAAAAGAGGTCACTATACATTGTCTTTCTATCTAAAAAGAGCAATGAAAAAAGGAAGATATGAACAGCATTTATCAGAGTTCAACGAAAAATAACTAACCATATTAATTGTATTGAAGAAAGAACCTAATTAGGTTCTTTTTTGTTTGTCTTCCAGAACGGAAAAGGCGGTATGCATTAGCACGCCGGACAGTGCGTAAGCACCCATAGCGGAGCGTAAAAACAAGCATTCTTAAAAGTGTTACTTTTACGTTGGAAGAAAGCAGAACACAAAAGAAATAAAGAAGGTTTTCGGCTATTTAGGGGGGAGTTACTTTCACTCTTGCAAAAGTGGAAGTAACCCCCCCAGACCTCCACTTGGGAGGTCTTCAACTCGCAGAGTTGATACAGAAAATTTTCTAATAGAAAATTTTTTGAAATAACTTATAAACTAATCACAGATATGTCAAAAGAAACATCAAAGTAAATTGCTTTGATTATTGAAATGAAATTGCAATGTAAATTTCAAGGTAAATTGCTTTGACTATTGCAATGAAACATCAAAGTAAATTTCAAAGTAAATATCTTTGACTATCTCAATGAAACATCAAATAAATATTCAATGAAATTTCATTTTAAATAGTGCGCTACATCTATGCGTAAAGTTATATTGAAAGTCAAAATGAATACAAAACAGCCGGACAGCCCATTCAAAAAGCTTCCCTTTTTTCATCACACAACAGCACTTTACTTACGTAAAGAGCGATACTATTTTTACCTTAACCATCATAAACATTAGTGTTTCCATCAATCAAGAAAAAATCAAGAAAAAATCAAATCTGATTTTTCTTTCTTTCTATCCATTGAAAACATTAAGAATTTCTTTTTAAAATAAATAATCAAGCAAAAAATCAAATCTGATTTTTTATATTTTGGAAGTATTGAGAACATTAAGAATTGTTTTTAAATATCAATAGTTAAGCAAAAAACGCTACCGCTTGGGGTGCGTTCGCACTGTCCGGCTGTGCTAGGGCACGGTCGCCTTTTCGTGGTGGAAGAGGGGGGAAGACACTTGCGCACTTCGTTTGCCTGCTCATTCATTTTTTGATAGCAAAAAATGAACGACCCTAGATGAAGTCTAGTGTCTTATATCTTATAGAAGACTTTGGGCTTTTTGACAGGTTCACTTTTTGGCTGTTCTGTCAAATTTCAAAAAAGTAGGGTTTTTTGGTGTTCTACCAAAAGTTCTACCAATTTTTGGCATACAATAAACGCTTCAACGGAGATAAGTTGTTGTTTTAACAAACCTTCTTGATTGGGTTGGCATCCGTCCCTCCCTCTCCGCCAGTGAATAGTTTTGCGGCTGTAGCTCAGCTGGATAGAGTACTTGGCTACGAACCAAGGGGTCGTGGGTTCGATTCCTGCCAGCCGCACCATATGCAAAGCCCTGAAGTGTTTTCACTTCAGGGCTTTTTGCTTTGTGCCTGGTTTTCTACGCTGCGGGCGCTGCTTCGGGCCAGTGCCACAGCCCTTCATACACCCGCGTGGCCGGGCCTTGCATGTGGACGTGGTGGCCTTCGCCCTGCCAGTCAATCTGCAACTGCCCGCCGGGCAGCAGCACCGTGACCTGCCGGCCCAGCCAGCCCAGGCGCTGCCCGGCGACCACGGCGGCGCAGGCGCCGGTGCCGCAGGCCAGGGTTTCGCCGGTGCCGCGCTCGTAGACGCGCAGGCGGATGCGGTCGGGGGCCAGCACCTGCATGAAGCCGACGTTCACCCGGGCCGGAAAGCGAGGGTGCGACTCCAGCAGCGGCCCCAGCGTGGCGACGGGGGCGCTGTCCACATCCGCCACGCGCAGCACGGCGTGCGGGTTGCCCATGTTCACCACCGCCAGTTCCACGGTTTCATCCCCCACGGCCACGGGATAGCGCAGCGCGGGGGCCGGGGCGGTGAAGGGGATTTCCTGGGGCAGAAAGCGCGGGATGCCCATGTCCACCTGCACCTCGCCCGTCTCGGTGACGTGCAGCACGATGGTTCCGGCGCAGGTCTGCACGCGGATGCGGCGCTGCTCTGTCAGCCCCTGGTCGTGGACGAAGCGGGCAAAGCAGCGGGCGCCGTTGCCGCATTGTTCGACCTCGGAACCGTCGGCATTGAAGATGCGGTAGCCGAAATCGACATCGGCGCTCGGCCCCGGCGTGACCACCAGCAACTGGTCGAAACCGACGCCGAAGTGCCGGTCGGCCAGGGCACGGATGTCCTCGGGCGACAGGGCGATGGGCTGGCGCGTGGCGTCCAGCACCATGAAATCGTTGCCCAGGCCGTGCATTTTGGTGAAGGGCAGGGGCGGGCGGCGGGAAGCCGTTGTGTTCGTCGTTGTCGTGGTCATGGCGTGAGGGGTTGGGCGCGTTTGTGCCCGCTGGCTTCGTAGGCGGCAACGATGCGCTGGAAGGCCTGGGCATCGACTGGCTGGCCGTGCAGGAAGGCGTCGATCTGTGCGTAGCTGACGCCGTAGGCGGCTTCGTCCGGGCGGCCCGGGGCGAGGTCTTCCAGGTCGGCGGTGGGGGTCTTGTGTACCAGCGCATCCGGCGCATCCAGGTGGGCGGCGATGGCCCGCACCTGGCCTTTGACCAGGCCGGACAGCGGGGCCAGGTCGCACGCACCGTCGCCGAATTTGGTGAAAAAACCCATCACCGCCTCGGCGGCGTGGTCGGTGCCGATGACCAGCCCGCCCGTGGCGTTGGCCAGGGCGTATTGCGCCACCATGCGGGTGCGGGCCTTGATGTTGCCCTGCACGAAGTCGCGCCGCTGGGCGGGCAGGGCTTGCAGTTTGGGCAGTTGCGCGGCCAGTGCCTGCACGGCTCCGTCGATGGCGATGGTGTATTCCTCGTCGGCGCGGATGAAGGCCAGGGCGGCGCGGGCATCCGCCTCGTCGTGCTGGGTGGCGTAGGGCAGGCGGGCGGCGATGAACCGGTAGCGCCCGTCCCTGGTGCGTGTGCGCAGCGCCTGGACGGCCAGTTGCGCCAGCCGCCCGGCGACCAGCGAATCGACCCCGCCGCTGATGCCCAGCACCAGGGTGGTCAGGCCGCTGGCCTGCAGCGTGTCTTCGATGAAGACCTGCCGCCGCTGCGCTTCTGCCGCCAGCGCGGCGGCGCTGGCAAATGGCGGCGTGACGCCCAGCACGGCGGCAATGGCGTTCTGGCGGGGGTGCAGGCGCGGCTGGCTCATGGCCGCCACTCCCGCGCGGCGAAGTCCAGCGTGGCGAAGTAGTCCTGCAGCGTCTCGGCGCGGCGGATGCGGGTGACGCTGCCGTCCTCGCGCAGCAGCAGCTCCTGCGGGCGCAGCTTGCCGTTGTAATTGAAGCCCATGGCGTGGCCGTGCGCCCCGGTGTCGTGGATGACCAGCAGGTCGCCGTCGTCCACCGGCGGCAGGGGGCGCTGCACGGCGAATTTGTCGTTGTTCTCGCACAGGGAGCCGACGACGTCCACCGGCGCATCGGCGGCGCTGGCGGTCTTGCCGACCACGTCGATGTGGTGGTAGGCGCCGTACATGCCGGGACGCATCAGGGCGGACATGCAGGCGTCCACGCCGATGTAGGTGCGGTAGCTGTCCTTGCGGTTGATGGCGCGGGTCACCAGCACGCCGTGCGGGCCGGTGACGTAGCGCCCGCTTTCCATGTGCAGCGCGGGCGCGTGGCCGTGGCGGGTGCGGAAATCTTCCAGCAGCGCCTGCGCCTGCTGGCCCAGGGTGGCCACGTCGAATGCTTCGTCGTCGGGCCGGTAGGGGATGCCCAGGCCGCCGCCCATGTTGATGAACTCCAGGCGGATGCCCAGCTCCGCCTGCACCCAGGCGGCCACCGACAGCAGCATTTCCACCGTCTGCACCATGTAGCGGTGGTCGCGTTCGTTCGAGGCCAGCATGGTGTGCAGGCCAAAGCGCCGTGCGCCCCGCGCCCGGGCGGCGCGGAAAGCGTCGAGCAGCTGCGCGTGCGGCACGCCGTACTTGGCCTCCAGCGGGTTGCCGATGATGCTGTTGCCGCTGCGCTCGGCCCCGGGGTTGTAGCGCAGGCACACCAGCTCGGGCATCTGCGGCACCTTGGCGACCAGGTTCAGGTCGTCCAGGTTCAGGATGCAGCCGCCGTCCTGTGCGGCCACGGCAAATTCCTCGGGCGAGGTGTTGTTGGAGGTGAACATGATCTCCTCGCCGCGTGCGCCGGCCTCGCGGGCCAGCACCAGTTCGGCGATGGAGCTGCAATCGAAGCCGCAGCCCAGTTCGCGCAGCAGCGCCAGGATGCGCGGGTTGGGCAGCGCCTTGACGGCGTAATACTCCTTGAACCCGGCCACCCCGGCAAAGGCGGCGTGCAGGCCGGCCACGGTGGCGCGGATACCCGTCTCGTCGTAGAGGTGAAACGGCGTGCCGAAGTGTTCGGCAATCGCTGGCAGTTGCGGGTACAGGCGCTGGCGCAAGTCGTTGGCAATGGGCATGTGGATGGCTTTCCTTATTGAAGCGCCTCGCGGATGCGCTGCAAGGCGTTGGCGACGTTTTCCGCACTGTTGAAGGCGCTGATGCGCACGTGCTGCTGGCCGCAGCGGCCAAAGCCCACGCCCGGCGTGCAGACCACTCCGGCGCGGTGCAGCAGCAGGTCGAAAAACTCCCAGGCATCGCGCTGCGCATCGATCCAGACGTAGGGCGCGTTCTCGCCCCCGGTGCAGGCAAAGCCCATGTCCTCGAAAGCGCCGCGAATGGTGCGGGCGTTGGCCAGGTAATCGTCGATCAGCGCCTGCACCTGCTGCTGGCCCTCGGCGCTGTAAACGGCCTCGGCGGCGCGTTGCACGGGGTAGGAGACGCCGTTGAACTTGGTCGTGTGCCGCCGCATCCACAGCGGATGCAGGGGCACGCGCTGGCCGTTCTCGTCCCAGGCCATGCACTCCTTGGGCACCACGGTGTAGGCGCAGCGCAGGCCGGTGAAGCCCGCCGTCTTGGAGTAGCTGCGGAACTCGATGGCCACTTCGCGGGCACCGGGGATTTCGTAGATGGAGTGCGGCAGCTCGGGGTCGCGGATGAAGGCTTCGTACGCCGCATCGAACAGGATCAGCGC
This sequence comes from uncultured Comamonas sp., assembly GCA_902175065.1. GTDB lineage: Bacteria > Pseudomonadota > Gammaproteobacteria > Burkholderiales > Burkholderiaceae_C > Comamonas. Next base: position 29,980 of record CABIIJ010000050.1, on the reverse strand, counting down.
CCGGTTCTGGCGGGCGTAATCCACCCAGGCGGCCAGTTGGGCGCGGGTGGCGGTGGCGCCCGTCGGGTTGTTGGGGAAGCACAGGTAGATCAGGTCGACCGGTTGCGTCGGCAGCGCGGGCACGTAGCCGTTGGCGGCGGTGCTGTCCAGGTAGACGAAGCCGGGGTAGCGGCCATCGACGGCGGCCGCCGTGCGCCCGGCCATGACGTTGGTGTCCACGTACACCGGGTACACCGGGTCGGGGATGGCCACGCGCACATCCTGGGCAAAAATTTCCTGGATGTTGCCGGTGTCGGACTTGGCCCCGTCGCTGACGAAGACTTCATCGGCATCCACCTGCGCCCCCCGGGCGCGGAAGTCGTTGGCGGCGATGGCCTCGCGCAGGAAGTCGTAGCCCTGCTCCGGGCCGTAGCCGCGAAAGCTGGCGGCATTGGCCATCTCGTCCGTGGCGTGGTGCAGCGCGGCGATGCAGGCGGGCGGCAGCGGCTGGGTCACGTCGCCGATGCCCAGGCGGATCAGGTGCCTGTCCGGGTGCTGCTGCTGGAAGGCGCCGACGCGCCGGGCGATGTCGGCAAACAGGTAGTTGGCCTGCAGCTTCTGGTAGTGGGGGTTGATGCGGATCATGGGGTTCCCTGGGGCTGAAAAGGTCTTGGAACAATGAAACAGTAGCTTGTTCCGCTGATGAATACTTGTTTTCAGATATGAAACATATTGAATTCAAGTAATAACAAACGGAAGAAGCTATTCAATTTGAATAATGCACGCCGTAGCATCAACGCGGCAACTGGCTGCTGCCCATCAGGAACATATCCACGGCGCGGGCCGCCTGCCGTCCTTCGCGGATGGCCCAGACGATGAGCGACTGGCCCCGGCGCATGTCCCCGGCGGCAAACACGCGCGGCACGCTGGTGGCGTAGCCATGGGCGGCATCGGTGCTGGCCTGGGCGTTGCCACGGGCGTCGGTGGCCACGCCCAGCTGCGCCAGAAGCTCGGGCCTGGGGCCGGTAAAGCCCATGGCCAGCAGCACCAGGTCGGCAGGCCAATGCTGTTCGGTGCCTTCGACCTCGGTCAGCCGCCCGTCCTGCATCTGCACGCGCACGGTGGTCAGGCCCGTGACCCGGCCCTGTTCGCCGACGAAGGCTTTGGTGGCAATGGCAAATTCGCGCTCGCAACCTTCCTGGTGGCTGGACGAGGTGCGCAGCTTGACCGGCCAATAGGGCCACGTCAGTGCCTTGTCCTCCTGCTGCGGGGGCATGGGCAGCAGCTCGAACTGCACCACGCCGGCCGCGCCCTGGCGGTTGGCGGTGCCGACGCAATCGGAGCCGGTATCGCCGCCGCCGATGACGATGACGTGCTTGCCTTGGGCACTGATGGGGGCGGGCAGGGCCACGCCGGCATTGGCACGGTTTTGCTGCGGCAGGTACTCCATGGCGAAATGCACGCCGGCCAGCTCGCGCCCGGGCACGGGCAGGTCGCGCGAGGTTTCTGCGCCGCCGGCCAGCAGCAGGGCATCGAAGCTGCGGTGCAATTCTTCGGGGGTGACCACGGTTACGCCCTGGGGGGCTTCTTGCACCGCCCCGACCAGGGTGCTGGTGCGGAACACCACGCCTTCGGCGATCAGCTGGTCGATGCGCTGGTCGATGTGCGTTTTCTCCAGCTTGAAGTCCGGGATGCCGTAGCGCAGCAGGCCGCCGGGGCGCTCGTTTTTCTCGAACACGGTGACGGCATGGCCGGCGCGGGCCAGTTGCTGGGCAGCGGCCAGCCCGGCCGGGCCGGAGCCGATGACGGCCACGCGCTTGCCGCTGGCCTGGGCGGCGGGCTGGGGCCGCACCCAACCTTCGGCCCACGCGCGGTCGATGATGGCGTGCTCGATGCTCTTGATGCCCACCGGCTGGCTGTTGATGTTCAGCGTGCACGCCGCCTCGCACGGCGCGGGGCAGATGCGGCCCGTGAATTCCGGGAAGTTGTTGGTGGCGTGCAGCACGGTGCTGGCGCGTTGCCAGTCGTCCCGGTAGACCAGATCGTTGAAATCCGGAATCACGTTGTTCACCGGGCAGCCGTTGTGGCAGAAGGGCGTGCCGCAGTCCATGCAGCGCGAAGCTTGCTGCTGCGCCTGCGCGGGGCTGAGGTGCTGCACGAACTCCCGGTGGTGGCGCAGGCGCAGTTCCACGCGCTCACTGCTTTCCTCGATGCGGGCGAATTCCAAAAAACCTGTGATTTTTCCCATGATGTCTTTCCTTGTTCGGTTCAGGCCAGGGCCGCTTCCTGCACAGCCGCAGCGGGCGCTTGCTGTGCGGTCAGGGCGCGGCGGTATTCGTGCGGGAACACCTTGACGAAGCGCTCGCGCACGGCAGGCCATTGCGCCAGCAGCGCGGCCGCCTGGGCCGAGCCGGTGAGCGTCTGGTGCTGTTGCAGCAGGCGCAGCACCAGGGCCTCGTCCGCCTCGCCCTGGTGCAGGGGGATGCCTGCGGCGATTTGCTGCGCTGCGGGCAGCACCGCATCCAGCGCCACCTGCGCCGGGTTGCAGCGCCCGGCAAAGCTGCCGTCGGCGTCGTACACGTAGGCCACGCCGCCGGACATGCCGGCAGCAAAGTTGCGCCCGGTGGCACCCAGCACCAGCACGGTGCCGCCGGTCATGTATTCGCAGCCGTGGTCGCCCGTGCCTTCCACCACTGCGCTGGCGCCGGACAGGCGCACGGCAAAGCGCTCGCCCGCCACCCCGGCAAAGAAGGCTTCGCCCGAGGTGGCGCCGTACAGCACCGTGTTGCCGACGATGATGTTCTGTGCCGCGTTGCCCTTGAAGTCAGCGTGCGGATGCACCACCAGGCGGCCACCCGAGAGGCCCTTGCCGGTGTAGTCGTTGGCCTGCCCCGTTAAATCGAAGGTGATGCCACGGGCCAGGAAGGCCCCAAAGCTTTGCCCGCCTGTGCCCTCGAACTGCACCTGCAAGCAGCCGTCGGGCAGGCCGTCCGGGTGGCGGCGGATGAGTTCGCCGGACAGCATCGCGCCGACCGAACGGTGTACGTTGCGGGCCTGCACGCGCAGTTGCTGCGGCTGGCCGTGGGCCAAAGCCACCTGCGCCTGGGCGATGAGCTGCTGGTCGAGGGCGTTTTCCAGCCCGTGCGCCTGCACGTCCACATGGCGGCGCGGCACGTCGGCCGGTGCGGGGGCCAGGGCCAGCACGCGGCTGAAGTCCAGGCCCCGGGCCTTCCAGTGCGCAACGCCTTTGCGGGTATCGAGCAGGTCGGCGCGGCCAATCAGGTCGTCGAAGCGGCGCACGCCCAGTTGTGCCATCAGGCGGCGGGCTTCCTCGGCAATGAAGAAGAAGAAGTTCACCACGTCTTCCGGTTTGCCGGAGAAGCGCTGGCGCAGCACCGGGTCCTGCGTGGCCACGCCCACCGGGCAGGTGTTCAGGTGGCACTTGCGCATCATGATGCAGCCGGACACCACCAGCGGTGCGGTGGCAAAGCCGAACTCGTCCGCGCCCAGCAGGGCGGCAATCACCACGTCACGCCCGGTTTTGAGCTGGCCGTCGGCCTGCACGCGCACGCGGCCGCGCAGGCGGTTCAGCACCAGGGTCTGCTGGGTTTCGGCCAGCCCCAGCTCCCACGGCGTGCCCGCGTGCTTGATGGACGACCAGGGCGATGCGCCCGTGCCGCCGTCGTGCCCGGCAATCACGATGTGGTCGGCCTTGGCCTTGGCCACCCCGGCGGCAATCGTGCCCACGCCCACTTCGGACACCAGCTTGACCGACACGTCCGCCTGGGAATTGACGTTCTTCAGGTCGTGGATGAGCTGGGCCAGATCCTCGATGGAATAAATGTCGTGGTGCGGCGGTGGCGAGATCAGCCCCACGCCCGGCACCGAGTGGCGCAGCCGCCCGATGTAGTCGGACACCTTGCCGCCCGGCAGCTGGCCGCCTTCGCCGGGCTTGGCCCCTTGCGCCATCTTGATCTGGATCTGGTCGGCAGACACCAGATAGCCCGTGGTCACGCCAAAGCGGCCGGAGGCCACCTGCTTGATTCTGGAGCGCAGGCTGTCGCCTTCCTGCAGGGCGTAATCGGCGGCGGAGTCGGCCTCGACCACATCGCCGCCCAGCACCTGCGACAGGCGCGTGCCCTTGGTGATGGAGATGCCGCGCAGCTCCTGGCGGTAGCGGGCCGGGTCTTCGCCGCCCTCGCCGGTGTTGCTTTTGCCGCCGATGCGGTTCATGGCGATGGCCAGATTGACGTGCGCCTCGGTGGAGATGGAACCCAGGCTCATCGCCCCGGTGGCAAAGCGCTTGACGATTTCCGCTGCAGGTTCCACTTCCTCCAGCGGCACGGCCCGAGCCGGGTCGATCTTGAACTCGAACAGGCCGCGCAGCGTCATCTGGCGCTCGCTCTGGTCGTTGATGATGCGGGCGTATTCCTCGAAGCTGTCGTAGCGGTTGGCGCGGGTGCTGTGCTGGAGCTTGGCGATGGCGTCCGGCGTCCACATGTGTTCTTCGCCGCTGGCCCGCCAGGCGTACTCGCCGCCCGCATCCATGAGCGGTTGCAGCGTGGACTGGCGGGCATAGGCGGCGCGGTGCTGGCGCAGGGATTCTTCGGCCACGTCGAAGATGCCGATGCCGCCGATCTGGCTGGCCGTGCCGTGGAAGTATTTGTCCACCAGCGTGGCGTTCAGGCCCACGGCCTCGAAAATTTGCGCCCCGCAGTAGGACATGTAGGTGCTGATGCCCATCTTGGACATGATCTTGGACAGCCCCTTGCCCACCGCCTTGATGAAGTTCGCCTGCGCCTTTTGCGGCGTGGTGCCCAGGCCGGGGGCCATGTGCGCCAGGGTTTCCAGCGCCAGCCAGGGGTGGACGGCCTCGGCCCCATACCCGGCCAGCACGGCGAAGTGGTGCACCTCGCGGGCGCTGCCGGTTTCCACCACCAGCCCGGCGGCGGTGCGCAGCCCTTCGCGCACCAGGTGGTGGTGGATGGCCGAGAGCGCCAGCAACGCCGGAATGGCGATGCGGTCATCGCGCACGCCCCGGTCGGTCAGGATCAGGATGTTGCTGCCCGTCTGGATGGTCTGCACCGCCAGCGAGCACAGCGAGGCCAGCCGCGCCTCGATGCCGTCGGCGCCCCAGGGCGCGGGGTAGGTGATGTCGATTTCGCAACTGCGCAGCTTGCCGCCGGTGTGCTGCTCGATCTGGCGCAGCCGCGCCATGGCATCGAAGTCCAGCACCGGCTGGCTGACCTCCAGGCGCAGCGGCGGGTTCACGGCGTTGATGTCCAGCAGGTTGGGGCGCGGGCCGATGAAAGACACCAGCGACATCACCACCGCCTCGCGGATGGGGTCGATGGGCGGGTTCGTCACCTGCGCGAACAACTGGCGGAAGTAGTGCGTCAGCGGCTTGCTGCGCTGCGAGAGCACGGCCAGCGGCGCGTCGTTGCCCATGGAGCCGATGCCTTCCTCGCCGCTCAAAGCCATGGGCGTGAGCAGCAGTTGCAGGTCTTCCTGGCTGTAGCCAAAGGCCTGCTGCAGGGCGGGCAGCGCCGCCGGTGCCGGGCCGGCGGCAACGCTCTGGGCCGGAATGCCGTCCAGGCGCACGCGCACGTTGTCGATCCACTGCCGGTAGGGGCGGGCGTAGGCGTACTGGCGCTTGAGTTCCTCGTCCTCGACGATGCGGCCCTGCTCCAGGTCGATCAGGAACATGCGCCCCGGCTGCAAACGCCATTTGCGCACGATGCGCTCCTCGGCAATCGGCAGCACGCCAGCTTCGGAGGCCAGCACCACCAGATCGTCGTCGGTGACGATGAAGCGGGCCGGGCGCAGGCCGTTGCGGTCCAGCGTGGCACCGATCTGGCGGCCATCGGTGAACACCATGGCCGCCGGGCCGTCCCAGGGTTCGAGCATGGCCGCGTGGTATTCGTAGAAGGCGCGTTGCTGCGCGTCCATCAGCGCGTGCTGCTCCCAGGCTTCGGGGATCATCATCATCACCGCCTGGGCCAGCGGGTAGCCGGCCATGACCAGCAGCTCCAGCGTGTTGTCGAAGGTGGCGGTGTCGGACTGCCCTTCCATGGTGATGGGGTAGAGCTTGGCCAGATCCTCGCCCAGCACGGGTGAGCGCATCACGCCCTCACGCGCCCGCATCCAGTTGAAGTTGCCCTTGACGGTGTTGATCTCGCCGTTGTGCGCCACCAGCCGGTAGGGGTGGGCCAGCGGCCAGGAGGGGAAGGTGTTGGTGGAAAACCGCTGGTGTACCAGCGCCAGCGCGGACACCACGCGCTCATCCTGCAAATCCAGGTAGTACTGGCCGACCTGCCCGGCCAGCAGCAGGCCCTTGTAGATCACCGTGCGGCAGGACATGCTGGGCACGTAGTATTCGGCGCTGTGCGTCAGTTGCAGGCCGGTGATGCGGGCCGAGGCCGTCTTGCGGATGACGTAGAGCTTGCGCTCCAGCGCATCGGGCACCAGCACGTCGCCGCCCCGGCCAATGAACACCTGGCGCATGATCGGCTCGCACGAACGCACGGCCGGGGACATGGGCAGGTCGGTGTTCACCGGCACGTTGCGCCAGCCCAGCAGTACCTGGCCTTCGGCGGCAATGGCGCGTTCCAGCTCACGCACGCAGGCCTGGCGCGAGGCCGCTTCCTTGGGCAGGAAGACCATGCCCACGCCGTATTCGCCCAGCGGCGGCAGCTGCACGCCCTGGCGGGCCATTTCGGCGCGGTAGAAGGCATCGGGGATCTGGATCAGCAGCCCTGCGCCGTCGCCCATCAGCGGGTCGGCACCGACCGCGCCCCGGTGGTCGAGGTTCTCCAGAATCTGCAGCCCCTGCGCCACGATGGCGTGGGAGGCGACGCCCTTCAGGTGGGCGACGAAGCCGACGCCGCAGGCATCGTGCTCGGCATTGGCGTACAGGCCCTGGGCGTGGGCGCTGTGGATTTCTTCGGGGGTCGGTAAAACCGTCTGGGTCGTCTCGGTCATAGCAGGGCCACTTTGTTGGTACGAAGGGAAAAGGGTTCTCCCCGTAGTTAGCAAACACCGTGCCAAGTTGAAGAAGCGCCCACGCTCCCCTGTGGCGGCACGCATGGCGTGCGCTGCGGTGCCGCCGTGCCCCGTGCCATGCACCAAAAAAGAGCGCCCATGCCCGATATCGGGCATGGGCGCAGGGCTGCACCGTTATCGGGCGTCAGGTATCAATGCACATAGGCCCGTTCGCCGTGCACGGCGATGTCCAGGCCGCGGCGCTCGTCTTCTTCCGAGACGCGCAGCCCCACCAGCAGGTCGGCAGCCTTGAAGCACAGGAAGGAAGCCACGGCGCACCAGACGATGGTGACGATCACGCTCTTGAACTGCACCCACACTTGCGCGGCCATGTGGAAGCCCTCCGGCTCCACCCCGCCCAGGCTGGCGGCGCAGAACACGCCGGTCAGGATGGCCCCGAGGATGCCGCCCACGCCGTGGATGCCGAAAACGTCGCACACGTCGTCGGCCTTCAGCAGGCGTTTCAGGCCCGAGACGCCCCACAGGCACAGCGGCCCGGCGATCAGCCCCATGACGATGGAACCCATCGGCCCGACAAAGCCTGCCGCCGGGGTGATGGTGACCAGGCCCGCCACTGCGCCCGAGGCCGCACCCAGCATGGAGGCCTTGCCCTTGTGCAGCCCTTCCGCCACCAGCCAGGCCACGGTGGCTGCGCCGGTCGCCAGGATGGTGTTGATGAAGGCCAGCCCCGCAATGCCGTTGGCCGCACCGGCCGAACCGGCGTTGAAGCCGAACCAGCCCACCCACAGCAGCGATGCGCCCACCATGGTCAGCGTCAGGCTGTGCGGCGGCAGCGCTTCCTTGCCGAAGCCGATGCGTTTGCCTGCCATGTAGGCGCCCACCAGCCCGGCCACGGCGGCGTTGATGTGGACGACGGTGCCGCCGGCAAAATCCAGCGCCCCGTCCTCGGCCAGCAGGCCGCCGCCCCAGACCATGTGCGCCATGGGGATGTAGCTCAGGGTGAACCACAACACCGAGAAGATCATCACGGCGGAGAACTTCATGCGTTCGGCAAACGCGCCGACGATCAGCGCCACGGTGATGGCGGCGAAGGTGGACTGGAAGGCCACGAACACATACTCGGGAATGGTGCCCAGCGTGGCCGAGAGCGTGTCCGGCGTGATGCCCGCCAGGAACAGCTTGTCGAAGCCGCCGTAGAACAGCCCAGCGCCGCCGAAGGTCAGCGAAAAGCCGTAGATGGCCCACAGCACGGTGATCAGCGCAAAGATGGTGAATACCTGCGCCAGCACGGACAGCATGTTCTTGCCGCGCACCAGCCCGCCGTAGAACAGCGCCAGGCCGGGGATGACCATCAGGATCACCAGCATGGTGGAGGTCAGCATCCACGCGGTATCTCCGGCGTTGATGCCGGCGGCTGCCTCCAGGGCCGGAGCGGCGGCTTCCTGGGCGAAGGCACCTGTCGCAGCAGTCGATAAACCCAGGAGCAGGCCCGGTGCGATGGCAGGGAGTGATTTTTTCATGTCAGTCTCTTGCAGAAAAGGGTGGCTAAAGGGTGCTTGTCGTCGGGGTGTCGGTGCGAACTAGAGGGCTTCGCGGCCGGTTTCGCCGGTGCGGATGCGCACGGCCTGCTCCAGTACGGTGACGAAAATCTTGCCGTCGCCGATCTTTCCGGTGCGGGCGGCGTTTTCGATGGCCTCGATGACGTGCTCGACCTGGGTGGCATCGACGGCAGCCTCGACCTTGACCTTGGGCAGGAAGTCGACGACGTACTCGGCCCCCCGGTACAGCTCGGTGTGGCCTTTCTGGCGGCCAAAGCCCTTGACTTCGGTGACGGTGATGCCCCGGATGCCCATGTCCGAGAGCGCCTGGCGCACCTCGTCGAGCTTGAAGGGTTTGATGATGGCGGTCACGATCCGCATGGTGCGCTCCTGTGCTTGGGTGAATGAATACCCTGGGGTTAAGCACAAGCCATGCCAGAAATAAAAATTTTTATCTTTTTTGGCCTTTTGCGCTTATGAAATAAGCGCTGGCAGCTCCTGTTTTTATTATTTCTCTGGGCAGGAGCGCCGCTGGTTCGTTCCGTTATCGTGCGCGATGGCGGGTGCGTGCCCGTTTTTGGCCCCGGTTTGCTGCTGCTTGCAGCAGCACGTTCATGCGTCTTCCTCGTCGCTGGCGGCAGAGGCTTCCAGCCCCAGCTCCTTGATCTTGCGCGTGAGCGTGTTGCGCCCCCAGCCCAGCAGTTGGGCGGCGTCCCGGCGGCCCCCGCCGGTATGGCGCAGGGCGGTGGTGATCATGATGCGCTCGAAGGCGGGCAGCGCCTGTTGCAGCAGGTCGCCCTGGCCCTGGCGCAGGGCGCTGCCCGCCCACTGGCCCAGGGCCTGTTCCCAGGCCGTGGCGCTGGCGTCCACCGGCGCACCGTCGACAGCCGCCCTGGGCGCTTGCTGCACCTCGTGGGGCAGGTCGCCGATCTGCACCTCCTGGCTGGCGGCCATGACGGTGATCCAGCGGCAGACGTTTTCCAGCTGGCGCACATTGCCCGGCCAGTCCCACTGCGCCAGGTGCTGCTGCGCCTGGGGGGAAAGGATGCGCGGGGCCATGCCCAGTTCCCGGGCGCTTTGCTGCAGGAAGAACGCGGCCAGGCGGGGAATGTCCTCGCGCCGCTCGCTCAGAGTCGGCAGCTGGATGCGGATGACGTTCAGGCGGTAGAACAGATCTTCCCGAAAACGCCCCTGGCGCACCAGCGCCTCCAGGTTCTGGTGGGTGGCGGCGATGATGCGCACGTCGGCGCGGATGCCGGTGTGCCCGCCCACGCGGTGAAAGCTGCCCTCCGACAGTACGCGCAGCAGGCGCGTCTGCGCCTCCAGCGGCATGTCGCCGATCTCGTCCAGGAACAGCGTGCCGCCCTGGGCCTGCTCGAAACGCCCCTGGCGCTGGGCGGTGGCGCCGGTGAAGGCGCCGCGCTCGTGGCCGAACAGTTCGGACTCGATCAGGTCGCGGGGGATGGCCGCCATGTTCAGTGCAATGAAGGGGGCCGTGCGGCGCGGGCTGTGGCGGTGCAGCGCCTGGGCGACCAGCTCCTTGCCGGTGCCCGATGCACCGTTGATGAGCACGGTGATGTGCGATTGCGACAGCCGGCCGATGGTGCGGAACACTTCCTGCATGGCGGGCGCCTCGCCGATCAGCCCGTCGGCCTGGGCGTTCGCCGGGGCAGTGGCCGCGGTGGCCTGGTTCTGGCGGGCCTCGCGGGCGTGCGCCAGGGCGCGGCGCACCAGGGCCACGGCCTCGTCCACGTCGAAAGGCTTGGGCAGGTACTCGAAAGCCCCGCCCTGGTAGGACTGGATGGCGCTGTCCAGGTCGGAATGCGCCGTCATGATGATCACCGGCACCTGCGGGCAGGTCTGGCGCACCTGGGCCAGCAGGCCCAGGCCGTCCATGCCGGGCATCCGGATGTCGGTCAGGATGACGCTGGGCGGGGCCTTGGCCAGCTTGCTCTGGACGGCTTCGGCGCTGTCGAACAAACAGGTGCTCAGGCCCGCCTGGGTCAGCGCCTTGTCCAGCACCCAGCGGATGGATTTGTCGTCGTCGATGATCCAGACGAGGTCAGGGGTGGACATGGAAGGCTCCTGCCGCAGCGGCATCGTTCGTGGGAGGGAAGGGCACCAGGACCTTGAAGATGGTCTGCCCCGGCTGGCTCTCGCATTCGATCAGGCCGCCATGCTGCTGCATGATGGCCTGGGCGATCGGCAGCCCCAGGCCGGTGCCCTGGGAGCGCCCGGTGACCATGGGGTAGAACACCGTCTCGCGCAGCTCGGCACCGATGCCGGGGCCGTTGTCCTCGATCTCCACCTGGCACAACAGGGCGTGGCAGCGCGTGCCGATGGTGAAGCGGCGCAGCACGCGCGAGCGGATGAGGACGCGCGGCGGCGGGCTGTCGGCGGGCTGTCCCGGGGGCATTTCCATCAGGCATTGCACGGCATTGCCCATGATGTTGAGAAAGACCTGGATCAGCTGGTCGGCATCGGCCCAGACCTCGGGCAGGCTGGGGTCGTAGTCGCGCACCAGCTGCACGGCATCGCCCGCCTCGGCCTGCAGGATCAGGCGCACGCGCTCCAGGATCTGGTGGATGTTCACCCGCGCAAAGGCCGGGGGCTGGCGGGCGTCCAGCATCCGGTCGGCCAGGGCACGCAGGCGGTCGGCCTCGTGGATGATGACTTCGGTGTATTCGCGCAGCGGGGCGCTGTCCAGCTGGCGTTCCAGCAACTGCGCCGCGCCACGGATGCCGCCCAGCGGATTCTTGATTTCGTGTGCCATGCCGCGCACCAGGGCGCGGGTGGCCTGGTTGGCGGTGAACAGGCTGTCTTCGCGGTTGCTGTGGATCTGCCGGTCCAGCGGGTGCAGTTCGACCAGCAGCTGGCTGCCGCCCGCGCTGCCGGGGGCCGCGCCCGGCGCGGCAGGCAGGGGGGTGACGGTGTAGTCGGCCACGGCCAGCTGCAGCTCCCCCGTGCCGAGCAGCCGCGCTTCGCGCTGGGTGTAGGGCTGCTGGGCGTGCAGCGCCAGGTCCAGGCTGGCGGCGGCGCTGCCGTCCGCGTCGTCCAGAAAGGCGGTGAACGCCTGGTGGCGCAGGCGCGGCAGGCCGGTGGCCAGCAATTGCTCGGCGGCGTGGTTGGCGTACTGGATGCGCAATTGCGCATCCAGCAGCAGCACGGCCGTGGCCAGGTGCTCCAGCAGCGGCGTCGGCCCCGGGATGTGGCCGGGGGCGGTGGGGGGGGCAGCAGCGGTGTCGTTCACGCCTTCTCTGTCTTGTGGGTATGACGAGTGCCGCCGCCGTCGGCCCTTACAGGCTGTAGTACAGGTCGAATTCGACCGGGTGTACGGCCTGGCGCAGGCGGGTGACCTCGTCCATCTTGCAATCGATATATGCCTGGAGCATGTCTTCGGTGAAGACACCGCCTTCCAGCAGGAAGCGATTATCTGCCTTGAGAGCGTCCAGCGCCTGCGCCAGGCTGTGCGCCACGCGCGGGACGTTGGCCGCTTCTTCCGGGGGCAGGTGGTAGAGGTTCTTGCTCATCGCATCGCCCGGGTGGATGCGGTTGCGGATGCCGTCCAGCCCGGCCATCAGCAGGGCCGAGAACGCCAGGTAGGGGTTGGCCAGCGGATCGGGGAAGCGGCATTCGATGCGCTGCGCCTTGGGGCTGGAGGTGTAGGGGATGCGGATGGAGGCCGAGCGGTTGCTGGCCGAATACGCCAGCATCACCGGCGCTTCGTAACCGGGCACCAGCCGCTTGTAGCTGTTCGTGCCGGGGTTGGTGATGGCGTTGAGCGCATGGGCGTGGTGGATGATGCCGCCGATGTAGTACAGCGCCAGCTCGGACAGGTTGGCGTAGCCGTCGCCGAAGAACAGGTTCTTGCCGTCCTTGAACAGCGACTGGTGGACGTGCATTCCCGAACCGTTGTCGCCGACCAGCGGCTTGGGCATGAAGGTGGCGGTCTTGCCGTGGGCATGGGCGGTGTTGTGGATGCAGTATTTGAGGATCTGCACCTCGTCGGCCTTGCTCACCAGGGTGTTGAAGGCCACGCCGATCTCGCACTGCCCGGCATTCGCCACCTCGTGGTGGTGCACCTCGATCTTCAGCCCCATGGCCTGCATGGCATTGCACATGGCCGTGCGCACGCCGTGCAGCGAATCGACGGGCGGCACCGGGAAGTAGCCGCCCTTGACGCGCGGGCGGTGGCCTAGGTTGTGGCCGTCCATGTCCTGGTTGTTCGCCCAGGCGCCTTCGGCGGAGTGGATCTGGAAGCTGGCGCTGTCCATCTGCGACTGCCATTGCACCGAGTCGAAGATGAAGAATTCCGGCTCCGGCCCGAAGTAGGCGGTATCGGCAATGCCGGTGGAGCGCAGGTACAGCTCGGCCCGTCGGGCGATGGAGCGCGGGTCGCGGGCGTAGCCCTGCATGGTGGACGGCTCCAGCACGTCGGCCCGCACGATGACGGTGGGTTCTTCGGCGAAGGGGTCGAGCACGGCGGTCTGGTCGTCGGGCAGCAGCACCATGTCCGAGGCTTCAATGCCCTTCCAGCCGTGGATGGACGAGCCGTCGAACATCTTGCCGTCTTCGAAGGCATCTTCCTGCATGGCCTCGGCGGGGAAGGTGACGTGGTGCTCCTTGCCCAGCGTGTCGGTAAAGCGCAGATCGACCCAGCGGGCGTCGTGCTCTTGGAGGAGGGAGTGGGTTTTCAGTGACATGGATGTGCTCTCGTTGCTAAGGGGTGGAGGAACCCCCGGGTTTAAGCAACAAGCGTGCCATCTTCATGCCAGGGCGGGCCATCCCTCCGGGGGTGGACGCCGATGAGCCATCGCGGTGCACCGCCGGGCGATGCTGCACCAATTTGAGGCAAAAGCCCGCCCGCAGGGCAGGCCTGCCCGTTGGCGCAGCCGTGCGCTTGTGTGAAGATCGCCGCCATGAGCAAAGCCTTCACCAAAGAACCCGACGGGCAACTGGACGACGACGATGACGACCTGCCCAGCCTGCCGAAAATCCCCTCCGGCAGCAAGAACTACATGACCCCGCAAGGCTACGCCGTGCTGAAAGCCGAGCTGCTGGCCCTGATCGACGAGGAGCGCCCCAAGGTGGTGGAAACCGTGCACTGGGCCGCCAGCAACGGTGACCGTTCGGAAAACGGCGACTACCTGTACGGCAAGCGCCGCCTGCGGGAAATCGACCGGCGCATCCGGTTCCTGACCAAGCGCCTGGAAATGGCCGAGGTGGTCGATCCAGGCGTTCACGCGGGCAGCGACCAGGTGTTCTTTGGCGCCACGGTGACCTATGTGGACGATGAGGACGTGCAGCGCACCATCACCATCCTGGGCATCGACGAGGCGCAAACCAGCCAGGGCCAGGTCAGTTGGGTGGCCCCGGTGGCGCGTGCCCTGCTCAGGGCGCGGGTGGGCGACGAGGTGCCGCTGCCCACGCCCGCCGGGGTGCGCACTTTGGAAGTCTTGGCGGTGGAGTACCCGCAATCCAGTAAAAAGTGAGCTTGTTCCGCTGATGAACAAAGGGATTCAATGGTTTTTAACATTGAATCCCTTTATTCATGGGCGGTAAAAGCTATATTTTTAAATCACGGGGCCAGCACCCGGCTGCAACTCAGCACCACGGTATTGCGGCGCAGCGCCCGCAGCGCCGTCTCCAGTTGCAGCGCATCGTGTACGGCGACGGTAAAGCGCAGCACGGTGGTCTGCATGGCCGACTCGTCCTCGATGTCCACGCGGCGGATATCCACGTCGGTATCGGCCAGCACCTGCGTGATGCGGGCCAGCACGCCCCGGCCGTTCTGCACGGCCAGGGTGATGTTGGCGTTGTACAGGTGCCCGCTGCTGGCGTCCTCGCCCCACTCGACGGCAATCTGGCGCTCGGGCTGGCGCTCCAGCAGGCGCTGCGCTTCGGCACAGTCGCTGCGGTGCACGTGCAGGCCGTCGCCGTGGCCCAGGTAGCCGGTGACGGCATCCCCCGGCACCGGGGTGCAGCACGGGGCGTAATGGGTGGCGGCGCGGTTCTGGTTGTCCAGGATGACGCTGCTGTGCGGCCGGGTGTCCTGCGTGAAGCGCTGCTGGGTCAGCAGCAGGGCATCGGGGCGCTGGCCCTGGTGCAGCAGGTAGGAGGTGATCTGCTGCGCCACCAGGGTGGCCACCTGGCGGCCCAGGCCGATGTCCGACAGCAGCTCGGTCTGGGTCTGGCCGGGCTTGAGCACCGCTTGCCACAGCGCTTCCTGCGCATCCTCGTCGGCGGGCAGCTCGGCAATCCCTTCCTCGCGCAGGGCCTGGGCCAGGAGCTGCTCGCCCAGGGCGGCCGATTCGGTCTGCGCCACGGTCTTGAGATGGTTGCGGATCTTCGAGCGGGCCCGCCCGGTCTTGGCAAAGTTCAGCCACATCGGGTTGGGTTCGGCGTTCTCGTCGAGGGTGATCTCCACCACGTCGCCGCTTTTCAGCGCCGTGCGCAGGCTGGCCGCCTCGCCGTTGATGACGGCCCCGGTGGCATGGTGGCCGACGTTGCTGTGGATGGCGTAGGCAAAGTCGATCGCCGTGGCCCCGTGCGGCATGGAGAACACCTTGCTCTTGGGCGTGAAAACGTAGATCGAATCGGGAAACAGGTCGACCTTCACGTTGTCCCAGAACTCGCTGGCATCGCGCGTCTCGTTCTGGATGTCCAGCAGCGATTGCAGCCACTTGGTGTTCAGCGCCTCCTGCTGGCCCTCGGACTTGTAGAGCCAGTGCGCGGCCACCCCGGCCTCGGCGACGATGTGCATCGACTCGGTGCGCAGCTGGAACTCGATGTTCACCCCCGACGGCCCCACCAGCGTGGTGTGCAGCGACTGGTAGCCGTTGTTCTTGGCGATGGCGATGTGGTCCTTGAAACGCCCCGGCACCGGCTTGTAGAGCTGGTGCAGCACCCCCAGGGCGGTGTAGCAGTCGGTGGTCGTGGGCAGGATGATGCGAAAGCCGTAAATATCCGTCACCTGGGCAAAGCTCTGGTGCTGGCGCTGCATCTTCTGGTACAGGGCGAACAGGGTGTTCTCGCGCCCGGCCAGGCGGGCCGTCAGGCCCAGGCGCTCGAACATGGCCTGCACTTCGTTGTGCACGCGCTGCACCAGGTCGCGCCGGCGCGAGCGCGATTTGCCGATCGCCTTTTCCAGCGTGGCATAGCGCCAGGGGTGCAGGTGGCGGAAGGACAGGTCCTGCAATTCGCGGTAGGACTGGTTCAGCCCGAGGCGGTGGGCGATGGGGGCGAAGATTTCCAGCGTTTCCGACGAAATGCGGCCCCACTTGCTGCGCGGCATGTCGCTCATGGTGCGCATGTTGTGCGTGCGGTCGGCCAGCTTGATGAGGATGACGCGCACATCCTTGGCCATGGCCAGCAGCATCTTGCGGAAGGACTCGGCCTGGCTCTCCTCGCGGGTGTTGAAGTGCAGCTTGTCCAGCTTGGTCAGGCCATCGACCAGCTCGGCCACCGTCTCGTCGAACTGCTCGCGCAAATCGTCCTTGGTGATGCCGCAGTCCTCCATCGCATCGTGCAGCAGGGCGGCGGACAGCGCCTGGGCGTCCAGCTTCCAGTTGGCGCAGATGCCGGCCACGGCAATCGGGTGGGTGATGTATGGGTCGCCGCTGCTGCGCCACTGGTTGCGGTGGGCCTTGTCGGCAAACTGCCAGGCACGGCGCACCATGCCGACGCTGGCACTGTCCAGGTAGCCGAGAAAGCCGGACAGGTGCTCGAAATGCTGGGCCGACACCTCGGCAGCGGCCCGCAGACGTTCGGGCTCGGGGAGATCCTTGGGGATGGGAATGGAAGGAAAGGACGATGTGGTGACAGCCGCGTTCATAGGCCAAATGTAGCGTGAGAAAACAAGCCTGCGCAAAGGTGAAAAAAAGCACCGCGATTGCGGTGCTCTTATTCTCTGCGGTAATGCAGGGGGCCGGTACGCAGGTTTGAACCTATCCTGGAACCTTTTTCAGCATTTCAACGCCCACCTTGCCCTCGGCGATTTCGCGCAGGGCGGTGACGGCCGGCTTGTTCTGGCATTCCACCTTGGGGGTGTGGCCCTGGCTGAGCATCCGGGCGCGGTAAGTGGCGGCCAGGACGAGTTGGAAACGGTTGGGGATCTGCTCCAGGCAGTCTTCCACGGTAATGCGTGCCATTGGCAGGGTACTCCGGCAAATAAGGATTAGAGGGCGAGGTTCAGCGAAGCAAAGACATCCGAACGCAGGCGGCGCTGGCTGACGTACTTCAGACGCTGTGCGTGGATGATGGCTTTCAGGTCAAACAGCGCAGTTTCGAATAACTCATTGATTATAACGAAGTCGAATTCCTTGACCTGGGCCATCTCGGTGGCGGCGTTTTTCATGCGCAGTTCGATCACCTCGGGCGCATCCTCGCCCCGGTTTTCCAGGCGCGAGCGCAGCTCTTCCCAACTGGGCGGCAGGATGAAGATCAGCACGGCCTGGGGAAAGGCGGTGCGCACCTGCAGCGCCCCCTGGTAGTCGATTTCCAGCAGCACGTCGTCACCGTTGGCCAGGCGATCCTGGATACCTTTTTTCGAGGTGCCGTAGCGCTTGCCGTGGACGTTGGCCCATTCGATGAAGGCATCGGCGGCGACCATGGCGTCGAATTCGGCTTCGGAGGCGAAGAAATACTCGCGGCCATGCTTTTCCTGGCCGCGCGGGGGGCGCGTGGTGTGGGAGACCGAGGGGTAGACCCGTGCGTCAAAGGAACGCAGGGCCTTGACCAGGCTGGATTTGCCGGCCCCGCTCGGGGCGGCAACGACAAACAGGTTTCCAGGCAGTTGTTGCATACACAAGAGGTGCAAAGCGGCGATTGTCCTTGAAAAAGGGCGCCTGTGGCGCCCTGTGGGTTTTGCTGCGGTGCGTTGGCGCAGCCTATTCGATGTTCTGCACCTGTTCGCGCATCTGCTCGATCAGCACCTTCATGTCCACGCTGATGCGGGTCAGCTCCAGCGTGGCGGACTTGGAACCCAGGGTGTTGGCCTCGCGGTGCAGTTCCTGGATGAGGAAGTCCAGGCGCTTGCCGATTTCGCCGCCTTTTTTCAGCAGGCGCTCGATCTCTTCGAGGTGGGCGTCCAGGCGGGTGATTTCCTCGGCTACGTCGATGCGGATGGCGAAGGCCGTGGCCTCCGTCAGGGCGCGGTCCTGGGCTGCCTCGGGCGGGATTTGCCCTTCGGCCAGGCCCAGGGCTTCCTGCCAGCGCTCCAGAAAACGCTGGCGCTGCTGCTCGACCAGTTGCGGCACCAGCGGCGTGGCCTGGGCGGCCAGGCTGCGCAGTTGCGCGATGCGGTCAAGCAGCATCCGCGCCAGGCGCTTGCCTTCGCGGGCGCGGGCGTCCAGCAGGGCGGCAATGGTTTCTTCGGCCAGCGGCGGCACGATGCTGGCCCAGTCGGTGTGCACGGTGGTGTTGCTGCCGGCCAGGCGCAGGGCGTCGGCCACGGTCAGGGCCTTGGCGTCTGGCAGCCATGCCTGCACCTGCTCCTGCACCATGCCCAGGCGCTGCAGCAGGGCTGCGCTGGGTTGGGGCAGGCTGGCGTTGGCGTCTTGTTCGATGGCCGCCCGCACCTCGACCTTGCCGCGCTTGAGCTGGGCAGTCAGCAGGGTGCGCAGGACGGGTTCCTGCGCCCGCAGTTCCTCGGGCAGGCGAAAGGTCAGATCCAAAAAGCGGCTATTGACGGCACGGATTTCCAGCCCCAGGCGAAAAGCGGATGCACCGGGTTGTGCATCCGGAGAGTCCGGTGCCAGCTGGGCGCTGGCGTATCCGGTCATGCTGTAAACTGGCATTACCTTGTCTCGGGTTGCTTGCAATGCCGGGGATTATCCGGTTTCTGTGCTGCCTGCGGGGTGTCCCGGCGCAAAAATGACGACTAAACCCAAACCTGCCGCACTGCCTCCTGATACCGTGATTGGGGACTATCGCATCGTCCGGCGGTTGGCAGCCGGGGGCTTTGGCGTGGTGTACCAGGCCCGCGACGAGCAGGGGCAGGAAGTGGCGATCAAGGAATACCTGCCGGCGGCCCTGGTCACGCGGGATGCCGGGCAGAAGGTGCCCCAGGTGGCGCCCGAGAAGCTGTCCCTGTACCGTCTGGGATTGAAAAGCTTTTTCGAGGAAGGCCGGGCGCTGACGCAGATCTCCCACCCGTCGGTGGTCAGCGTGCTCAATTTCTTCCGCGAGAACGAGACGGTGTACATGGTGATGAACTACCTGCAGGGGGCTTCCCTGCAGGAGTACGTCCTGCTGGCCCGGGGGCGCAAGCAGCCCAAGGTGCTGCGCGAATCGACCATCCGTTCGTTGTTCGACGAGGTGCTGCGCGGTCTGCGCATCGTGCACCAGCACAAGATGCTGCACCTGGACATCAAGCCGGCGAACATCTTCATCACCGACGACGACCGGGCCGTGATGATCGACTTCGGCGCGGCCCGCGAAGTGCTCAATCAGCAAGGCAACTTCGTGCGTCCCATGTATACCCCCGGCTTTGCCGCCCCCGAGATGTACCGCAAGGGCGGCGGCACCATGGGGCCGTGGACGGACATTTACGCCATCGGTGCGTGCATTTACGTGTGCATGACCGGTCAGGCACCGCCGGATGTGCCCAAGCGCCAGGGGCAAGATTCCCTGCCCACGGTACTGGCGCGGCTGCGCGGCAGCTACTCGGACAACCTGCTGGAGCTGGTGCAGTGGGCCATGGAACTGGAGGCGCTCAGTCGCCCGCAATCGGTGTTCGCGTTGCACAAGGCCCTGACCCACGATGCCGAGCGCCGCTATACCCCGCTGACCATGGCCGAGCGGGTGCGCCTGCAACTGGGGGCCTTCATGGGCCAGGGGCCGGGCGGGTTGTCCTTGCATTCATCGGCGCTGCAGCAACAGAAAGCACCATGAAGTTTTCCGTTTTTCAACTCAGCCGCCGTGGCGGCCGTGCCACCAATGAAGACCGCATGGGGTATTGCTATACCCGCGAGGCGGCGCTGTTCGTCCTGGCCGACGGCATGGGCGGCCATGCCGAAGGCGAGATCGCGGCGCAACTGGCCCTGCAGACCATGGCGGCCGAGTTCCAGCGCCAGGCCACGCCCCGGCTGGCCGATGTGCGTGGTTTCCTGCGCCAGGGCCTGATGCTGGCGCACGAGCGCATCCAGGCCTATGGCCGCCACAAGCGCATGAGCGATGCGCCGCGCACGACGCTGGTGGCGGCGGTGATCCAGGAAGGGCAGGTCAGCTGGATCCACTGCGGCGATTCGCGCCTGTACTGGGTGCGTTCGGGGGTCTTGCAGGCCCGCACGCGTGACCACTCGTATGCCGAGATGGACCGTGCCAGCGCCCTGAAGCTGGCGCACAAGATTCTCAACCGCAACGTGCTCTACACCTGCCTGGGGGCCGAGACGGCGCCGGTCGTCGATCTGGCCGGGCCGCACACCCTGCAGCAGGACGACCGGCTGTTGCTGTGCTCCGACGGGCTGTGGGACGTGTTGCAGGAGCATGTGCTGCTGCAGCGCCTGAGCCATTCCCCGGTGCAGAACGCCGTGCCTGCGCTGGTCGATGCCGCCTTGCAGGTGGCGGGCAGCAAAAGCGACAACGTCACCGCGCTGGCCGTGCAGTGGGAGCAGGACGAGGCCGAGCCGATGGCCATCGACACCCAGGACAGCGATGAGGCCTTTGCCTCGACCATCCAGTCCCTGCAAGACCTGGAAGGCTTCGACGTCAGCCTCGACGAGGCCGAGATCGAACGCAGCATTGCGGAGATCAATGCCGCCATCCGCCGTTCGGCAGTGCAGAAGAAAGTGTAGGCAGGCCCCTGGCGGCTTGCGTTATGCAGACCTTCCCTTGGGGATTTGTGCTTTGGCGCACACTCCAGGCCTGCTTTTTTTCAAAATAAATAGCTTGATGCGCTTGGCCATCAAGCGTCAATGTCCGATTTCTTATGAAAATAGTTTTGGCTTCCAACAACCGGGGCAAGCTCGACGAGCTGCAGGCCATTTTTGCCCCCCTGGACGTGGAACTGGTCTGCCAGGGTGATCTGTTCAGCGGCGAGGCGCCCGAGCCGCATTGCACTTTTGTCGAAAACGCCCTCTCCAAGGCCCGTTTTGCCGCCGAGAAAACCGGCTTGCCCGCCATTGCCGACGATGCTGGCCTGTGCCTGGATGCCTTTGGCGGCCTGCCGGGGGTGGACACGGCGTATTACTGCACCCGGTTCGGCTACGAGAAAAACGACGCCAACAACGTGCAGGCCGTGCTGGAACAGCTGGCCCCCCACGCCAACCGCAAAGGCGCGATGGTCAGCACCCTGGTGGGCGTGCGCCATCCGGGTGATCCCGAGCCGCTGATCGCCGTGGGCCGCGTGGCGGTGGAGATCGCTCCCGAACGCCGGGGCAGCGGCGGTTTCGGTTTCGATCCCGTCCTGCTGCTGCCTGCGCTGGGGCTGACCTTTGCCCAGATGCCGCCCGAACAGAAAAACCAGTTCAGCCACCGTGGCCGCAGCAGCCGCCAGATGATGGAACTGCTGCGCACCACCTGGCTGGCCTGAGGGGGACGGGCCGATGACGCGCACGGTCGACATTGCCAGCCACGCCGCCCTGGGCCAGGCGCCCCGGGACATCCAGCACTACATGCGGGCCGGAACGCTGCAACTGAGCGCCCTGCCGCCCCTGGCCCTGTACGTGCACCTGCCCTGGTGTTTGAAAAAATGCCCGTACTGCGACTTCAACTCGCACGGGCTGGACGCGGGGCACGCACTGCCCGAGCAGCGCTATATCGACGCCCTCATGGCCGACCTGGAGGCCAGCCTGGGCATGGTCTGGGGTCGCCCGGTCTACAGCATCTTCATCGGCGGCGGCACGCCCAGCCTGTTCCGCCCCGAGGCCATCGCCCAGCTCATCAGCGGCCTGCGTGCCCGCCTGCCGCTGGAAGCGGGCTGCGAAATCACGCTGGAGGCCAACCCCGGCACCTTCGAGGTGGAGCGCTTCGCTGCCTTCGCCCGGGCGGGCGTGACGCGCCTGTCCATCGGCGTGCAAAGCTTCGACGACCGCTTTTTGCAGGCGCTGGGGCGTGTGCACAGCGCTGCGCAGGCCCGCGCGGCGGTGGCCGAGGCGGCCCAGGCGTTCGAGACTTTCAACCTGGACCTGATGTACGCCCTGCCCGGGCAGACCCTGGCCGACCTGCAGCGTGATGTGGATACGGCGCTGTCGTTTGCGCCGCCGCACCTGTCGGTCTACCACCTGAGCATCGAGCCGAACACCTACTTCGCCAAGCACCCGCCCCGGCAGCTGCCCGAGGACGATACCGCCTACGAGATGCTGGACGCCATCACCGCCGCCACGGCTGCGCAGGGCCTGCGGCGCTACGAGGTTTCGGCCTACGCCCGGCCGCGCCACGAGTGCGTACACAACAGCAACTACTGGCAGTTTGGCGATTACCTGGGCATTGGCGCCGGGGCGCACAGCAAGATCAGCTTTGCCCAGCGCATCACGCGCCAGGTGCGCCTGCGCGACCCGCAGCGCTACATGGATGCTGCCCTGGCAGGCCGGCCGCTGGCCAGCGACGAGGACGTGCGCCGCAAGAATCTGCCGTTTGAATACATGCTCAACGCCCTGCGCCTGCGCGGCGGCTTCAGCCTGCTGGATTTCACGGCCAGCACCGGCCTGTCGGTCAACCGCATCGGCCCGGCGCTGGAACAGGCGCAAAGCCTGGGACTGCTGGAGCGCCATGGCAACCAGGTGCAGCCGACCGAACGCGGGTTCGACTTCCTCAGCGATCTGCAAGCCTTGTTTCTGCCAAAAGAGTAGCTGTTTCCACTGTTCATATAACGATTTCAGGATTTATTGACCTTGAAATCGTTGTATATCCAGTGGAACAAGCTATCAAATTCAACCGCAGGTGGCGCTGACGATGCGCCCGGTGGCATCGACCTCCAGGTTCAGCCGCTCGGCATTGAACTCGCGCGTGGTCGGGGCGCCGACGTTCAGCACGCGCACCATGTACGCCCCGGCCTGCACGCGGGCCTGGGCGACGTTGTTTTCCGTATTGGTCTTGCCCACGGCCCACTGCGCGGCCTGCGCGTTGCAGCGCTGTTCGGGGCGCTGGGGCGTGGAGGACGATTGCGGCAGCGTGCAGGCGGCCAGGGTGCCGGTCAGGGCCAGCAGGGTCAGGGGCAGGCGCATGGGGAAATCTCCTGGGTGAAAACGTGGATCTTGCAACCATAGCAGCCCGATAGCCGTCCGGCAGGGTAACCAAGGGCAGCAGCCGTGAGCTTTCTTTAGAACGTGTTTACGATCTCCACGCGGGTGTGCAGTCGCGGTCTCGGGCGCTCTGCGGCGTTGCAAATCCTCGCGATAGCGCCAGCTATCGCTGCGGTTTGCGCCTTGCAGCCCATCCCGATCCGCATCCTGCACCCCTTCGCGTCGAGATCGTAAACACGTTCTTACGGACGCAGCTCCAGCACCTTGGCTGGCAGGCGCTGGGCCTGGAGCAGGCGCTGTGCCCGTTCGGCCTCGGCGCGGGTGTTGAACGGCCCGGCCCGCAGGCGCGTCAAAGTGCCCTTGTTGGTGGTGCTGCTGAAGCTGACCACGGGCAGGCCGGCCTGGCGCACGCGCTTTTCTGCGGCAGCGGCATTGGTCAGCTCCGCATAGGTGCCGATGCTGACGAAAAACCGCCCCGGGGTGCTGGCCTTGCTGGCCGGGGGGGCGATGCGTGCCGTGGCGGTGGCTGCGGTTGAAGGGCGCGGCGCGGGAGGGGGCGTTGAAGCGGGCGTTGCAGGGACGGCTGCCGGTGCGGGCGCGGCAGGCACCGGCACCGGCGCGATGGGTGCATCTTCCTCGGCAGGGGGTGCAGGTTCCACCGGTTCCATCGGCGTCGAGGGGGGCGGGGTTACCGCAGCGATGGCCGTGGGGGCGGCAGGATCGGGCGGGGCCGTAGGGGACGCCTGCAGTGTGTCGGTGCTCGAAGAAGAAGGCTGGGCGGCAGACTCTGTCGCTTCGGCACCGCGGGTGGGAAAGTGCAACTGCGGCGGCCCGACCTGGGCCTGTGCGGGGGCGGTGGACGGAGCGGTCGGCATCGCGACCAGGGTTGCCAGCAGCACCCACAGGGCGATCTGGCCGATGGCCGCCAGCGCCCACTGGCGCCGGTTGCCGGCCTGGCGCTGCAGCACGGCGGTGGCCTGGGCCAGGGTGGGCGATTGCTCCAGCGCCGCGATGGTGTGCCGGTGTACCAGGCGGTAATACCAGCCGTTGCCCAGAAAGCCCGGCACGCAGCACAGCCCGATGGCCGCCAGCAGCCCCAGGCTGGCCTGCGCCTGCAGGGGCAGGGAGCGCAGCGCCTCCAGCCGCCAGAGGGCGGCGATCGCCAGGGCGGTGGCCCCGTACAGCCCGGCCGGACGCCACAGGCCGCGCAGCAGGCACCAGCCCAGGGTGCAGAAGGCCGCCGCATGGTTCCAGCGGGCGGGGGTGCGGCCCAGGGTTTCGAAGTGGGCAAAAACGCGCTGGTAATACGCGGTGGCCAGCGGGCCGATGGCGTGCTGGTACAGCTGGGGCAGCAGCCCGGTGGCGGCGGCATCGGTATTTTTGGGAGGGGTCGGCGCAGGCATGGGGGCAAATTGTGGCATGACCGGGCGGCATTCCAATACCGGGGCGCTGTGCGGGCATGGCGGCTTCACTTTTACACTTGCCCCTTTGCCTGCCGCGCCGGCGCGGCTCACCGTTTCATCCGACAACAGAGAAAACACACCATGGGTATGCAGCAACATCGTTGGCAGTTCGTTCGCGCCGGGGGCGTCGACCAGGTCGTCATCCGCACCGGGGCCGACATTGCCCATCTGGCCGAGCTGGATCAAAAGCTCTGGGTCGCCCTGGCGTGCCCGACGCGCGGGGTGGAGTTCGACCCGGCCACCCTGGACGTGATCGACGACAACGCCGATGGCCGCATCCGTGCCCCGGAATTGCTGGCGGCCTGCCAGTGGGCGGTGGCCCATGTGCGCGACCCGGAGGTGCTGGCCAGCGGCGCGGACGTGCTGTCACTGGACAGCATCCATACCGGCAGCGATACCGGCGCGGCCATGCACGCCGAGGCCCGGCGCATCCTGGCGCTGGCCGGGCAGGCCGCCAGCAGCACCATCACCCTGGCGCAGGTGCAGGAGCGGCTGGCCGATTTGAGCGCCATGGCGCTCAATGGCGACGGCATCCTCAACCCGGCCAAGCTGCCGGCCGATGCCGCCGATCTGCAGGCACTGGCCCAGCGCATCATGGACGCCTACGGCGCCAGCACCGGCTGCGATGGCGAGCCGGGCCTGGCCCAGCCCGCGCTGGAGCAGTTTTTTGCCGACGCTCGCGCCCTGGTTGACTGGCAGGCCCAGGCACCGGCGCAGTGCTGCGCCCTGGACACCCCCGAGCAGGCCTGCGCTGCCGCCCAGGTGCTCGGCGCCGTCCAGGCCAAGGTGGACGATTTTTTCGCCCGTTGCCGTCTGGCCGCTTTTGATGCCAAGGCGTTGCAGCCTCTGAGTCCCAGCGAGGAAGGCTACGTCACCCTGGGCCAGCAGGCCCTGAGCGCGGGGGACGCGGCCGTTGCCGCCCTGCCGCTGGCCACGCTCGATGCCGCTGCCGTGCTGCCGTTGACCGGGGGCATCAACCCCGCCTGGATCGATGCCGTGCAGGCGCTGCACGTGCAGGTCATCACCCCGCTGCTGGGGGCACAGACAGAATTGTCCTGGGCGCAGTGGCAGCAGGTCTGCGGCCAGCTGGCACCGTACCAGGCGTGGCTGGCCGCCCGCCCGCAGTTGCCCGTCGGCGACCTGCCGCTGGAGGAAGCCCGGGCGCTGCTGGCCAGCGACGGCCAGCAGCGCCTGCAGGCGCTGATCGACCAGGACAGTGCCGAAGCCGCGCACAGCCTGGAGGCGAAAAACCTGGAAAAGCTCATCCGCCTGCAACGCGATTTGCTGGCGCTGCTGAACAACTTCGTCTCGTTTTCCAGCTTCTACAGCCGTGCCGGGGCCATGTTCCAGGCCGGCACGCTGTACCTGGATGGCCGCAGCTGCGAGCTGACCGTGGACGTGCAGGACACCGGCGCCCACGCCGCCCTGGCCGGGCTGGCCAAGACCTTCCTGGCCTACTGCGAATGCCGCCGGGGCGACGCGGTGCGCCACATCGTCGCGGCGTTCACCGCCGGGGACGTGGACTTTCTGTTCGTCGGGCGCAAGGGCATTTTTTACGACCGCCAGGGCCAGGACTGGGATGCCCGCATCACCACGCTGATCGAGAACCCGACCAGCATCGGCCAGGCGTTTTTCTCGCCCTACAAGAAGTTCCTGCGCTTCATCGAGGAGCAGGTGGCGCAACGCGCCGCCAGCAAGGATGCGGCCATCACCGAAGGGCTGCAGGCCAAGGCCGCCAACCTGGCCGCCGGGGCGCCGCCCGCCGATGCGCCGAAGAAAACCGACGTGGGCACCGTGGCCGCCATCGGCGTGGCCCTGGGGTCGATCAGCACCGTGCTGGTGGCGATTCTGTCGAAAGTGCTGGAGCTGGGGCCGTGGATTCCCCTGGCCATGCTGGGCCTGGTGCTGGCCATCTCCGGCCCGAGCATGTTGATCGCCTGGCTGAAACTGCGCGAACGCAGCCTGGGGCCGATCCTGGACGCCAGCGGCTGGGCCATCAACGGGCGCATGAAGATCAACCTGCCCCTGGGCCGCTCGCTGTCGCAGCAGGCGCAGGTGCCTGCCAACGCGCACCGCAGCCTGTACGACCCCTATGCGCAGAAATCGCCCGCCCGCTGGTGGCTGGCTGCTGCACTCGTCCTGCTGCTGGCCGGTGCGGCCTGGAACCAGGGTTGGCTGAATGCCTGGCTGCCGCAGGGCTGGCAGCCGACCCCGGCGGTCATCGCCGAGGAACAGGCGGTGGAAGCTGCCGCTGCCGAGGCGGCAGAGGCCGTCGCGCCCGCTGCCGCAGCGGCGGCGCAGTAGTTCAGTTGCGTCAATCCGGGGTGGGCGCTGGCGGCAACAGCGGCGCCCGCCATTGCAGCAATTCGGCCAGGCGCTGCACCACCCAATGGGCCTCGGGCGGGGTCAGGCCTGCATCCGGGCCGCTGATGGCGCTGTGCAGGGCCAGCAGCACGCCGGCCTCGTCGCTATGGCCGCCGTGGTACAGGCTTTGCGCCTGCTCCACCAGGGCGCAGGCCAGGTCTTCGCACAGTTCGTAGCGGGCCAGCACGGCGTTGGCCGGTTGCAGCAGGCGTCCGCTGCGGTGGCGGAACAATTGGCTGAAGCTGGGCGGAATCTCGATCTGGCTGGTCATGGCGCTGGCTTCCTCACTCTCAATCGGGCGTGAACAGCCGCACGAAGCGCTGCAAGTCCACCTCCAGCTCGCAACTGACCACCTGGCCCATGCGGCCATCGCTTTTGCGCTGGGCGCTGAACAGGGTGGCCTTGCCGGTGAAATCGAAATCCGGCAAATAAATCAGCGTGTACGGGTGCGGCACGAAGTGGGCGAAGGCAAACACCACGCGGTGTTCGTTGCGCGGGCTGGGGTAGAGCAGGTACTCGGGGGTGTCGATGGTGAGGGTGGCCATGGGTCCAGGGTCGGCAGACAGGGGGAAAGCGCGGTGCGCAGGTGCCAGATTGTCGTGGCTTTGCCGTCCGCCTGCCCGGGACTGCGACAATGGCGGGCATGTTCAGCGTCTGCATACAAACCGAAGATTTCGATGTTTCCACCGAGCTGGCCGCCCTGCATGGCGGCAATGCCCAGGCCGGGGCCGCCTGCTTTTTCGTCGGACTGGTGCGCGAGCGCAACGTGGGTGAGGCCGTCGCCAGCATGGAGCTGGAGCACTACCCCGGCATGACGGAAAAAAGCATCGCCGCCATCGTGGAGCACGCCCGGGAGCGTTTTGGCATTCTGGCCGCCCGGGTCATCCACCGCGTCGGCCTGCTGCAGCCGCTCGACCAGATCGTCCTGGTGGCGGTGACCAGCGCCCACCGGGGGGAGAGCTTTGCCGCCTGCGAGTTCATCATGGATTACCTCAAATCCGAGGCGCCGTTCTGGAAAAAGGAGCTGACTCCACAAGGCGCACGCTGGGTTGATGCCAGAATCAGCGATGAATTGGCTCTGAAACGGTGGGAGCAGCTATGAAAACGGAAGCTCTCTGGCAGCGCCTGTCGCCCGTCGTGCTGCTGCGGGCCTCGGTGGGCGTGGCGGCGCTGACCATCGTGCTCAAGATGGGCGCCTGGTGGCTGACCGATTCGGTCGGGCTGCTGTCGGATGCGCTGGAGTCGTTCGTGAACCTGGCCGGGGCCATGTTCGCCCTGCTGATGGTGACCATCGCCCAGCGCCCGGCCGATGCCGACCATCCCTTCGGGCACAGCAAGGCAGAGTATTTTTCTTCCGGTTTCGAGGGCATCCTGATCATCGGCGCGGCCCTGGCCATCATCTGGGCGTCCATCCACCGCCTGCTCAACCCGGTGCCGCTGCAGGCGCTGGGCTGGGGGATCGGGCTGTCGGTGCTCAGTTCCGTCTTCAACGGCGTGCTGGCGGTGGTGATGCTGCGCTCGGCCAAGGTACACAAATCGATGGCGCTGCAGGCCGATGCCCGCCATCTGTTCACCGATGTCTGGACCTCGGTCGGCGTCGTCGCCGCGTTGATTGCCGTGCCGCTGACGGGCTGGGTCTGGCTCGACGGGGCGATTGCCATCGTGGTGGCGTTGAATATTCTGAAAGAGGGCGCTCACCTCATCTGGCAATCGTCCCAAGGGCTGATGGACGAAGCCATCGACCCCGAGCACCTGCAGGCCGTGCAGGCGGTGCTGCAGCGGCACACCGGGGCGCAGGTGTATTTCGACTCCCTGGCCACGCGCAGCGCCGGGCAGCGCAGCTTTGCCCAGGTGCACATGCACGTGCCGGCGCAGTGGACCTTGGGCCAGGCCGCCCGCCTGCGCCGCCAGGTCGAGGAAGAGCTGATGGCCGCCGTGCCCGGCCTGCACGCCACGCTGGAAATGCTGCCCGTGGGCATGGAGACGGCCCTGGAGGCGCACGCACACCAGGCTGTGGCCCAGCAGCCCCAGCCTGGACAACCGATTTAGCCCAAGGGGATCAGGCCGGTGTTGCCAGCGGCAGGCGCAGTTGCAGCTGCAGGCCGCCCAGGGGGGAAGTGTGCGCCTGCACGCTGCCGCCGTAGGTCTGCGTCAGCTCCTGCACGATGTGCAGGCCCAGGCCCGCGCCGGGGCGGTTTTCGTCCAGGCGCTGGCCGCGCTGGAAAATCTGCTGGCGCTGCGCCGCATCGGGGATGCCCGGGCCGTCGTCATCGACGGTGATGCACAACTGGCCGTCCTCCTGCACGCTGCAGCGCACCGCCACCTGGCTGTGCGCCCATTTGCCGGCGTTGTCCAGCAGGTTGCCGAGCATCTCGAACAGGTCCTGCTCCTCGCCCTTGAAGCGCAGCGGTGCCTCGGGCGCTTCCAGGCCGAAGTCCAGCGCCGGATGCAGGCGGGCCATGGTGCGCAGCAGGGCGGCAATGGCCGGCTGCACCGGGCAGGCCAGCCCGGTGGCGCGGATGGCGGCGCTGGCGCGGGCACGGGCCAGGTGGTAGTCCACCTGGCGGCGGGCGCTGGCGGCCTGCTCCTGCACCAGCTGGCCCAGGGCGCTGGTGTCGTCCGCAGCGGCGTTGGTGAGGATGGACAGCGGCGTATTCAGCGCATGGGCCAGGTTGCCCGCTTGCGTGCGGGCGCGTTCAACCATGTCGGCATTGCTGGCCAGGACGTGGTTGAACGTCTGCACCAGCGGGGTCAGCTCCTGCGGGTAATCGCCTTGCAGTTGCGCCGTCTCGCCCGAACGCACGGCCATCAGGGCGCGGCGCAGTTGTTGCAGGGGTCGCAGCGCCAGCTGCAGCTGCACCACCGCTGCCAGCAGCAGGCCGGCGGCCAGGGTGCCCAGGCTGATGAGCAGCATGGTGGTGAAGCTGTGCAGCGGCTCGGCCAGCAGGCGTTCGTCGGCGGCGACGGTGATGCGCAGCGTCGGCGCTGCGTCTTCGGGCAGGTGGATGTGGCGGCTCACGGCCAGCAGCGTGGTGCCTGCGTCCTGCAGCGTGAGGACGCCATAGCCGCGCGGGGTGTGGGAATGCCATTCGGCGGTTTCGGGCAGCGGCAGCACCTGGTCCCACAGGGAGCGTGAGCGGGCCACGGCCATGCGCGGGGCCGTGGCGCCATCGGGCAGGCTGTCGATCTGCCAGTACAGGCCGGACAGGGGCGTGGTCAGGCGCGGGTCGGTGACCAGCAGCGGCACTTGCAGCTGGCCCTGGGCGTCGCTGCGCACGGCGCCGCTGAGCTGGTTGAGCTGCAGCACCAGCTGGTCTTGCCATTGTTGGCGGATGTGGGCCGCGAACAAATCCCGCAGCCCCCAGCCTGCGGCCAGCACCGCCAGCAGCACCCAGGTGAGCGTGCCCAGCAGCAGGCGCAGGCGCAGCGAGTAGGGGGCGGGGGGTGGTGG
>CABIIJ010000049.1 GCA_902175065.1 uncultured Comamonas sp. | reverse complement strand
TGCCCGAAGGGTTGCCCCGCCAAGACAGCATCTGCTGCGTTGCAAATCCTCGCCGCCCCACCAGGGCGACTGCGGTTTGCGCCTTGCACCTGCCGCCTTGGCGGGGCAACGGGCACCATGAAAAGATCGTGAACAGGTTCTAAAAGCAGGACGGTGCGTCGGCAAATGCCTTTGCTCTCAAAAAAAGAAGCTTTTTGCGCTTTATGTGAAAGGATTTCAGGCATGAAAGTATCTGAAATCTTCATATAACAAGCGCAACCAGCTCCTTTTATTTCAAATTCTTCACCAGCACCTGGCTTTTGCGGTTCCAGTTGTATTTGGCCTTGCGCTCCTGCGGCAGCCAGTCGGGGCTGACCGGCTCGAAGCCGCGCTTGATGAACCAGTGCATGGTGCGGGTGGTGAGCACGAACAGCGTCCTGGCCCCTTCGGCGCGGGCGCGTTGCTCGATGCGCTTGAGCAGTTTTTCCCCGTCGCCCGTACCCTGGCTGGTGGGCGAGACGGTGACGGCGGCCATCTCGGCGGTGATTTCGCCGCCATGGCCATGGGGATACAGGTGCAGCGCCGCGCAGCCGAAGATGACCCCGTCGTGCTCGATGACGGTGTAGCTGGCAATGTCCTGCTCGATCTCGGTACGGTCGCGCTTGACCAGGGTGCCGTCGTTCTCGAACGGCTCGATCAGCTGGATGATGCTGCCCACGTCGTCGATGGTGGCCTCGCGCAGCTCTTCGAGCTTTTCATCGATCACCATGGTGCCGATGCCGTCGTGCACGTAAATCTCCAGCAGCAGGGCGCCATCGACGGCAAAGGGCAGGATGTGGCTGCGCTCCACGCCATGCTCGCAGGCCCGCACGCAATGGCGCAGGTAGAAGCTGGTGTCGGTCGGCTGCTCCGCCGGGGGCAGTTGTGCCAACATGCGCCGCGCAGTGGCCAGGGGGATTTCGGTGTCGATCGGGTTGTCGTCGCTGATCGGCAGCAAAGGGTTGGTAGCCACGCCCGGCACTTCGGTCAGGAAGATCAGCTTGTGCGCCCGCAATTCGCTGGCCACGCGGGTGGCCACTTCCTCCATCGACAGGTTGAATGCTTCGCCCGTGGGCGAGAAGCCGAAGGGCGAGATCAGTACCATCGCGTCCGAGGCCAGCGCCCGGCGGATGCCTTCGATGTCCACCTTGCGCACCAGGCCGGTGTGCTGGAAATCCACCCCGTCGACAATCCCCACGGGCCGGGCCGTGAGGAAGTTGCCGGACATCACCCGCACCCGCGCCCCGGCCATGGGAGTGTTGGGCAGCCCCTGGCTGAAAGCGGCCTCGATTTCGTAGCGCAGCTGGCCCGCCGCCTCCTGGGCGCAATCGAGGGCAATGCTGTCGGTAATGCGCATCCCGGCAGCGTATTGCGGCTCGTGGTTTTTCAGGCGCAACTGCTCGTTGACCTGGGGGCGAAAGCCATGCACCAGCACGATCTGCACGCCCATGGCCTGGATCATGGCCAGATCCTGCACCAGCGCCTGGAGCTTGCCTGCCGCAATCGCCTCCCCGGTAATGCCGACGACGAAGGTCTGGTGACGGAACTTGTGGATGTACGGCGCCACCGAGCGAAACCACGGCACGAAAGTGAAATTGAAGACGGTAGACATGGAGGAGGGCATGGTGGCGACCAGGAAAGGAATGACGGCCCGATTACTGCCGGGCGGCGGCGGTGCGCTCTGCCGCCTCCAGGGTATTGACCAGCAGCATGGTGATGGTCATGGGGCCGACGCCGCCGGGCACGGGGGTGATGAACCCGGCCACTTCCCGGCAACCGGCGTAGTCCACGTCGCCGCACAGCTTGCCGGCATCGTCGCGGTTCATGCCCACGTCGATCACCACAGCGCCGGGCTTGACCATGTCGGCAGTCAGCACGTTGCGCTTGCCCACGGCAGCGACCACGACGTCGGCCTGGCGCGTCATGGCTGCCAGGTCGGCGGTGCCGCTGTGGCAGATGGTGACGGTGGCGTTGGCCGCCAGCAGCATCATGGCCATGGGCTTGCCGACGATGTTGCTGCGGCCGATGACGACGGCGTGCTTGCCGCGCAGGTCCTTCATGCCGATGGATTCGAGCATCTTCATGCAGCCGTAGGGCGTGCAGGCCTTGAAGCCGACTTCGCCGACCATCAGCGCCCCGGCGCTGGCAACGTGAAAGCCGTCCACGTCCTTGAGGGGCGAGATGGCTTCGATCACCTTGTGGTCGTCGATATGCGCCGGCAGGGGCAGCTGCACCAGGATGCCGTGGATGCCGGGGTCGTTGTTCAGCGCCTCGATGCGCTCCAGCAGGGCGGCTTCGGTCAGGTCGGCATCGTATTTTTCCAGTACCGAATGAAAGCCCACGTCCGCGCAGGCCTGCACCTTGTTGCGCACGTAGACCTGGCTGGCCGGGCTGTCGCCCACCAGGATCACGGCCAGGCCGGGCTGCACGCCCCGGGCGGCCAGGGCGGCGGCACGCTGGGTGACTTCGGTACGCAATTGGGCGGAGAGGGCTTTGCCGTCAATGATCTGGGCAGTCATGGTGGTTTGCTGAAAAAGGAAGGGATAAAAAAACGCTGCCAGCGATGCTGGGGCAAGCATCCTGGCAGTCTTGGAACGTGGTTACGTTCCTGGGGCTTGGGGCGATTTTACGCCGTCACTTTTTGGCCAGGGCCCAGGGCCACCTTGAGCAGGTCGGCCACGGTGTTGGCACCCATTTTTTCCATGATGTTGGCGCGGTGCGCTTCCACGGTCTTGATGCTGATGCCCAGGTCGTCGGCAATCTGCTTGTTCAGGCGGCCGGCAACGATGCGTTCCAGCACCTGCGATTCGCGCCCGGTGAGCTTGGCCAGCAGCGCCTCGCGCGTGGCCGCCTGCTGCTGGTCGGAAAACGCGGTGCGGGCGTGCTCCAGCATGCGCTCGACCACGCTGACCAGGGCACTTTCGTCAAAAGGCTTCTGGATGAAGTCCAGGGCGCCTTTTTTCATCGTCTCCACCGCCATGGGCACGTCGCCGTGGCCGGTGATGAAAACGATGGGCAGGGGGGAGTTGCGCTCGATCAGCTTGTCCTGCAGTTCCAGACCCGTCATGCCGTGCATCCGGATGTCGGCGATCAGGCAGGCGATTTCACGCGGGTCGTAACGGGCCAGAAAGGCTTCGGCAGACTCGAAGCAGCGCACCCGGTAATCCTTGCCTTCCAGCAGCCATTGCAGGGAGTCGCGAACCGCTTCGTCGTCGTCCACCACGTAAACGATGCCTTTTTTCGCAGTCATATTCATATAGGGTTCCTTTGTTCCTTATTGTTGGGGGTGGGTGTCCTTGCCTTCCTGCAGGGCTGCGGGATCCGCCAATGGAATCCAGAAGGAGAAACAGCAACCCGTGACCTCCGAACCATTGTAGAGGTTCTGTGCCTGCAATCGGCCGCTGTGCGACTCGACAATGCTGCGGCACAGGTTCAGGCCGATGCCCATGCCTTCGCTCTTGGTGCTGAAAAACGCTTCGAACAGACGCTCCAGCACCTGCGGCGGCAGGCCCGGGCCGGTGTCCTGGATGGCGAATTCCACGCCCGGGCGCTGTTCCAGCGTTTTCGGGCGCACCAACAGTTCGACGCTGCGCTGGCCTTCGGGGCGGCCGCCGTGGTCGATGGCTTCGGCGGCATTCTTCATCAGGTTCACCAGCACCTGCTCGATCAGGATGGCATCGGCCAGCACCGGCGGCAGCCGCGCGGCGATGTGGTGCGACAGGCGTACATTGCGCCGGCGCAGTTCGATGTTGGCCAGCTCCATGGCCTCGGCCACCATGTCCTCGACCTGCGCCGGGGCGCGATTGGGCTTGCTGCGCTTGACGAAGGAGCGGATGTGCTGGATGACCTGCCCGGCCCGCTGTGCCTGATGGGCGGTTTTCTCCAGGGCAAACCGCATCTGGCTTTCGGTCAGGCTGCCGCTGTCCAGGCGCGAGAGCATTCCGCTGCAGTAGTTGTTGATGGCGGTGAGCGGCTGGTTCAGTTCATGCGCCACGCTGGACGCCATTTCCCCCATGGTGATCAGGCGGCTGGCGGTCTGGGCGCGTTCGGCCTGCTGGGCGGCCTGTTCCTCGGCCAGGTGGCGGGCAGTGATGTCGGTGGCAATCACCATCTGTGCCAGGCGGCCGTCGACCCAGGTCAGGTAGCGCGAGCGCACCTCCAGCCATTTACCCAGTTCGGGCCAGTAGACCTCGGCATTCTTGTTGCGCACCTTGGGTCGCAGGCTGATGGCGTTGTCGTCCTCCTGCGGGCTGGTCTTGAGAATGCCGGCCTGTTGCAGCAGTTGCAGATGACCGCCCGTCTGCGAGCCGAACCACTGGCGGTACAGCTTGTTGGCAAACAGCAGCTCGGCACTGCCCAGCGGGGCGACGGAAACCGATGCGTCCAGCGATTCCAGCACGATGGTGAAGCGCTCGTGCGAGGCGGCCAACTGGGCGCGGATGCGGTTGGGCTCGGTAATGTCGGTGATCGACGACATCCAGCCCGTGTGCTGGCCGTGCGCATCGATCAGGGGCGAGACATACAGCCGGGCGTCGAAACAGCTGCCGTTCTTGCGTTGCACGCGCACCTGGAAACCGCCGGGCATGGTTTTGCCGGACAGCTCATCCTTCAACTTGAGCATCAAACTGTTTTGCTCTTCCTTGGGCCAATAGGGGTAGGGCGGCAGCTGCCCGACCAGTTCGGCCTCGTCCCACCCGGTCATCTGGCAGAAGGCGGCATTCACATAGGTGATGCGCCCCTGCAGGTCCAGGGCCCGCATTCCGGTCAGGATGGAGTTTTCCATCGCCCGGCGGAAGTTGGTCTCGGCCACCAGCGCTTCCTGCGTGCGCAGGCGCTTGCCGGTATGGCGCCAGGTGCCCAGCAGCAGCCAGGCCGTGAGCACGCTCAGCGAGCCGACCAGCCAGAACAGGCCATTGCCGACCAGCCCGGGGGAGGTGCGATAGGCCTGCGCCGACATGGACAGCGAATCGCCCACCGGCATGATGGGGATGGTGTAGGCCCTCAGGGGCTTGAAGCTGAGCCAGGGCAGGCTCAGGCGCGGCTGGGTGTGCGAGGCCACCGGGTTGGAGAGCACCTGCCCCTGTGCATCGAGCATGTTCACCGTGTAGCGCGAAAGGATCTCTGTCGGCGTGGCGTAGCGCAGCAGGTTGTCGACCGAGTACTCCACCAGCACCGTGCCCAGAAAGCGTGTCCCGGCGGTAATCGGCACCTGCAACTGCAGCATGGGCACGGGCATTCCGGTGCGGGCCAGTGGCTGGAGATAGACGCTGTTCGGCTGCTGGCGGATGGTGGTGAATACCTCGAAGGTCGGCCCGGACGGCAAGGGCAGGGCGGCAATGTGCAACTGTTCGGGGGGCACGGTGGGCGCAGCCTGGCTGATGATGACGCGGCCCTGCGCGTTGATCCAGGTGATGGCCTGCAACTCCGGGTACTGGGTGATGAAGGTTTCGGCCCGGCTGGCAAATTCGGCGGTGCCGACTTGCTCGGTGGCGACGTCCCGGGCCAGGCGCATGATTTGCTCCTGGCGCTCCAGCAGGCGCAGGCGCATACGCTGCTGGGCATAGTCCACGGCCCGGATCAAGGCGTCCTGTTCGCGCTCTTGCTCCTCGGTGCGCAGGTACCAGAACGACGCGGCGATGGCGATGAGAAACAGCGCCACGGAAATCAGGGGGGCCGTCGCCGCCAGCCGGTCCTGCCGGGTGGGCGAGAGGCTGCGCCACCACGAACGCCACCAGCGGGTCGGCGGCTCCAGCGAAAAGGGATTGGTCGGGGCGAGGTCGGAATGGTGGTGCGGTGGCGGCGTCGGCATGGGCGAAAGTGTAGGGGAGATGCAGGCCGCCGCTGCCGCAAATGCTGCCTGGACGGCAATGTGCATTTGCAGCAATATTTCATATTAAGAAAAGTAAAAGCACTATTTGAAATTGGAAAAAAGTATGCGACACTGTTGCCCGCAGACGCATTGCAGACCCGCGCTAATCGGGATTGCACAGACCTGTATCCAAAGGGTATATCCCGTCACTGTGCTGCGTGCGTTTTACAAGTAAAGCCAAGCCTCTTGATCTGGAGACGACAACCATGACCACCCAACCTACGACACCGAACACGCCTGCCCTGGACCCACAGGAAACCCGCGAATGGATGGACGCGCTGTCCGCCGTCATCGATCGCGAAGGTGCGCAATACGCCCACCAGCTCATCGAAGAGATGCTGGAGCACGCTCGCCAGAACAGCATCGACCTGCCGTTCTCGGCCAACACCGGCTACGTGAACACCATCGAACCGGCGCAGGAAACCCGCTGCCCCGGCAACATCCACATCGAAAAACGCCTGCGGGCCTTCATGCGCTGGAATGCGATGGCGATGGTCGTGCGTGCCAACCGCCTGCACCCGGCCGACGGCGGCGACCTGGGCGGCCACATCGGCTCGTTTGCCTCGCTGGCCTCCATGTGGGGCGCGGGCTTCAACCACTTCTGGCACGCCGAGAGCGAAAACCACGGCGGCGACTGCATCTACTTCCAGGGCCACAGCGCCCCCGGCATCTATGCCCGCGCCTACCTGGAAGGCCGCATCACCGAGGAGCAGCTGGAGAACTTCCGCCAGGAAGTGGACGGCAACGGCCTGTCCAGCTACCCCCACCCCAAGCTGATGCCCGGCTTCTGGCAGTTCCCCACCGTCAGCATGGGCCTGGGGCCGATGATGGCCATCTACCAGGCCCGCTTCCTGAAATACCTGCACGCCCGTGGCATTGCCGACACGGCCAACCGCCGCGTCTGGGTGTTCCTGGGCGACGGTGAAATGGACGAACCCGAGAGCAAGGGCGCCATCAGCCTGGCCGCCCGCGAGAATCTGGACAACCTGATCTTCGTCATCAACTGCAACCTGCAGCGCCTCGATGGCCCGGTGCGCGGCAACGGCAAGATCATCCAGGAGCTGGAAGGCGACTTCCGCGGCGCGGGCTGGAACGTCATCAAGCTGCTGTGGGGCAAGGGCTGGGACGACCTGCTGGCCCGCGACAAGAGCGGCAAGCTCAAGCAACTGATGATGGAAACCCTGGACGGCGACTACCAGACCATGCGGGCCATGGACGGCGCCTACATCCGCAAGCACTTCTTCGGCAAATACCCGGAAACCGCCAAGCTGGTCGAGCACCTGACCGACGACGACATCTGGGAACTGCGCCGTGGCGGCCACGACCCGGAAAAGGTCTACGCCGCCTTCCACGCTGCCAACGAGCACAAAGGCCAGCCGACCTTGCTGCTGGTCAAGACCGTCAAGGGCTACGGCATGGGCAAGGCCGGTGAAGCCAAGAACACCGTGCACCAGACCAAGAAGCTGGCCGACGAGGACATCAAGTACATCCGCGACCGCTTCAACATCCCCATCTCTGACGCCGACCTGGAAAGCCTGCCGTACTACAAACCGGCGGACGACACGCCGGAAATGCAGTACCTGCACGAGCGCCGCAAGGCCCTGGGCGGCTACCTGCCCAAGCGCCGCACGCACAGCGACGAGAGCTTTACCGTACCGCCGCTGGCAACCTTCCAGACCATTCTGGAGCCGACCGCCGAAGGCCGCGAAATCTCCACCACCCAGGCCTACGTGCGCTTCCTGACCCAGCTGCTGCGCGACAAGGCCCTCGGCCCGCGCGTGGTGCCCATCCTGGTAGACGAGGCCCGCACCTTCGGCATGGAAGGCATGTTCCGCCAGATCGGCATCTACAACCCCAAGGGCCAGCAGTACACCCCGGTAGACCGTGAACAGGTCATGTACTACAAGGAGCAGACGGACGGCCAGATCCTGCAGGAAGGCATCAACGAAGCGGGCGGCATGTGCTCGTGGATTGCGGCGGCCACGTCGTACTCGACGAACAACCGCATCATGATTCCGTTCTTCGTCTACTACTCCATGTTCGGCTTCCAGCGCTTTGGCGACTTCGCCTGGGCGGCGGGCGACATGCAGGCCCGCGGTTTCATCCTGGGCGGTACCAGCGGGCGCACCACGCTCAACGGCGAAGGCCTGCAGCACGAGGACGGCCACAGCCACATCCTTTCGGCCACCATCCCCAACTGCATCAGCTACGACCCCACCTTCGCCCACGAAGTGGCCGTGATCATGCAGGACGGCCTGCGCCGCATGGTGCAGAACCAGGAAAACGTCTTCTACTACATCACCCTGCTGAACGAAAACTACGCCATGCCCGGCCTGGCCGCTGGTACCGAGGAGCAAATCCTCAAGGGCATGTATCTGTGCAAGCAAGGCGCACCGGGCGAACTGCGCGTGCAGTTGCTGGGCAGCGGCTCCATCCTGCGTGAATCGCTGGAGGCGCAGAAACTGCTGGCCACCGACTGGGGCGTGCAGGCCGACGTGTGGAGCTGCCCCAGCTTCAACGAACTGGCCCGCGACGGCCAGGAAACCGACCGCTGGAACCTGCTGCACCCGCTGGAAGCGCCCAAGCAGGCGTTCGCCACGCAGCAACTGTCCGGCCACGCCGGCCCGGTGGTGGCTTCCACCGACTACATCAAGGCCTATGCCGAGCAGATCCGCCCCTACATCCCTGCCGGGCGCAGCTACAAAGTGCTGGGCACCGACGGCTTTGGCCGCTCGGACTTCCGCAGCAAGCTGCGCGAGCACTTCGAAGTGAACCGCCATTACGTCGTGGTGGCGGCGCTGAAATCCCTGGCCGAGGAGGGCAAGCTGCCCATCGCCAAGGTGGCCGAAGCCATCGCCAAGTACGGCATCAAGACCGACAAGATCAACCCCTTGCACGCTTAATCGGAGAAGACAGTTATGGCACTCGTAGAAATCAAGGTACCGGACATTGGCGACTTCGACAGCGTGGGCGTGATCGAAGTCCTGGTCAAGGTGGGCGACACCATCAAGGTCGAGCAATCCCTGATCACCGTGGAAAGCGACAAGGCCTCCATGGAAATCCCCTCCAGCCAGGCCGGGGTGGTCAAGGAAATGAAAGTCGCCCTGGGCGACAAGATCAACGAAGGCAGCGTGGTTTTGCTGCTGGAGACGGCGGACAGCGCCGCCGCTCCCAAAGCAGAAGCTGCCACCGCACAATCTACCGATATTTCGAATGCAAAAGTATCTGAAACCCAGGCAGTACCAGTGGCAGCAGCTCCGGTATCCGCAGCAGAAACCACCGTGGACATCCGCATCCCCGACATCGGCGACTTCAGGGACGTGGCCGTCATCGAACTGCTGGCCAAGGTGGGCGATACCGTGGCCGAGGAGCAATCGCTGTTCACCGTCGAGTCGGACAAAGCCTCGATGGAAATCCCCTCGCCCACTGCCGGAACCATCGTTGCGCTGACCGTGCAACTGGGCGACAAGGTGAACGTGGGCGATGTGGTCGGCCAGATGCGCGTGGCCGGGGCCGCACCTGCTGCTGCGCCTGCCGCACCGGCCCCCGCCCCGGTGGCTGCTGCCGCGCCCGCTGCCACCCCGGCTGCTGCGTCCGCACCGGTTGCCGCTCCTGCAACAGCACCGGCGGCTGCCGCCGTGCCTGCGCACAACCCCACGGTTGCACCTTCGGGCAAGCTGCCGCACGCCAGCCCTTCGGTGCGCAAGTTCGCCCGTGAGCTGGGCGTACCCCTGGCCGAAGTGCAGGGCAGCGGCAGCAAGGGCCGCATCACGGCGGACGACATCCAGAATTTCACCAAGGCCGTGATGAGCGGTGCCACGCAAACCCAGGCCCAGGCCGCCAAGGCCCCTGCGGGCAGCACGGGGGGCAGCGGCGTCGGCATGGACCTGCTGCCCTGGCCCAAGGTGGACTTCGCCAAGTTCGGCACGGTGGAGCGCAAGGACCTCTCGCGCATCAAGAAGATCAGCGGCGCCAACCTGCACCGCAACTGGGTGATGATTCCCCACGTCACCAACAACGACCTGGCCGACATCACCGAGCTGGAAGCCTTCCGCGTCCAGACCAATGCCGAAGCCGCCAAGGCCAAGAGCGATGTGAAAGTCACCATGCTGGCCTTCGTCATCAAGGCCGTGGTCGCCGCGCTGAAGAAATTCCCCGAATTCAACGCCAGCCTGGACGGCGACACCCTGGTCTACAAGCAGTACTACCACATCGGCTTTGCCGCCGACACGCCCAACGGGCTGGTGGTGCCGGTGCTGAAAAACGCCGACCAGAAGGGCATCCTGCAAATCAGCCAGGAAATGGGCGAACTGGCCAAGAAGGCCCGCGACGGCAAGCTCGGCGCCGCCGACATGCAGGGCGGCTGCATGTCCATCTCCTCGCTGGGCGGCATCGGCGGCACGCACTTCACCCCCATCATCAACGCGCCGGAAGTGGCCATCCTCGGCCTGTCCAAGAGCGCCATGCAGCCGATGTGGGACGGCAAAGGCTTCCAGCCGCGCCTGATGCTGCCGCTGTCGCTGTCCTACGACCACCGCGTCATCGACGGCGCTGCCGCTGCCCGCTTCAACGCCTATCTGGGCGCGGTGCTGGCCGACTACCGCCGCATCCTGCTGTAAGAAAGGGCCGCACACTATGGCAAGCATTGAAATTCAAGTGCCCGACATCGGCGACTTCGACGAAGTCGGCGTGATCGAAATCCTGGTGCAGCCCGGCGACACCATCGCCGTGGAGCAAAGCCTGATTACCGTGGAGAGCGACAAGGCCTCCATGGAAATCCCGTCCAGCCACGCGGGCGTGCTCAAAGCGCTCACCGTCAAGCTGGGCGACAAGGTCAGCAAAGGCAGCATCATCGCCACCCTGGAGCTGGCCGAAGGCGCAGGGCAGGGCGATGCTCCCAAAGCAGAAGCCGTTTCCGCAGGAAATGCAATCAATTCAGATATAAAAGTATCTGAAAACAAGGCAGAACCAGCGGTAACAGCTCCCGCACCTGTAGCAAGTAGCTTTTCGGGCAATGCCGATCTGGACTGCGACGTGCTCGTGCTCGGCGGCGGCCCCGGCGGGTATTCCGCCGCCTTCCGCGCTGCCGACCTGGGCCTGAAAGTCGTCATCGTCGAGCGCTACGCCACCCTGGGCGGTGTGTGCCTGAATGTCGGCTGCATCCCCTCCAAGGCGCTGCTGCACGTGGCCGCCGTGATGGACGAAGTCCAGCACCTGGAAGTGGCGGGCATCAAGTTCGGCGCTCCCGAAGTCAGCATCGACCAGTTGCGCGGCCACAAGGAAAAGGTCATCGCCAAGCTCACCGGCGGCCTGGCCCAAATGGCCAAGATGCGCAAGGTCACCCTGTTGCGCGGCTTTGGCCACTTCGTCGGCAGCCACCATCTGGAAGTCGAGGAAACCAGCGGGGCAGGGCAGGACAAGACCGGCAGCAAGAAGGTCGTGCAATTCAAGAACGCCATCATCGCTGCGGGCAGCCAGGCCGTGCACCTGCCCTTCTTGCCCGATGACCCGCGTGTCGTCGACTCCACCGGCGCTCTCGCGCTGCAAGGCGTGCCGAAGAAGATGCTCATCGTCGGCGGCGGCATCATCGGCCTGGAAATGGGCACCGTCTATTCCACCCTGGGCGCCCGCCTGGACGTGGTCGAAATGATGGACGGCCTGATGCAGGGCGCCGACCGCGACCTGGTCAAAGTCTGGCAAAAGATGAACCAGCACCGCTTCGA
This sequence comes from uncultured Comamonas sp., assembly GCA_902175065.1. Taxonomy (GTDB): domain Bacteria; phylum Pseudomonadota; class Gammaproteobacteria; order Burkholderiales; family Burkholderiaceae_C; genus Comamonas. The sequence continues at coordinate 19,376 of CABIIJ010000049.1, read as the reverse complement.
CAACGTGATGCTGAAAACCAAAACCGTCGGCGCCCAGGCCACCCCCGAAGGCATCAAAGTGCAGTTCGAGGGGCTGGACGGCACCCAGAGCGAAGGCACCTACGACCTGGTGCTGCAAGCCGTGGGCCGCACGCCCAACGGCAAGAAGATCGGTGCCGAAGCCGCAGGCGTGGCCGTGACCGAACGCGGCTTCATCGACGTCGATATCCAGATGCGCACCAACGTGCCGCACATCTTCGCCATCGGCGACATCGTGGGCCAGCCCATGCTGGCGCACAAGGCCGTGCATGAGGCGCATGTGGCGGCGGAAGTCATCGCTGGCGAGCTGCAAGGCAACAAGGAACTGGCCTCGGCAGCCTTCAACGCCCGCGTCATCCCCAGCGTGGCCTATACCGACCCCGAAGTGGCCTGGGTGGGTTTGACCGAAGACCAGGCCAAGGCGCAAGGCATCAAGATCCACAAAGGCCTGTTCCCCTGGGCCGCCTCCGGCCGCGCCATCGCCAATGGCCGCGACGAAGGCTTCACCAAGCTGCTGTTTGATGCCGAAACCCACCGCATCCTGGGCGGCGGCATCGTCGGCACCCATGCCGGCGACATGATCGGCGAGATCGCCCTGGCCATCGAAATGGGTGCCGACAGCGTCGACATCGGCAAGACCATCCACCCGCATCCCACCCTGGGCGAAAGCATCGGCATGGCCGCCGAAGTCGCCCACGGCAGCTGCACCGACGTGCCGCCGCAGCGCAAGTAATTGCGTGGAAAATCAAAAAAAGCAGCCGAGGCTGCTTTTTTTGTGCCTTCTGGCCAGTTTGGATGGGTTGCCAGAGCCTTTTTTAATTTTACATAAGACACATTGTGTTATTTTTCTTCGGGGAAAGAAAAACACCTTGGCGACAACCCAAGGCATTCCTCCTCCATTATTAAGTACCGTTATCTTCCTGGGCACGGTCAAAGAACTTTGCGCGTTGTTCCTTCACCGTGTTTCTGATTTCCTCGCGGATTTCCTGCTCCAGTTGGCCTAGATGTTTGGCAATCAGCGTATTGATTTTCTCTTCCAACTGATCTTCCAGCAGCTTTTTGGCCGGGAGCCTGGCTTCGGCCATTAAAGATGGCTCTGGCCGTAGCGCAGCAGGCTGGGCCGGAGCATCAGGAGCTGGAGCAGCAATGTGCTCGACGGTCTGGGTCAGGGTCGGCACAAACCGGGGAGGCTGTTTTTGCGGATAGTCAGTCATCGTGCGCAAGATTGAGCAAATACTGCACCAGCAAGGCCACAGGCCGGCCTGTGGCCCCTTTGGCGCTACCTTCCTTCCAGGCCGTGCCGGCAATATCCAGGTGCGCCCAGGGGGCAGTTCCGGCAAAGCGTTGCAGGAACTTGGCGGCAGTGATGGAGCCGCCGGCCCGGCCAGCGACGTTGCCGACATCGGCAAAATTGCTTTTCAGCCCCTCGGCGTAATCGTCATCCAGGGGCATCCGCCAGCAAGGGTCGAGAGTCTGCTCGCCAGCCTTCTGCAGTTGCCCGGCCAAGGCGTCTTCGCTGGCGTACATGCCGCTGCGAATGCCGCCCAGGGCGATGACACAGGCGCCGGTGAGCGTGGCAATGTCGATCAGTGCTGCGGGGGCAAAGCGCTGCGCGTAGGTCAAGGCATCGCACAGCACCAGGCGGCCTTCGGCGTCGGTGTTGAGAATCTCGATGGTCTGGCCGCTCATGCTGGTGACGACGTCGCCGGGTTTGACGGCTGCGCCATCGGGCATGTTTTCGCAAGCGGGAATCAGACCGACCACGTTGATCGCTGGCTGCAGCTGCGCCAGGGCAGCAAATACGCCAAGGACACTGGCCGCACCGCACATGTCGAACTTCATTTCGTCCATGGCAGCGGCGGGCTTGATGCTGATGCCGCCGGTGTCAAAGGTGATGCCCTTGCCCACCAAGACCACCGGCGCCTGTTTTTTGGCAGCGCCCTGGTAGTGCAGCTCGATGAATTGCAGCGGTTCCTTCGCGCCTTGGGCCACGGCCAGGAAAGCGTTCATGCCCAGCTTGGCGATGTCCTTGGGGCCGTGGATCTTGCAGCGCATCTGGGGCGCCTGGGCGATGTCCTGGGCGGCCTGGGCCAGGTGCGTCGGGGTGGCGTGGTTGGCGGGGCGGTTGCCCCATTCCTTGGCCAGGGTCTGCCCTGCAGCCAGGGCCTGCCCCAGGGCAAAGGCGGCGCTGGCATTGCGTTTGTTGGTGACGCCCAGGGTCACTTTCTTGAGGGCAACCGTCTTGGCCGAAGGCTTGGTGTGCCGGTATTGGTACAGCGCTTCGTGCAGGCTTTGCACGGCGATGGCGATGTCCGGGCTTTCCATGGCGCTCAGGCACACGGCGGCATGGGCCACGCCTTCGGCTTTCAGGTAACTGGCGGCACCGGCCAGGGCGCTGCGCAATTCCCTGGCACTGCCCTGCCCTGCGCCCAGCAGCAGCACGCGGCGGGCCTGGACGCCACTGACCTGGTAGCCGTGCAATTGCTTGCCCGCGGCGGCGGAGGCGTCGCCCTGCGCCAGGGCGGCGGCAATCCATTGCGAAAGGGCGTCGCCGGATTTTTCCAGTGCGGCGGGCTTTGCGGCCATTTTTTCGGTGACGGGTAGCACCAACAGATCGCATTGCAGCGTGGCAGCCGCGCCAAGGCTTAAAGCTTTGAGTTCAAAGTTCATAATCGGGGTTTTCCTTTTCAGCCAATGTTATTCGATTCATCCATCCGCAAAGAGCTATCCCGCAGCTTCGGCGCGACGCTGCTGGTCTTGATTACCGTGGTCATGACCATGATGCTCATCCGCATGCTGGGCCAGGCAGCCAAGGGGGTCATCAGCCCGTCGGACGTGCTGCTCGTCATGGGGTTCACCGTGCTGGGCTATCTGGCCACGATCCTGACCTTGAGCCTGTTCGTCGCCATGGTGTCCACCCTCTCGCGCATGTACCGCGACAGCGAAATGGCCATCTGGATGAGCAGTGGCCAGGGGCTTTTGAGCCTGCTGCGGCCCTTTCTGCGCTTTGCCTGGCCGATTCTGGCGGCGGTGCTGGGGCTGTCGCTGGTGGCCTGGCCATGGAGCAATGACCAGGTGCTGCAATTGCGTGCGCAATTCGAGCAGCGCAGTGACCTGGATCGGATCGCCCCGGGGGAGTTCCAGGAATCGGCCGATGGCAGCCGCGTCTTCTTCATCGACAAGGAAAAACTCAGCGCGGATGCCGCCAGCAATGTCTTCGTGGTGGAGAAACGTCCCGGCCAGGAGTTGGTGACTTCGGCCCAGTCGGCCCATATCGAGGTGGTGGACGGTTTGCGCTACGCCGTGCTGGAAAACGGCCAGAGGGTGGAAACCCGGTACAGCGATCAGACCAGCAAATTGACGCAATTCGCCCGCTACCAGGTACTGCTGCAGGCCGATGCACAGGGACGTACCGAATCCAGTGTGCGGGCGCTGCCCACCACCGCCCTGCTGGGCGGTGCCGATACCCAGCGCCATGGCGAGCTGGCCTGGCGGCTGAGCCAGCCCCTGCTGGGCCTGGCCCTGGTGTTTCTGGCCCTGGCACTCACCAGGGTGAACCCCCGTGTCGGCAAAAGCAGCAGCCTGATGCTGGCGCTGCTGGCCTTTGTCGTTTACTACAACCTGGTGAGCGCCGGGCAAAGCTGGGTCGCTGCCGGGCGCGTCAGTATCTGGGCCTTTTTGCTGGTGTTGCATGGCGGGGTTTTGTTGCTGGGCATCGGCGGCTTGCTGATGCGGCACCGGCAATGCACGCTGCGTGAATGCCTCACCCGCCATGCCGGAGGCCAGCCATGAAAATTTTCCGCCGCCTGATTTTCAAAGAGGTCATCAGCGCCGTGGCCTTTGTCTCGCTGGGCTTTCTGGCGCTGTTCTTCTTCTTCGACCTGCTCGACGAAATGCGCAGCGTGGGCCGGGCGCCGGGCTACACCCTGAGTTATGCGCTGCTGGCCGTGGCCCTGGAAATCCCCAACCACCTTTATGAGCTGCTGCCGATCACCGTGCTGATCGGCACGATTTTCGTCATGGCGCGGTTCGCGCAGAGTTCCGAATTCACCATCATGCGCACCAGCGGCATGGGCCCGTGGCGGGCGCTGGGCACCATGGTGGTGCTGGGGCTGGGCTTTGTGCTGTTGACCGGCTTTCTGGGCGACTACGCGGCTCCTGCAGCGCAGCGGCTGGCCCTGCAGGCCCAGGCCAAGTACCTGGGAGCCAGCAAATCGGCCGGCAGCACCGGTGCCTGGCTGAAGGAGCGCACCCCCGAGGGGCAGATGCTGGCCGTGAACGTGGGGGCCATCGACGCCAATGGCCGCCTGGGGCCGGTGCGCATTTTCGCCTTCGATGCCGAGGGCCGGATGCGCCAGCAGCTACACGCCCGCAGCGGCCAGATTGCTGCCGATACAGGAAAATGGGAGCTGAATGCCGTGCAGCACAGCCGGTTTGACTATGCTTCCTCCGGAGAAGCATTGAAGGTTCAGCGGGAGCAGCTATCCAATTTCACATTCACCAGCACCATCACGGGCGACATGGCCCTGGCTGCCGCGCACAAGCCCGACCACATGCCGATGCTGGAACTGTGGCGCTTTGCCCAGCACCTGAAGGCCAACGAGCAATCGGCGCAAAAGTACGAGATGGCCTTCTGGCGCAAGGTGTTCTACCCCCTGAGCTGTCTGGTGATGGTAGTGCTCGCCCTGCCCTTTGCCTACCTGCACTTTCGCTCCGGCGGGATTGCCGGGTACGTCTTTGGCGGGGTCATGGCGGGTATCAGCTTTTTCCTGCTCAACAACGTCTTTGGCTACGCCGGCAGCTTGCAGAACTGGTCGCCGTTGTGGAGTGCGGCTGCGCCGGGGCTGGCGTATTCGGTGCTCTCCCTGGCGGCGTTTGGCTGGCTGGTGCTTAGACGGTAAAAGAGTCAATTCTCTTCACCCATAGATGAATGGGTCATAATAACGCGCAGTTTTATTCAAGGCGCGTTTTATGAATCTCCACCAATTTCGCTTCGTGCAAGAGGCCGTGCGCCGCAACCTCAACCTGACGGAAGCGGCCAAGGCCCTGCACACCTCGCAGCCCGGGGTCTCCAAAGCCATCATCGAGCTGGAGGAGGAGCTGGGCGTGGACATCTTCGCCCGCCACGGCAAGCGCCTGAAGCGCGTGACCGAGCCGGGCGAACACGTGCTGCAAAGCGTCGCCATCATCATGCGCGAGGTAGGCAACCTCAAGCGCATCGGCGAGCAGTTCAGCGCCCAGGACAGCGGTACCCTGAGCATCGCCACCACCCACACCCAGGCACGCTACGTGCTGCCGCAGGCCGTGGCCAAACTGCGCAGCAGCTATCCCAAGGTGCACATCAGCCTGCACCAGGCCACACCGCACGAGGTGGCCCGCATGGTGCTGGACGAGCAGGCGGAAATCGGCATGGCCACCGAATCCCTGTCCGACTACCCCGATCTCGTCACCCTGCCCTGCTACGAGTGGGAGCACGTCCTGGTCGTGCCGCCCGGCCATCCCCTTGCAGCCAAGGAGCGCATCGGCCTGGACGATCTGGCGATCGAGCCGCTGATCACCTACCACCCCTCGTTTACCGGCCGCAACAAGATCGACGCCGCCTTTGCCGCCCGCCAGTTGCAGCCGCGCGTGGTGCTGGAGGCGATCGATTCCGACGTCATCAAAACCTACGTCCGCCTGGGGCTGGGCGTGGGCATCGTCGCGGAAATGGCCATGCGCGAAGACCCCGGCACCGATCTGGTGGCCCGCCCGCTGGGCCATCTGTTCGGCCAGAGCGTGGCCCGCGTGGCGTTCAAGCGCGGCGCCTACCTGCGCAACTTCGTCTACAAATTTGCCGAAACCCTGAGCGACCGCCTGAGCCGCGACCTGATCGTGCGGGCCATGCAGGGCGAATCCAGCGACTACGGTTTGTAATCTCCCCCCCCCTTTTCTGCCATGACTGCCACGCCTTCCTTCCCCAGCCGGCTGCCCCGGGTGGGCACCACCATCTTCACCACCATGTCTGCCCTGGCGCAGGAGCACCGGGCCGTCAATCTCGGCCAGGGCTTCCCGGATTTCGGCTGCGATCCGCGCCTGCTGCAAGCCGTCACCGATGCCATGCAGGCCGGCCACAACCAGTACGCCCCCATGCCCGGCATCGCCGTGCTGCGCCAGGCCGTCAGCGACAAAATGCTTGCCCTGTACGGCCGCCGCTACGACGCGGGCAGCGAAATCACCGTCACTGCCGGGGCCACCCAGGGCATTCTGACGGCCATCCTCGCCTGCACCCAGCCGGGGGACGAGGTGATCGTGCTCGACCCCTGCTACGACAGCTACGTGCCCAACATCGAACTGGCCGGGGCCATCCCCGTGCGCGTGCCGCTGGCCCCCGGCAGCTTTGCGCCGGACTTCGCCAGGATCGCTGCCGCCCTCACTCCGCGCACGCGCCTCATCATCGTCAACACCCCGCACAACCCCAGTGCCACGGTGTGGAGCGATGCGCAGATGCGCCAGCTCGAAGACCTGCTCGCCCCCACCAACGTGCTGCTGCTCAGCGACGAGGTGTACGAGCACATGGTCTTCGACGGCCAGCCGCACCAAAGCGTTGCCCGCTTCCCCGGCCTGGCTGCCCGCGCCTTCATCGTCTCCAGCTTCGGCAAGACCTACCACGTCACCGGCTGGAAGGTCGGCACCGTGGCCGCCCCGGCGGCGCTGATGGCGGAATTTCGCAAAGTCCACCAGTTCAACGTATTCAGCGTGAACACGCCCATGCAGGCGGCCATTGCCAGCTACATGGCCGACCCCGCCCCGTACCTGGAACTGCCCGCCTTCTACCAGCGCAAGCGCGATCTGTTTTTGCACGGCCTGCAATCCACCCGCCTGAAGCCCCTGCCCACGCGCGGCACCTACTTCCAGTGCGTGGATATTTCCAGCGTCACCGATATGCAGGAGGCCGACTTCTGCCGCTGGCTGGTGCAGGAAATCGGCGTGGCGGCGATCCCGCTCTCGGCCTTCTACGGCGACGGGTTTGACCAGCAGGTGGTGCGCTTCTGCTTTGCCAAGGAAGACGCCACCCTGCTGGCAGCGCTGGAGCGGTTGAAAAAGCTATAACGATAGCTGCTTGCACTGATATATAAAGGTTTTCATGGTGTTATTGCCATGAAACCCTTTTACTTAAAGTGGCAGACACTATCAAATTGAATGAATACATCCCGTACTGCGGGCTGTTTCCGCCTTGATCCATATCAGAATCCCGGGAAGGCGATTTCGTTATATTCAAATGTATATTTCGTCAGGCAAGGCATCAAACGCCACTGCGCAAAACAGCAAGGTGGTATTTTTTTGGCTATCGTTATATACAGTTCTAAATAACGTATCAGGGGGTAGAAATGGCAGCGAGAGTATCGGTGAAACAGGTCAGTCCAGTGCTGTTGGCGCTGGGGCTTTCAGCCGGGGCGGCATATGCCGCCGACGGCGTCTTCGAGCTGGGCACGGTGACCGTGACCGGCACGCGGGTGCAGGCACAGCCTGCGAACGAGGCCGTGCTGGGCCAGGAGGAAATCACCCGTCGCAACGCCGACACCGTGGCCGATGCAGTGCGCCTGCTGCCCGGGGTGAGCATTTCACCCAATAGTCGCAATGAGCAAATGATTTACGTGCGTGGCTTTGACTCACGCCAAGTCCCGGTGTACGTGGACGGCGTGCCGTTGTACGTGCCCTACGACGGTTATGTGGACTTCAGCCGCTTCACCACCTTCGACCTGGCCGAAATCCGCGTCGCCAAGTCCGACGCCTCGCTGCTCTACGGCCCCAACACACTGGGCGGGGCCATCAACCTGGTCACGCGCAAGCCGGTCAAATCGTTCGAGGGCGATGCCCTGCTCGGCCTGGGTGCAGGCCAGATGCGCAAGGCCGCCGTGAACCTGGGCGGCAATCAGGGCCTGTGGTACTACCAGATCGGCGCGTCCTACCTGGATGCCGACAGCTTCCCGCTGCCCAAGGGGTTCACCGACTATAAGAAGGCGCCCACCGACACCGGCAGCGAGCGCGAGAACGCCAGCCGCACCGACAAGCGCCTGTCGTTCAAGCTGGGCCTGACGCCCAATGCCACCGATGAGTACGCCCTGGGCTATGTGCGCCAGGAAGGCCGCAAGGGCAACCCGGTCTACACCGGCGCATCGACGAGCACCAAACCGCGCTACTGGCGCTGGCCGTATTGGGACAAGGACAGCATCTACTTCCTGAGCAGCACGCGCATTGGCGAGAACAACGTGCTCAAGACGCGGCTGTACCACGACAGCTACAAGAACGGCCTGGACATGTATACCAACGCTAGTTACACGGCGCACGACCCGACCAGCGCCTACAAGGACACCAGCAAGGGCGGCGCCATCGAATGGGCCAACTACAGCCTGGACCGGCACGAACTGCGCTTTGCCGCGCATTACAAGGTGGACGAACACGACGACGCGGGCAAGTACTACCGCGATGTCACCACCTCGCTGGTGGCCGAGGACCGCATCGCGCTGACCGATCGCTGGCACCTGACGGTGGGCATCAGCCGCGAGAAGCGCGATGCCAAGGACGTTGCCGTGTGGCCCAGAGGCTCGACCAACGCCACCAACGGCCTGCTGCGGCTGGGTTATGCGCTGACACCAGAAAACGAGGTGTATGCCGTGCTCTCGCACAAGACGCGCTTTCCCACCATCAAGGATCGCTACTCCGCCCGCATGGGCCGGGCGCTGCCCAACCCCGACCTGCAACCTGAAACCGCCAACCACTTCGAGCTGGGCGTGACCGGCCAGCCCTGGGCCGGTGCCAAGGGCCAGGCCGCGCTGTTCCACAGCCGCGTAAACGACCAGATCCAGACCGTGGTCGTGCCCTCCACGGCGTGCGGCGGCACGGTGTGCGACCAGGCCCAGAACGTGGGCCGCACGCGCAACCTGGGACTGGAGCTGTCGCTGGCGCAGCAGTTGTCCACCCAGTGGAACGCCAGTGCCAGCTATACCTACCTGAACCGCACCAATCTGAGCGATCGCAGCGTCACTTTGGTCAATACTCCGCGCCACCGCTTGTTCGCGTCTGTTCAATGGCAGGCCAATGCCCAGTGGGCAATTGATGCCACCCTGGAGGCCGAACGGGGACGCACGGTGCCTTTCGCGGCATCAGGCCAGTCTGCTTACCGCGATCTGGGCGGCTACGTTACGGGAGGGCTGAAGGCTGTCTGGACACCGCGTCGGAACATGTCGTTCGATTTCGGTGTGAGCAACCTGGGCGATAAATGGTATGAGCTGGCCGATGGCTACCCTATGCCGGGACGGAGTTGGTTTCTCAATGGCACTTATCGCTTCTAACCTTTCGCGCCGAACTTTTGCGCTGGGCAGTGCTGCCTGGGCTTCTGGGGCAGGGGCTGGGCAAGCACTGCAGGGAAGCACAGACCAGTCCACAGTGCGCGTAGCAGCAGTAGGCGGACTGGCATTGTGCGGTGTGTGGCCGTTGCTCGCAGCACAGGCCGAACAGGATCTGAGATTGCGAGTGCAAACTGTGGCCGCCACCCCGAAGGAGGGTGTACTGCAGGCGTTTGCGCAGGGGGCAGCCGAGGTGCTTCTGATTCACACCAGCGACGAGGCCCTTGGCCTGGAGGCAGCTGACTTGGCGTCTGCTGCCCGTGTGTGGGCCTGGAACGAGCATGTGGTCATTGGCCCGGAAACCGATCCGGTAGGTGCAGCCCGGGCGCGTGATGGGTTGGATGCCATGCAGCGCATCGCGCAGGCACAGGCTCCGTTTATCGCCCTGCGTGACCCTGGCAGCTACACCGTAGTGCAGCGCCTATGGAGGCGTGCGGGTATTCGCGCCAACGAACGCTGGGTGCGCATGGACACATCGCCTACGTCCCAGTCCGTCATGCATCAAGCACGTGTGCAGCAAGCCTATGTAGTGGCTGGGCATATTCCCTGGGCTTTCGGAAAAATGACGGCGCCTGGTCTGCGCGTTCTGCTGCGTGGCGATCCACAGATGCGTCGGCCTTACGTTGTACTCACACCTGGCCCCCGGCACCCGGCCAGCGTACGGGCGCGGCATGATGCTGCACGCTTGGCCGACTATTTGATCTCGCCCGCTGGACAGGCCGCCTTACAGGTGGTTGACCAGCAGGCGGGTGGGCCGTGGCTGTTCGCACGCAGCAGCGTCCCCCACACGATCGGAGACATACCATGACCTACAACACCCAGTCCGCCGTGTTGGCCGCCCTCGTCTACGCCGACGAGGTCACACGCGGCGAGGGGGCCGACGCGCTGGTGCGCACCGTCTGCCACGACCTGCAACGGCAGGGCTGGCGGGTAGGCGGCCTGTGGCAGGAGCATGTGCCGGTCACCGCCGGCCGCAAGCCGCCGATGCAGGTCGTCGACCTGCGTACCGGCCAGGTCTTCGGCATCTCGCAGGACTGCGGCGCCCTGTCCCAGGGCTGCTGCCTCGACCCGGGCGGCGTGGCCCAGGCCAGCGTGGTGCTGCGCCAGGCGCTGGCCGACCGCGTGGATCTGGCCGTGGCCAACCGCTTCGGTGCGCTGGAGGCCACGGGCCGCGGCCTGGCTGACGAATTGGCTGCGCTGGCGTGTGCCGGCATCCCGGTGCTGACCGTCGTCGCCCGCAGGCATCTGGATGCCTGGCGCAACTTCACCGGCGGCGCGGGAGCGGAATTGCCGCTGCATCTGCCGACATTGAGCGACTGGTGCGCCCGCGCCCTGGCACACCGGGAGCTGGCATGATGCGCCGGCGCCTGTATCTGCAAGCCGCACTGGCGCTGGGAGCATGGCCGCTGGGCCTGCGTGCCCAGGACGCGGAAAACGTGGTCGTTGCGCAATTCGGCGGACGCCTGGGGGCCTTGCCCGCACCTGAGCGGGTGCGCAAGGTGTTTGCCGCCGGCCCGCCTGCGGGCGTGCTGGTGGCGGCGCTGGCACCCGACAAGCTGCTGGGCTGGCCACTGACACTGGGGGAGGAGGCACGCGCCTTCCTCGGCCCGCAACTGCGGGGGCTGCCCCATACGGGCCGCCTGTCCGGGCGCGGCAGCACCGTGCCGCTGGAGTCGCTGCTGCAACTGGCCCCCGACCTGGTGCTGGACGCGGGTACCGCCGACGCCACCTACGTCTCCGGGATGCGCCGTGTGAACGAGCAGACGGGCCTGCCCACGCTGCTGATCCAGGGCCGCATCGCCGACCATGCGGCGCAGCTGCGCCAGGTCGGCCACCTGCTGGGCGTGGCCGAACGCGGTGAGCAACTGGCGCTGGAAGCCGACGCCGCCCTGGCGCTGGCCGCGCAGGTGCGTGCCAGCGTCCCGCCGCCGCAGCGCCCCCGCGTCTACTACGGGCGCGGCGCGGACGGGCTGGAAACCGGGCGGGCCGGTTCCATCAACCTGGAGCTGCTGGAGTTCTGCGCTGGCCGCAACGTGGCCGCAGAAATGGGCGAAGGCTCGCTCACGCGCGTGTCGCTGGAGCAATTGCTGCTGTGGAACCCCGAGGTCATCGTCACCCAGGATGCGGACTTTGCCCGCCGCGTGCTGGCCGATCCGCTGTGGCGCAGCATTGCCGCCGTGCGCACGGGGCGCGTGCACTGCGCCCCTGCCCTGCCCTTCGGCTGGCTGGACGGGCCGCCCGGCGTGAACCGCCTGATCGGCGTGCGCTGGCTGCTGGAGCGCCTGCACCCCGGCCACCCGGCGCTGCACGCACTGGCGCCTTTGACCGAGGCGGTGCGGCGTTTCTACCAGTTGTTCTACGGTGCCGATCTGTCGCCGCAGGCGGTGCGGAAGCTGCTGGATGGAATATAAGGAAAATCAGGCTCAACCCCTTTCCATAAAAGGGGAGGAAGCTTCTTTTTCAGTAGCTATGCCGTTACGCTGGCTGCTGGCCATTGCGCTGCTCGTGGCCGTGGTGCTGGCGGCTTTCGCTTCGGGCAAGTTCCCGGTGGCCCCGTCCGACCTGTGGCACGCCGTGGTGGCACGCCTGATGGGGGTGGATTCGGGCCTGCCGGCGGCGGTGGAAACGGTGGTGTGGCACATCCGCCTGCCGCGCGTGGCTGCCGCCCTGCTGGTGGGGGCAGCCCTGGCGGCGGCGGGTGCCACCTACCAGGGCATGTTCCGCAATCCGCTGGTGTCGCCGGACATCCTGGGCGTCTCTGCCGGTGCCGGGCTGGGCGCAGTGGCCGCCATTTACCTGGGCCTGCCGATTGCGGTCGTGCAGGCGCTGGCCTTTGTCGGCGGGCTGCTGGCCGTCGGCGTGGTGCTGGCCGTGGCGGGCCTGGTGCAGCGGCACGACCCGGTGCTGGTGCTGGTACTGGCCGGTGTCGCCGTGGGCGCACTGCTGGGGGCGGGCATCTCGCTGGTCAAAATCCTGGCCGACCCGATGGCGCAACTGCCCACCATCACCTTCTGGCTGCTGGGCGGCCTGAACGCCGTCACCGCTGCCGACCTGCTGGCCACCGCCCCCGCGCTGCTGCTAGGGCTGGTGCCCATGGCCCTGCTGCGCTGGCGCATCAACCTGCTGTCCCTGCCGGACGAAGAAGCGCTGGCGCTGGGCGTGTCCGTTGCCCGCCTGCGCCTGGTGCTGGTGGCCGGGGCCACGCTGGCCACGGCGGCTGCTGTATCGCTGACCGGCATCATTGGCTGGGTCGGGCTGGTGGTGCCGCACGTGGCGCGGCTGCTGGTGGGGCCGGAATTTTCGCGGCTGCTGCCCGCCTCACTGCTGTTGGGCGGAGGCTTTCTGGTGACCACCGACACCCTGGCCCGCACCATTGCGGGCATCGAGGTGCCGCTGGGCATCCTAACGGCACTGGTGGGCGCACCGTTCTTCCTGTTCCTGCTGGCCCGTACCGGGAGGTCGGCATGACGGCCCCCGCCGTACTCCAGGCGCAGGCTCTCGCCATCGGCCATGGCCAACGCCGCGTGGCGCAGGGGCTGGACTTCGCCCTGGCGCCCGGCGAGGTGCTGTGCCTGCTGGGCGCCAACGGCAGCGGCAAGACCACCTTGCTGCGCACGCTGCTGGGCCTGCTGCCGCCGCTGGCCGGCCAGGTGTGTTGCCGCGGGCAGGACGTGGCCACCTGGCAACGCGCCGCCTTTGCCCGCCATGTGGGCTATGTGCCGCAGGCGCACGCGGGCCTGTTCCCTTTTACGGTGCAGGACGTGGTGCTCATGGGCCGGGCCGCCCGCGTGGGGCGCTTCGCCGCCCCGGGCGCGGCAGACCGGCAGATTGCACGGCACTGCCTGGAGATGCTGGGCATTGCCCACCTGCACGCCAGCGTCTACACCGCCATCAGCGGCGGCGAGCGGCAACTGGCGCTGATCGCCCGCGCCCTGGCGCAGGAGCCTGCGCTGCTGGTCATGGACGAACCCACGGCCAGCCTGGACTTCGGCAACCAGATCCGCGTGCTGGAACACATCGAACACCTGCGCTCAGGCGGCATGGCCGTGCTGATGACCACGCACCAGCCCGAGCACGCGCTGCGCATTGCCGACCGCATCGCACTGCTGGGCGGCGGGCGGCTCATGGCCATCGGCACGCCGCAAACCACCGCGACGCCTGCAGCGCTGGCCGCGCTCTACGGCGTGAGCGAGGCGGCCGTGGCCGCGTCCCTTTCGCCCTTTTTGACCCGAATGACTGAATAACGGAATGACCATCGAAGCCATCGACTTTGGCCGCCTCTACCGCGACCACCTCGCCATCGCCGCGCCGACGCGCAAGAGCGCCAGCGCCTGGGATTCCCGTGCCGCCGGCATGGCTGCCAAGGCACCGCACAGCCGCTATACGCGGGAATTCGTCGCCCGCATGGACCTCACCGGGGCCAAATCGCTGCTCGACGTGGGCTGCGGCCCCGGCACCATCGCGCTGGCCGTCGCGCCCCGCCTGCAACATGTGGTGGGGCTGGACTACAGCCCCGCCATGCTCGACGCCCTGCGCACCCAGGCAGCGACGCAGGAACTGCACCACGTCCAGACCGTGCACCGCGCCTGGGAGGACGACTGGAGCGACGTGCCCGTATGCGACATCGCCGTGGCCTCGCGGGCCACGCTGGTGGACGACATCGCCGCCGCCCTGGCCAAGATCGATGCCCACGCCCGGCGGCGCGTGTACCTGACCCACCCCGTGGGTGGGTATTTCACCGACCCGGCCATCCAGCGCGTGATCGACCGCAGCGTGCCCACGGTGCCGGACTACATCTACCTCGTCAACATCCTGCACCGCATGGGCATCCACCCCTGCCTGTCCTACCTCACGCAGGAAAGCCGCCTGGCGGATGCGCAGGATTTCGACGACTACGCCCGCCGCGTCGCCTGGTCGATGGGCGGGCTGGACGAGGAAGAAACCGCCCGCCTGCACGCCTGGTACGACCGCGCCACCCCCACCGAACGCACCGGTCAGCCCATGCGCTGGGCCTTCATCTCCTGGGAGAAAACACCATGAACACCATGCGGAACACCGCAACGGGCACACTGCTGGCCGAACTGCACGCCGACGTGCGGGACACGCTGGGCGCACGGGCCATGGAACGTCTGCGCATCCAGCGGGCCGTGCTGGGCATCTTCTTCACCGGCGTGCAGCTGGACAACGGCGTGGGCGGCCTATGCGCCACCCCCATCAAGGGCGTGCCCGAGGCCGTCTGCTGCCCCAGCTCCGCCCTGGCCATGCCCGTGCCGGGCCGCATCGCCGGGCGCAGCGCCGCCGAGGTGCTGCAAGACTTGTACCGCCCGCAGGACCTGCGCCGGGCGCTGGCTATTGCCACGCTCAATGCCCTGGCCGAAACCCTGTGGCAGCGCGATGGCCCGCCCCCCGGCGCACGCGTGGTGGAAGGCGACGCCTTCGATGCCCTGGCCATCGCCCCCGGCCAGCGCGTGGCCCTGGTCGGTGCCTTCCCGCCCTACCTGCGTGCGCTGCGGCGCAGCAACCAGCCTTTTCATGTGCTGGAACTCGACCCCGGCACCCTCAAGCCCGAGGAACTGCCGTTCTACGCACCCGCCGACCGTGCGCCCGAAATCGTCGCCCAGGCCGACGTGCTCATCACCACCGGCACCACGCTGATCAACGGCACGCTGGACGACCTGCTGTGCCACCTGCGTCCCGGTGCCCAGGCCGCCGTCGTCGGCCCCACGGCCACGCTACGCGCCGCACCTTTTGCCCGCCGGGGCGCCACCGTGGTGGGCGGCACGCGCGTGCTGGCCGCTGCCGAACTGCTCGACCTGCTGGCCGAGGGCGGTTCGGGCTACCACTTCTTCGGCAAGTCGGTCGAACGCATCTGCCTGTGCTTGTGAAAGGAACCCTCATGCAACGCATCTTCCTGGCCTGCATGGCCTTCTTGCTGGCCGCAAACACTTGGGCCGCCGACACCTTGCTGATTGCCGCCGGCGCCGGTTACCGTCGGCCAGTGACGCAACTACTGGAGGAATTTACCAAGGCCAGCGGCATCAAGGCCGAGGCCAGCTTCGGCAACATGAAACAGGTGGAGACGCAGGCACAGCAAAACCCCGACATCGCGCTTCTGATCGGCGACCGCGCCTTCCTGGAGCCCATGGGCCTGACCGAGCGCTTCCAGCACCTGGGCACGGGCAAGCTCGTGCTGGTGGCCGCACGCGGCCAGGCACTTGCTGCCATCGCCGACCTGCGCCAACCGCGTTTCAAGCGCATCGCCATCCCTGACCGCACCAAGGCCGTCTATGGCAACGCGGCCGCCACTTGTCTGGAGCGCCTGAACTTGGCACAGCCGCTGGCCGAACGCCTGCTGGAAGTCGCCACCGTGCCCCAGGTGGGTGCCTATCTGGTCACGGGCGAGGTGGATGCCGGCTTTGTCAATCGCACCGAGGCGCTGGCACTCGCGGGCATGGCCATCGACGCGCCGCAGGACTGCTACGACCCTATAGAACTGAGCGTGGGCGTACTCAAGGGCCGCGCCAACGGAGTCGCCGCGCGTGCCCTCCTCGACTACCTGGCATCCCCGGCAGCACGCAAAGTGCTCGAACGGCACGGGATGTAAATGTTTGCCGGTTGTTCTGCCGCGCCGCTGTCGCTGACCTTCGGCGTGGTCGCGTGGAGCATGGGCCTTCAACTCGTTCTAGGCACGGCCCTGGGGTGGCTGCTGGCACGTCGGCGTTTTCCGGGGCATGGCCTGCTCGACGCGCTGGTCACGCTGCCGCTGGTATTCCCGCCCATCGTGCTGGGCTACTTCCTGCTGATGCTGCTGGGGCGCCAGGGCTGGGTCACGCAGTGGCTGCCGCCCCTGTTGCAGCCTGAGATCGTGTTCACCCGAACGGGTCTGGTGGTCGCTGCCTTTGTCGCGGGATTGCCGCTGATGGTCAAACCTGCGCAAGCAGCCTTTGCAGGCATACCGCAGCGCTTGCGCGAGGCGGCGGCGCTGCTGGGACACCGGCCCTGGAGCGTTTTCTGGCACATCGACGTGCCGCTGGCCCGCCGGGGCGTGGCCGCAGGCCTGGTGCTGGCGGGCGGGCGTGCCTTGGGCGAGGTAGGGCTGTCGCTGATGCTGGGCGGCAACATCGCAGGGCGCACGGAGACGCTATCGCTGGCCATCTACAACCACGTCATGGACGGCAACCTGGCCTGCGCCAATACGCTGTCGCTGCTGCTGGCAGGCATTGCCGTGCTGGCCTTCTTCGTTTTACGCCGCTGGGGAGCGCTATGACCTTGAATTCCGTATTTTTCGACCATGCCACCATCGACGCCTGGATCGCCGAAGATGCGCCGCTGGTGGACCTGACCACCCACCTGCTGGCCGTGGGCGGCCAGCAGGCCCGCATGAACCTGTGCATCCGCAACACCTCGGTCGCGGCCTGCACCGAGGAAGCGGCCCGCATCGTGCAGCACTGCGGCGGGCAGGTGGAACACTTCCTGCCCAGCGGCACGCCCGTGGCTGCGGACGATGTGCTGCTGGCGGCCACCGGCCCTGCCGCCGATCTGTTGCGGGCCTGGAAGGTGGCGCAGAACCTGCTGGAATACGCCTGCGGCGTGGCCGGTGCCACTGCCCGCATGGTGCAGGCCGTACAGGCTGCCGCCCCCGGCGTGGCCGTACTCACCACGCGCAAGCACGCACCGGGGCTGCGCCGCATCGCGCTCAAAGCCACCTTGAGCGGCGGCGCCTTTCCGCACCGCCTGGGTGTGGGCGAGACGGTGCTGGTGTTTCCCCAGCACCGGGCACTGCTGGGCGGCTGGGATGCCCTGGCCGGGCGCCTGGCTGCCGTGGCGCACGCGCTGGCCGAGAAAAAATGTGTGATCGAAGCCCACTCGCTCGACGAGGCGCTGCACGCCGCCGCTGCGGGGGCCGACGTGGTGCAGTTCGACAAGGCCACGCCCGAGGCGCTGCGGGCCTGGTGCCCGCCGCTGCGCGAGCGCCATCCGCACCTGCGCCTGCTGGCGGCCGGCGGCATCCATGCAGGCAACGCGGCAGACTACGCCACCAGCGGCGTCGATGCGCTGGTCACCAGCAGCCTGCACCACGCGCCGCCCGCCGATGTCGGGGTGCGCGTGGTGCCGCTCTAACCCCAACCGCCTCCGCCCCTTTCCCTTTCTATACTCGGCAGCATTTTTGGCGAAAGGGCAGACGACATGGCTTCAGCAATCGGGCAGGACAGCAGCAGCGGGCGCATCGAATTGCGCGGTTCGGTATGGATGACCGTGGACGGCCGCAGCCTGGGCGGGCCGGGCCGGGTCGAACTGCTGACGCTGATTGCCACCCATGGCTCCATCACCCAGGCGGCCAAGGCCATGGGCATGAGCTACAAGGCCGCGTGGGATGCCATCGACGCGATGAACCAGCTGGCCGGCGAACCGCTGGTGGAGCGGCTCGTCGGCGGCAAGGGCGGCGGCGGCACCAGGCTCACCGAACGGGGCGTGCGGCTGGTGCGCAGCTTTGGCGTGATCGAGCGGGCGCATCGACGCTTCGTCGATCAGCTCAGCGAACAGGCGCAGGGCGTGGCCGACGATTTGCTCCTGATCCGGCGCATGGGGGTCAGAACCAGCGCCCGCAATCAATTCTTCGGCACGGTGTCCCGCGTCACCCCCGGGGCCGTGAACGACGAGATCGCGCTGGACGTGCCCGGCATGGGCCAGCCGCTCACCGCCATCGTCACGCACGGCAGCGCCGCCGATCTGGGCCTGGCGCAGGGCAGCGAGGCCTTCGCGCTGGTCAAGGCCACCTCGGTCGTCCTGGCGACGGACACGCACGGCACCAGATTCTCGGCCCGCAACTGCCTGCAAGGCACCGTCTCGCGCGTGCAGCAGGGTGCCGTGAATACCGAGGTGACGCTCACCCTGCCGGGCGGCGCTGCCGTAGCCGCCATCGTCACCAATGCAGGCTGCGCCGAACTGGGCCTGGCGCCGGGCGTGGCGGCATCGGCACTGTTCAAGGCCTCCAGCGTGATCGTCGGCGTGCCGGTCTGAACTGGCCGGAAATTCTTCTTAAAAGATAGCTGTTTGCGCTGATAAATAAACAATTTCAGATAATTTTTATTAAAAAATTGTTTATTCATCAGTGGGAAAAGCTCTTTTATAGATAGCAAAAACTGTCATCCACAGCATATTTGATTGAAATTTTTTAGTTGAGAATGATTCTCATAAAATTCCTGGCGCTTACACTACCGGATCCTGGCTTGCGCATTGCCTGCGGCCAGAAAACCGAAAGCTGTTGATGATCCCCATGAGTAGAAAGGCGCTGCAGCACGCGCTCTCGACCTCGCAGATATTTTCCAAGGCCGACCCGGCGATGCTGGCCGGCCTGGTGCAGTATGCGCAGCCGGTGCGGCTGTCGGCCCAGCAGCACCTGTTCATTGCCGGGGACGAGGCACTGCACTTCTACTGGATCGAAACCGGGGGCATCACCCTCTACAGCCCCAGCCTGACGGGGGAAGAAAAAACCTTCCGCCTGCTGAGTGCCGGTGCTCTCGTGGCCGAAACCATGATGTACGCCCAGCCCTGCTGCTACCCGCTCTCGGCCTACGCCAGCGCAGACAGCCTGCTCTACCGGATGCCGCGCGAGCCGCTGCTGGCCTTCACGCGCCAGTCGGCGGAATTTGCCTTCTCCCTGGTCGAAATCCTGGCCAGCCGCATCACCCAGGCCATCCACCGCATCGACCTGCTGACCATCAACAACTCGCTGCAACGCCTGGTCAGCTACCTGCTGGACATGCACGCCCAGCAGGGCACGGCCTGGCTGCAACTGCCCGCCAGCAGCCAGGTCATTGCCCGCCAGCTCAACATCACGCCGGAAACCTTCTCGCGCCACCTCTCGCAGCTCAAGCGCCAGGGGCTGGTCGGCCGGGGCCGCAACAAGGAGCTGGTGCTGCTGGACATTGCCGGCCTGTGCCACGAAGCCGGCCTGCCCGCCCCCACCCC
>CABIIJ010000048.1 GCA_902175065.1 uncultured Comamonas sp. | reverse complement strand
CCCCCTCACGGTGCTGACCGCAGCCTGCAGTCTGGCCTGGGCGCAGACCGGTGCTCCCGCCCCGCTGCCGTCGTACTACACCGTACAAGCCGCAGACCATGCCGGCTGGACGCGCCACGAGGCCCGGGTCGAGGCTGTGCGCGACGCCCTGCTGGCCGCCCAGGTGCCGGGGGCCATCGTCGCCCTGCACGTGCAGGCGGGCGACACGGTGCAAAAAGGCCAGACCCTGCTGCAGATCGATGCCCGCATGGCCCGCCAGGGCGCTGCCGCCAGCCAGGCCCAGGTCAGCGCCGCCCAGGCACAACTGGCCGTGGCGCAAAAGGAGTACGAACGCCAGCAGCAGCTTTTTGCCAAGCGCTACATCAGCCAGGCTGCCCTGGACAGCGCCCAGGCCCAGTGGCAAGCCGCCCAGGCGCAGGTGCGTGCCCTGCAGGCCCAGGCCGGGGCCGCAGCCACGCAATCGCATTGGCACACGGTGCAGGCGCCGTTTGACGGCACCGTTGCCCGCGTCCCCGTCACCCTGGGCGACATGGCCATGCCCGGCACGCCGCTGGTGGCCTTGTACGACCCCGGCGCCTTGCGCATTACCGCGCAACTGTCCAGCACTCAGGCCCAGGCGCTGCGCCACGCCGCCGAGGTGCAGGTGGAGCTGGCCGACAGCACGGCCCCGCGCCTGACCGTGGCCGCTGCCCAGGTGCAGGTGCTGCCCAGCGCCGACCCGCTGACGCACACCGTGCCGGTGCGGGTGGCCCTGCCCCAAGGTTTGCCGGGAGTGGTGCCCGGCATGTTTGCCCGCCTGTGGCTGCCTGCGGATAGCACCCAGGCAGACCCGGCAACCTCGGTAACCGGCCCCGAACGCATCCTGGTTCCTGTCCAGGCCGTGGTGCGCCGCGCCGAAATGACCGGGGTCTATGTGCAAGGGGCCAACGGCCAGCCGCAACTGCGCCAGGTGCGCCTGGGCCTGGCGCAAGGCAAGCAGATCGAAATTCTGAGTGGCGTGCGCCCCGGCGACCGGGTCGCGCTGGAGCCGCAAAAAGCCGCCAAGGTACGCTGATATGCGCCAGACACCCGACACCATGGGCCTCTCCGGGCGCATTGCCGCCGCCTTCCAAAGCGCCCAAATCACCCCCCTGCTGGCCCTGCTGGCCCTGCTGCTGGGCCTGTTTGCCGTGCTGGTCACCCCGCGCGAGGAGGAGCCGCAGATCGACGTGACCATGGCCAACGTCATCGTGCCCTTCCCCGGTGCGGCGGTGCGCGATGTGGAACAGATGATTGCCACGCCCGCCGAGCAGGTGCTGGCGCAAATGCTGGGCGTGGAGCATGTGACGAGCGTCTCGCGCCCCGGCATGGCGGTGCTGACGGTGCAATTTGCGGTCGGCGTGCCGCGTACCGAGGCGCTGGTGCGCCTGCACGACACCCTGCGCAGCAACGCCGACTGGCTGCCGCGCGGCCTGGGGGCGCTGGAGCCGATCATCCGCCCCAAGGGCATCGACGATGTGCCGGTGGTCACCCTGACCCTGTTCAGCGACAACCCGGACAGCGGCCCGTTTGCCCTGGAGCGCGTGGCGCACAGCATGGAAGTGGAGCTGATGCGCGTGCCCGGCGCCCGCACCGTAACCACCCTCGGCGGCCCGGGCCGCGCCGTGCTGGTGCAACTGGATGCCGCCCGCATGGCCGGCAGCGGCATCACGGTGGACGATCTGCGCGGTGCCCTGCAATCGGCCAACCAGGGCCTGCCGCTGGGCGAGCTGCTGGGCAGCAACCAGTCCGTCACGCTGGAGGCCGGGCCGCTGCTGGCCAGCGCCCAGGAGGTGGCCGACATCATGGTGGCCACCCGCCAAGGCAAGCCCGTCTTTTTGAAAGACATTGCCCAGGTAAGCGACGGCCCCCGGCCCGCGCAGCACTATGTCTGGCATGGCGTGGTGCAGGAAGGGCAAGCCACCGAATACCCCGCCGTCACCCTGGCGGTGACGAAAAAAGCCGGTGCCAACGCCATCGACGTGGCGCGAGCCACGATGCAGCGCGTGGAGGAACTGCGGAACACCGTCATCCCCTTTGAGGTGCAGGTGGCCGAAACCCGCGACTACGGCGCCACCGCCAACGACAAGGCGCAAAAGCTGATTCAAAAACTGCTGTTTGCCACCGCCAGCGTGGTGGCCCTGGTGTTTTTTGCCCTGGGCCGGCGCGAGGCGCTGATCGTTGGCGTGGCTGTCGGACTGACGCTGGCAGCCACGCTGTTTGCCTCGTGGGCCTGGGGCTTTACGCTGAACCGCGTCTCGCTGTTTGCGCTGATTTTTTCGATTGGCATCCTGGTCGACGATGCGATCGTGGTGGTCGAGAACATCCACCGCCACCAGGCCCTGCACCCGGACAAAACCCTGGCCCAGCTCATCCCCGGCGCGGTCGATGAAGTGGGCGGGCCGACCATTCTGGCCACCTTCACCGTGATTGCCGCGCTGCTGCCCATGGCCTTTGTCTCCGGGCTGATGGGGCCGTACATGGCCCCCATCCCCATCAACGCCAGCATGGGCATGGTGATTTCGCTGGCCGTGGCCTTTACCGTCACGCCCTGGCTGGCCCGCTTGTGGATGAAAAACCATAGTGCATCCCACGCATCCAGCAAGGCGCACACCGGTATTTCATCCAGACTGGCACCGCTGTTCGAGCGCATCTTCACCCCCCTGCTCGATGCAACATCGGGCCGCCGCAACCGCCGCCTGCTGGGGCTGGGCGTGGCGGGTTTGATCGCCCTGTCCATGCTGCTGCCGGTGTTCGGCTGGGTGCAGCTCAAGATGCTGCCGTTCGACAACAAGTCGGAATTCCAGGTCATCGTCGATATGCCCGCCGGCACGCCGCCCGAGACCACGGCAGCGGTGCTGCACGAACTCTCGGCCCACCTGGCCACCGTGCCGGAAGTCACCGACTACCAGGCCTACGCGGGCACCGCCGGGCCGATCAACTTCAACGGCCTGGTGCGCCAGTACGACCTGCGCAGCGGCGGCGAAGTGGGCGACATCCAGGTGAACCTGAAAGACAAGCACGAGCGCAAAGACCAGAGCCACGCCATCGCCATGCGCGAGCGCCCGGCGCTGCAAGCCATCGGCGCCAGGCTGGGCGCGAATGTGAAAGTGGTGGAAGTGCCCCCCGGCCCGCCCGTGCTCTCGCCCATCGTGGCGGAAATCTACGGGCCGGAGGCCGAAGGCCGCCGCCAGGTGGCCCAGGCCGTACGGGCCGCGCTGGCCCAAACCGCAGGCATTGTGGATCTGGACGATTCCTCCATCGCCGCCGCGCCGCGCCAGCTGGTGCTGGTCGACCAGCGCAAGGCCGCGCTGATGGGCGTACCGCAAGCGGCCATCGTCAGCGCCCTGCACGCCGGTTTGATGGGCGAAGCCGCCACCTGGCTGCGCGATGCCGGCAGCAAATACCCCACCCCCGTGCTGCTGCAACTGCCGCCGGAGCGCCACGGCGACCTGCACGCCCTGCTGCAACTGCCCGTGCGCACCGCCGATGGCCGCACCGTGGCGATTGGCGAGCTGGTCACGATCACCGACACCCTGCGCGAGCAGCCCGTCTACCACAAGGACTTGCTGCCCATGAACCTGGTGGTGGCCGACATGGCAGGCCGGGTCGATAGCCCGCTGTACGGCATGTTTGCCGCCCGCAGCCGCATTGCCGACATCGTTGCGCCCGATGGCGGCCCGCTGGCCGAATACTTCATCCGCCAGCCCAGCGACCCGTACCGGGGCTACGCCATCAAGTGGGATGGCGAGTGGCAGATCACCTACGAGACTTTCCGCGACATGGGCGCCGCCTACGCCGTGGGGCTGCTGCTGATCTACCTGCTGGTGGTGGCGCACTTTGCCTCGTACCTCACGCCGCTGATCATCATGGCACCCATCCCGCTGACCATCATCGGGGTCATGCCCGGCCACGCCCTGCTGGGGGCGCAATACACCGCCACCAGCATGATCGGCATGATTGCGCTGGCCGGCATCATCGTGCGCAACTCCATCCTGCTGGTGGACTTCGTCCGCCTGCAAGTGCAGGCCGGGCAGGACTTCAGGCAGGCCATCGTGCAATCGGCCATCACCCGCGCCCAGCCCATTTTGCTCACCGGGCTGGCGGCCATGCTGGGGGCGTTTTTCATCCTGGACGACCCCATCTTCAACGGCCTGGCGATCTCGCTGATCTTCGGCATTGCCGTCTCCACCGTGCTGACGCTGGTCGTCATCCCCCTGCTGTACTACATCGCCTACCGCCACCGCCTGGACGTGGTGCGCGGCCCGGCAGCCCCTGCCCGCACGCAAGGAGAAGCCCCATGACTACGATAACCAGAGCTGTCAGCGCTTATCCAGCCAGGGTTAAAGGCCGATTTGATTCAAAATTCAGACCTCTCGCTGTCGCGGCGTCCCTGGCCTGTGCCCTGTTCGCCCCCCTGCCCGGCCACGCCACCGATTTGCTCCAGGCCTGGCAGGCCGCGCAAAGCCACGACCCGGAACTGCGTGCCGCCCAGGCCGCGCACGGCAGCGCCCAGCCCCAGCGCGAGCAGGCCAAAGCGCTGTGGCGGCCCAGCCTGGGCCTGAGCGCCAGCGCCGGGCGCGGCTATGGCGAAACGCAGATGCAGGGGGCGCAATTCACCGCGCCCGGCATGGGCACCAGCAACGGGGTGGACTTCGGCACCTCGGTCACCCACGGCAACGCCACCCAGGTGGCGTTGCAGGCCAGCCAGCCGCTCTTCAACCCCGAACGCCGCGCCCAGCAACAGCAGCTCAACGCCAGCGCCGACATCGGCGATCTGCAATGGCAAGCCGCCCGGCAGGCCGCCATGCTGCGCACGGCCCGGCAGTACCTGGATCTGGCCGTGGCGCAGGAAGCACTGCGCGTGCTCGACCGGCAACTGAGCGCCGTCGATCGCACCCTGGCCGAGGCGCAAGAGCGCTTTGACCTGGGGGCCGCCCCCATCACCGCCGTCCACGAAGCCCGCGCCCAGCAAGCCCAGCTCCAGGCACAGCAACTGGCCGCGCTGACCACGCTGGAAGTGCAGCGCCGCCAGTTGCACGACACCACCGGCCTGCCTGCGGCAGACCTGGCCCCGCACCTGCCCGGCAATATCGCCCCCCTGGGGCAGGCGCTGGAGCGGTGGCAGGAACAGGCGGCCGTGCAGAACTTCGGCATCCGCCTGCAACAACGCGCCGTGGATGCCGCACAGGCCGAAGCCAGCAAGCACCGCGCCAGCGCAGCGCCCAAACTGGACCTGATCGCCCAGGCGCAGCAGCAGCGCCTGTCGGGCCGGGGCGACTTTGGCCGCCACGCCCGCAACAAAGACACCCAGGCGCTGATCGGCGTGCAGCTGACCGTGCCGCTCTACACCGGCGGCTACCGCTCGGCCAAGGCCGACGAAACCCAGGCCCGATGGCTGGCCGCCCAGGCCCAACTGGAAGCCACGCAAACCCTGGTGGCCCAACAAGTCCACGCCGCCTGGCTGGGCGAGCAAACAGGCATGCAACAGGTCCGCGCCCTGGAAGCGGCCCTGCTCGCCAGCGCCGCCCGCCAGGACGCCACGCGCACCGGCCACGCGGCGGGCGACCGCACCGTGCTGGACGTGCTGCACGCCGACAACGACCATGCCGCCACGACCCTGGCCCTGGCGCAGGCCCGCAGCCGCTTGCTGCTGACGCAACTGCAACTGGCGCAACTGGCCGGGCAACTGGATGAAACCGCCTTGCAGCAAGCCAGCCAAAGCCTGGCAACGGCCCCACATGAAGAAAAACAAAAACAATAGCTTTTACCACTGATAAATAAAAGATTTCATGATCATTCATCCATGAAACTGTTTATATATCAGCGCAAGCAGCAATTGAATTGATAGCTTTCCATACTTTACCAAGACAGGCGCAAGCCACTTTTTCCTGATTTCCTACCACCGCATGAAAGGCACACCTCCATGACTTCCTGGCAACTCGTCCGCCTGCTGGCCGGCATCTTCATCCTCGCCTCCCTGGCCCTGGGCAGCCCCGGCAGCCCCGTCTTCGTGAGCCAATGGTTCCTGGCCTTTACCGCCTTCGTCGGCGCCAACCTGCTGCAAAGCGGCCTGACAAAATGGTGTCTGCTGGAGCGGATCTTGCGCAAGCTGGGAATCCAGCCCGGCTGTTGAGCGGCACTATGAACCGGCTCCTGTCCGATTGACTCTTTATCCCGGCCCGGAAGCCATTTCCCGGCCGGGTTTTTTATCCGGGTGCATGACCCAGACCCGGCCATGCGCACCAAACAAAAAGCGCCTGAACATGGCGTTCAGGCGCTTCGGGATTTATATGGTGGGTCCTGAGGGATTCGAACCCTCGACCAACGGATTAAAAGTCCGCTGCTCTACCGACTGAGCTAAAGACCCGTACCAGGAAAAAATGGAATTCGATTTGAATATAGACGGGTGGTGGGTCCTGAGGGGCTCGAACCCTCGACCAACGGATTAAGAGTCCGCTGCTCTACCAACTGAGCTAAAGACCCCCGTCAATTCAACCATCCCCGGAGCAGGCCAGGGATAAATGGTGGGTCCTGAGGGATTCGAACCCTCGACCAACGGATTAAAAGTCCGCTGCTCTACCGACTGAGCTAAAGACCCATGCTGACTACAGTGTTTCGTAATCAGCGAAGACCGCAATTCTAGCAGTAATTTTTGGCGCTCCAGAAAAAACTAGATTTTTTTCGCCTGCCGGGCCAACTGATCGAGCACCCATCCCGCAGCGCATTGGCCGAAGGTGGCCGTCACCGCCACCACCGAACCATAGCCGTGGCAATTGAGGCTGCCGTCGCTGTCCTGCGCCAACTGGCAGGACGCATCAGGCGGCGCAACCGCCTCGCGGCTGAAAACGCAGGGGATGCCGATTTTCCGGCCTTCCCGCGCCGCGCCGTGGTGCTTGCGCAGCCGGTAGCGCAGCTGCGCCAGCAGGGGGTCGTGGGTGGTGTGGGCCAGGTCGTCGATGTCCACCTTGTGCGCCAGCCGCTTGCCGCCGGCCGCGCCGACGGTGATGAAGCACTGGCGCGTCTGCCGCGCCCATTGCGCCATGGCCTGCTTGGCGCTGACCTGATCGCAGGCGTCGATCACGGCATCGACCGGGCCGGCCAGCACACCGGGCCAGTTCTGGGGCGTCACGAAATCATCGACCAAGCTCACCTGACACGCCGGATGGATCTGCGCAATGCGCTCCTGCATGGCCAGGACCTTGGCCTGCCCGACGGTGGCGGTCAGGGCATGGATCTGCCGGTTGATGTTCGATTCGGCGATGTGGTCCAGATCGACCAGGGTCAGGCGGGCCACACCGCTGCGGGCCAGGGCTTCGGCAGCCCAGGAGCCGACACCGCCAATGCCGACGACGACGACATGCGCGGCCCGGATCCGGGCGGCGCCGTCGATGCCATACAAACGCTGCAGGCCGCCAAAACGGCGCTCCAGGTCGGCATCGGAAAAATCGGGGGGAGACAAAAAAGCATCGCCGACAGCGTCGGCGATGGCAGGGGCAGGCGCAGACATGCGGCGTTATTTCAAGCTGCCGAGCAATTGCTTGCCGGTGGCTGCAGCCTCGGAACCAGGATAGTCCCGCAGCAATGCCTGCAGGGTCTGGCGGGCCGCCTTGGTGTCCTTGAGCTCGATCTGGCAATTGGCCAGCGACAGGGCCGCTTCGGCAGCACGTTCATGCTGCGGCCCGGCATTCACCACGGCCCGGTAGTTCTGCACCGCGTTCTTGTAATCCCGCGCGGCGTACTGCGTATTGGCCAGCCAGAAACGCGCTGAGGGGATGTAGCCGCTTTGCTTGTAGGTGTTGATGAAGGTGGCAAAGGATTGGCGGGCCGTGGCGAAGTCCCCGGCCCGGAACTGCTCCAGCGCCACCTCGAAATCGTTGCGCTCCTGCGGCTGGGCGATGAAGCGCAGGCCATCGACCTGCACCTCGGCCGGTTCGAACCGGCTCAAGCGCTCATCCACTCCCTGCACCAGATCGTTTTGCGTGCGCTGGATCTCGGAGGCCTCGCGGGCCAACTGCTCGTTCTGACCGCGCAGGCTGGCCAGATCGGAACGCAAGGTTTCAATCTGGGCCTGCAAGTCGAGCAGGCTGCGGCGCATCTGGGCGTTTTCCTGGGCGCTGGCGTCGAAACGCTGGCGCAATTCCAGGATGGCACGCCGCGCTTCGGCATCTTCAAACAAGGCATGGGCACTGGGCAGGCAGGCGAGGCTGATGCCCAGCACGGCGCCGGCACGGACGATATGGCGGACTGGGGAGTGGAATATCTGCATCTTTTAAAAAAGATTAACGGCGGTAGGACAGTTCGGCGCGGCGGTTCTGTGCGTAGGCGGCTTCGTTGGCGCCTTCGGCAGCAGGTTTTTCCTTGCCGAAGCTGACGGCCTCGACCTGGCTGTCCTGCACGCCCAGCAGGTTCAGCGAACGGCGCACGGCTTCGGCACGTTTCTGGCCCAGGGCCAGGTTGTATTCGCGGCCACCGCGTTCGTCGGTGTGGCCTTCAACCACGACCTTGCGGCCGGCATCGGCCTTCAGGAAGCGGGCGTTGGCATCCACCAGGCCTTGTGCTTCGGGCTTGACCACGTAGCTGTCGAAGTCGAAGTACACCACGCGGCCAACATTGCGCGGGCCGCCATCGGCGGCGATATCGCTGCCGGTGAGGTCTACGCCGGCCACGCCGCTGGTAGCGTTGCCAGCGTTGCGATCTTCCACCGAAGCGTCATTGAGCTTGACGCCCGAGCTGCAACCGGCCATGACGGCAGCAGCAGCGGCAATGAAAGCGATACGTTTAAAAGTGAGCATGAAAAATTCTCCTACCCTAGAAAATCCTAGGCATTCAAGAAACGTGCAAGTGAAGAAAAGGTTTACCGGTTCAATATTTCTGGAATGGGCCCCAGGCCGGCTCCCGCAAATCACCGCCCTTGCCGGCCAGGCGGGCCTTGATTTTCCCGTCCAGGGTGGTGGTCATCAGGGCTTCTCCGCTGCCCTGGCGGGTGGCGTAGACCAGCAAGCGGCTGTTGGGGGCAAAGCTGGGGCTTTCATCATCGGCCGTTTCCGTCAGGGCGGTGACGTCGCCCGTGCCCAGATCCATGACATGGAGCTTGAAGGCACCGCCAACCCGGGAAATATAGGCCAGCCACTTGCCATCGGGGCTGATGCTTGGTGAGATGTTGTAACCGCCGCTGAAGGTGATGCGCTGGGCACCGCCCCCACCGAGGCCGACCTTGTAGATCTGCGGCGCACCGCCCCGGTCGCTGACGAAGTACAGGCTTTGTCCATCGGGGGCGAAAACCGGCTCGGTATCGATGCCGCTGCTTTGCATCAGGCGCCGGGGTTGTCCCCCTTCGGCGCTGATGAGGTAGATCTGCGAGAGGCCGTCGCGGCTCAGGGTCACGGCCAGCTGGCTGCCATCGGGCGACCATGCCGGGGCGCTGTTGGAGCCACGGAAGTTGGCCACCACGCGCCGCTGGCCGCTGGCCACGTCGTGCACGTACACCACGGGCTTGCGCGATTCAAACGAGACATACGCCAGTTGCGTGCCGTTGGGCGACCAGGCGGGGGAGATGATGGGTTCGGTGCTGGCCAGGGCCGATTGGGCGTTCTCCCCGTCGGCATCGGCCACCCACAGCACGTAGCGCCCGCCGGCCTTGGTGACGTAGGCGATGCGGGTGGAGAAGACGCCGCGCTCGCCGGTCAGTTTTTCGTAGATGAAGTCGGCAATGCGGTGCGCGACCAGGCGCAGATCGCCCTGCACGACGACGAAGCCCTGGCCGCCCAGATCCTGCGCCTTGACCACGTCCCACAGGCGAAAGCGCACATCAAAGCGGCCATCGGCCAGGCGGGTGATGCTGCCGCAGGACAGGGCATCGGCGCTGCGCTGGCGCCACTGGGCCATGTCGGGCACGGAGTTCTCGTCGAGCTGGGCGTCCTGCGCCTCGACGCCCCGGAACAGGCCGCTGCGCTCCAGGTCGGCCTGGACGATCTGGGCGATTTTCTGGGGCGCGGCGCCCTCGCCGCGCAGGGCGGGCAGGGCAATCGGGATCTGGCGCAGGCCGACGCCGGCGATTTCCACCCGGAACTGCGCCAGGGCCGGCGCCGCAGGGGCCGCTGCCAGCAAAGCCAAGAGACTGCGCCGCGAGGTGGCCGCGCCGCTGCTGAAAAGAGTATTTGGAGAGAGCACGGGAAAGAAGGAATGCGTTGTGATGAAAAGCCGCCGGGAAAAAAGAAACGTCTGCACGTTCTTCAACCAGCGGCAATGGTACACAGTCTTGGCTGCTTTTGTGCCAAGTCTCCCAGGGTGAACCCGTATCCAACGGCATCCGGGTCGCCTGGAAACCAGGGGGCGCCACGTAGAATTGCCCGCCATGCCTGATGCCTCCCACTCCCTACCCGGCCATGCCCTGAGCGGCGTGCAATCCATGCCTTTGCGCCAGCGCCTGCGCCGGGTCGCCCCTTACTTCTGGACACGGCTGCGCTGGACCTGGGCCGGGGCAGCACTGGCCACCCTGGTCGGGGCGGCCACCGAGCCGTTGATTCCGGCCCTGCTCAAGCCGCTGCTGGACAACGGCTTCACCCAGGGCGACCTGAACCTGTGGCTGGTGCCGCTGTTCATCATCGGCCTGTTCCTGGTACGCGGCATTGCGCAATTCATCGGCCAGTACGCCCTGGCGCGGATCGCCAACGACGGCATGCTGGCGCTGCGCAAAGACCTGTTCGAGCGGGTGCAGCAGGCGCAGATGGGGCTGTTCTCGCGCCATTCGGCCAGCGCCTTGTCCAACACCGTGGTCTACGAGGTGCAGACGGGCGCAACCCAGCTGGTGCAAGCCTTCCTGGTGATTTCGCGCGACGGCTTCACCCTGGTGGCCCTGCTGATCTACCTGCTGTACCTCAACTGGCAGCTGACCATGGCCGTGGCCGTGATCGTGCCGGGCGTGGCCTGGATCATGAAAACCCTCTCCAAACGGCTGTACCGCATCACCAAGACCAGCCAGGAGGCCACCGATGCCCTGGCGTATGTGGTCGAGGAAAACGTGCTGGCGCACCGCATCGTGCGCCTGCATGGGGCGCAGGGGACGCAGAACCGGCGCTTTGGCGATCTGAGCCGCCAGTTGCGCAGCCTGAACATCAAGTCGACGATTGCCTCCTCGGCCATGACGCCCGCCACCCAGCTCATGGCCGCCATGGCGCTGTCGGCGGTGATCTGCATTGCCCTGTGGCAAGGCCGCCAGGGGAGCGGCAGCGGGCAGGAGGTGTCGGTGGGCAGCTTCGTGGCCTTCATCAGCGCCATGCTGATGCTGATCGCCCCGCTGCGCCGGGTGGCCGACGTGGCCAAGCCCATGACCCGGGGCATCGCCGCCCTGGAGCGCGGGCTGGCCCTGCTGGAAGGCAGCCTGGCCGAAAGCGGCGGCAGCGCCCGGCCCGCGCCGGTGCGCGGGCATATCGTGCTGCAACGGGTGGGCGTCTCCTTCGGCGAGGATCTGGCCCCCGCCCTGCAGCAGGTCGACCTGGACGTGCAGCCCGGCCAGGTGGTGGCCCTGGTCGGCCCCTCGGGCGCGGGCAAGACGACGCTGGTGAATCTGCTGCCGCGCTTCCTGCAGCCCGGCAGCGGGCAGGTGCTGATCGACGGCGTGCCCCTGCCCGAGTGGGATCTGGCGTACTTGCGCCAGCAATTTGCCATGGTCAGCCAGGACGTGGTGATGTTCAACGACACGGTGGCCGCCAACGTGGCCCTGGGCAGCGCCCAGGTGGACGAGGCCCGCGTCCGGGACTGCCTGGAAGCGGCCAACCTGACCGAGCACGTGCGCAGCCTGCCCCAGGGCATCCATACCCCGCTGGGGCACAACGCCAGCCAGCTTTCGGGCGGGCAGCGCCAGCGCCTGGCGATTGCCCGCGCCCTGTACAAGGATGCGCCGATTCTGATTCTGGACGAGGCCACTTCCGCGCTGGACACCGAATCCGAACGCCTGGTGCAGCAGGCCCTGCAGCGCCTGATGCAGGGGCGCACGACGCTGGTGATCGCCCACCGCCTCTCGACCATCGAGCACGCCGACCGCGTGGTGGTGATGCAGCAGGGCCGCATCGTCGAACAAGGCACGCACGCCGAACTGCTGGCGCTCGATGGCCTGTACGCCCGCCTGCAGGCGTATAGCGGGCAGGAAAGCCAATAAAAAGGAGCTGTTTGCGCTGATAGATAAAAGGTTTCAGGTTCACTTCTATCTGAAACCTTTGTTTTATATGCGGAAGCAGCTCCCTTTTTAAGGAATTCTCAAGATGCTGCACGGTGGCGCATGGCATACAGCCACAACTTCAATCGCCCCTGGCGCCACTCCCATTGCGCCGTCGCCCACTCCTGCTGCGCCTGTTGCAGTTGCATCAGGCTTTGATTGAGCTGCACGATGTCCCACGCACCGTGTTCGTACTGCCGCTGGGCAGACTGTGTTGCAGCGTTCGCCAACTGAAGCAGATCCGTGGCCGCACGGGCATTCTTCAAGGCCGCCTGGGCCTGCACATACTGCTGCACCAGCTCCTGCGTGACCTGCTGCTCCACCGCCTCCAGCTCCACGGCTTTTTGCTCGGCCCATGCCTGGGCCGCACGCACTTGATAGGTCGTGGCAAACCCATCGAACAGCGGGATGCTGACGCTCAGACCCACGACGGTTTCATGCGAACGCACGGCACTGAGCGACTGCGTGGGCCGACCATTGCTGTAGTGCCCCACATTCACATCCACCGTCGGCAGGTGTTCAGCGCGTTGCGCCTCCCAACTGGCCTGGGCGGCTTGCCATTGGTTCCGCGCAGCCTCCAGTTCAGGGTGGTTCTGCCGAACCAAATCCAGCCACTCCTCCAAAGGCCGCAGCAACCATTGCGGCCCCGCTTCCAGCCCTCCCCCTAGGGGCAGCGGCTCCGAAGACAGCATAACTTGTGTCCCTGCCGGCAGGCCAACATGCCGGGCCAGCTTTGCCAACACTACCTGCACCTCCCCCTCGGCGCGACTGTGTTCGAAGTGAATACGGGCCTGGGCCGCCTGGGCCTGCAAGCTATCGCTCGTGCTGCCCACCCCGGCACTTTGGCGACGCTGGGCCGCCAACACATTGCGCTGCGCCAGGGGCAGCAACTGGCGCTGGGTATGCAGCCGTACCTGGGCCGCCTGCGCTTGTGCATAAAGTTGCAAGACCTCTGCCACGGCTTGCTGCACCACGGCGCTTTGCTCGCTCAATGCCGCCCGCAACTGGGCCTGCGCCGCATCGGCTCGCGCACTGCGTACGCCAAAGTCCCAAAGGCGCCAGGTCAGCAGCACGTTCTGCATCGTCGCCTGGGTTCGCGCCGACGGCACGTCCAGACCGGAATAACGGACACTGCTGCGCTGCCGGGCAATGCCTGCCTGCACCTGCGGCAGGAATGCGCTTTGGGCCTGCCCCCATTGCGCCGCTTGCTGCGCAATGCGGCTCCAACTGGCCCGCGCCTGGGGATGGCTGCATACCGTCCGCACCACCGCTGTCGGCAAATTCAAGGTCGCGCCTGGCAAAACTGCCGCCAAAGGGTTGGCGCAATCCACCTCCACGGGCACCAGCCCCTCCGTGTCAACGTCACCCGGCGGGACGGATACATCCAGCAATTCCGACGGCAGCCATAGCTGCACGCGCCGATTCAGGGCCGCAGGGGCCGTGTTCAACGGGTCATTGAAGAATATTGGCGGCGCAAGGGGCTGGGCTGCCACCGGCTGGCAAAGCCCCGCCAGCGCCAGCAAGGCGGCAGCGCAACCGGCGCGATAGCCCTCAACGCTCCCGCAGCGCTTCATGGGTGTGGCGTTGTAAAGGACTGAGTACATATTCGATGATGCGGCGATCGCCGGTTTTGATTTCCACGCTGACGGACATCCCCGGCGTAATGGAAGTGGTCGTACCGCGCACATCCAGCGTCGTTCTATCCAGCAGCACCTTGACGGCATAAATCAGCCCCAGCTTGTCATCGGCAATCGCGTCCTGGGACACATGGGTAATGCGGCCCGGCAGAGTACCGTACTTGGTGTACTCAAAAGCCGCGATCTTGACCGCCGCGCTTTGGCCTGGATGGACAAAGCCCTTGTCCTTGTTCTCGATGAAAGCCTCGACTTCCAACGGCCCATCGCGCGGCACGATCAGCATGACCGGCTGGGCCGCCTGCACCACACCGCCCAGGGTATGCACCGCCAGTTGCTGCACCGTGCCATCCACTGGCGCGGTGAGCGTGAAAAGCCTGCTTGTGCTGGCCGCACGCAGGGCCTCCTGCGCTGCGGCATCCATGGTGCGACGCGCCTCAGTCATCTGGTCGAGTGCGGTACGCGAAATTTCTGCCGTCAATGCCTCCCGCTGATTCCGCGCCTCGCGCCACTGTGCCGCCAGTTGCAGTCGCAAGCGCTCTTTCTCCAACCAAGCATCGCGTGCCACGTCATGCGTTTCGACCAAAGCGGCATACCGCGCAGCCTGCTCCTCGGCCAAAGGCAAAGCCGCTGCATAGTGCTGAATATCGTCCGTAATTTTTTTATATTTGGCCTGGTAATCCGCATATTGCCCCTCCAGATGCTGGCGTGCTGCATTCCAGCGCAATGGCTCCAGGACCACGGAATACGTCTGATTTAATCGCTCCCACGGCGACAGAACCGGTGGATTTTGCTGTTTCAATGCCTGCAACAATGCCTGATTACGCTCCAGGGCCAGCACCGCCTCATTTTTCTCGCCTAGCGCCCGATCACGCTCCGCATCCAATGCACTGGTATCCATCTGCAACAGCAGATCACCGGTTTTTACCGACTGCCCTTCGGTCACCGCCAATGCCACCACGCTCCCCGTATTCACCGCAGCAATGGTTTTGCTTCGTTCACTGGGAATGACTTTCCCTTGGGCATTCACAATAATATCCATGCGGCCAAAAAATGCCCACATAATTATCAATACCATCAACAGAACAATCAGTCCCCCCACCATGCGCAGCGTATGGGATGCCGGCCTTTCCTGCACCGCCAGCACGGCAGGCAGAAATTCTGCTTCTTCTGTATTGAAAGTACCGTCAGGGAAATTTTTACGACGCTGCCAAAAATACCCAAAAACCCGTCTATAGCGGGATAATAAATCGCTATAGGCTTCCAGCCTGTCCTTCATACTCATTGGTGCAACCTCATGCCGTCAGAGCATTCTGCATACCATGCAAATGGCTATAAATTCCATCGGGATTGGCCAGCAACTGCCGATGGCTCCCCATTTCAGCAATCTGCCCGCGTTCCAGCACCACAATTCTATGGGCATCCCGCACCGCAGAAAGCCGGTGGGCAATAATAATCACCGTCCGCCCCTGACAAATCAGACGCATATTGTCCTGGATGATCTTTTCAGACTCATAATCTAAGGCACTGGTGGCCTCATCAAAAATAAGAATGCGCGGATTGCCAATCAATGCCCGCGCAATGGCAATCCGCTGACGCTGCCCTCCTGAAAGCCCCGCCCCTTGTTCGCCCACCATCGTATCGTAGCCCTCGGGCAGTTCACAAATAAAATCGTGGGCACCCGCCATTTTTGCCGCAGCAATAATGGCATCAATCGGCAAAGCAGGGTGGGTTGTGGCGATATTATCCCGCACAGAGCGATTGAATAAAACATTCTCCTGCAACACCACCCCAATCTGGTGGCGCAACGATGCCGTATCCACAATGGCAATATCCTGCCCATCCACCAGCACACGGCCCCGGTCAGGCACGTACAGACGTTGAATCAACTTGGTCAGGGTGCTTTTCCCCGAACCAGAACGCCCGACAATGCCGATCACTTCCCCCGCATTTATTTTCAATTGCAGGTTGCGAATCACATCGGAAGCATCGGGCCTGTAGCGAAAACTGACCTGATCAAATTCAATTGCCCCTGCCAGACGGGGGATGCGTGTTTTATGGCCTTCTATCTCTGTCCTAGTATTCAGAATATCGCCCAACCGACGCATGGAAATGCCCACCTGCTGGAAATCGTTCCACAACTGGGCCATGCGCAAAATGGGGCTGGACACCTGCCCCGCCAACATATTGAAGGCAATCAATTCCCCGACCGTCAATTGCTTTTCCAGCACCAACTGGGCACCCAGCCACATGATGCCTAGCGTGACCAGCTTGCTGACCAGCATCACCGCATTGCTGGCAACGATGCCAATATTGGTTGCCACAAAACTGGCCTGCACATAGCCTGCAAGCTGCTGATCCCAACGCTGCTGCCAGCGCGGCTCCACGGCCATCGCCTTCAAGGTTCCCATCCCGCCGATGGTTTCGACAAGAAAGGCCTGGTTCTCGGCCCCCTTGTTGAATTTTTCATCCAAGCGGGCACGCAATATTGGAGTGATCACAAGGGAAATTATTATATAAACCGGAATCGACCCCAGGACAATCATCGTCAGCGTGGGGCTGTACCACAGCAGTGCTGCAATAAAAACAAAGGAGAAGATAATATCCAACACCAAGGTCATAGCGTTCCCGGTCAAAAAAGACCGTATATTTTCCAACTCTCGAACCCGGGCAACGGAATCTCCCGTCCGGCGGCTATTGAAATAGCCCATGGGCAATGCCATCAAATGCCTGAAAAGACGCGCCCCCAGCTCCACATCTATTTTTGAACTGGTGTGCGAAAAAATATAACTCCGAATCCCCGTCAACAATACTTCAAAAACAGTTGCACACAATAGTCCAATGGCAATAACGTGCAATGTCTGCATGGCATGGTTCACCAAGACCTTGTCCATCACCACCTGGAAGAACATGGGGGTAATCAAGGCAATCATCTGCAAAATCAGTGAAAGCAAAAAAACCTCGCCCAACAGCTTGCGGTATTTTATGACCGAGGGAATAAACCAGGTAAAGTCAAAATTCGCCACCTCTCCCGTGAAATTCGCCTTGCTGGTCAGATATACCAATACCCCGCCCCACAGGCGGGTGAATTCTTCCACGGTCATAACCTGGGGTGCTCCTCCCGGTCTTTGCAGCAATACCTTGGAATTATTATTGTCATTGGGGGCAATGTCCACCTTGGCCAGCACAAAGAATTTCCCCTCCCTGTCCATCGCAATGCAAGGCAAGGGGGCTTTGTGCAACCGTTCCAATGGCTGTTGAACTTTTCTGGCCGTAAACCCAATGGATTTTGCTGCATTCAACAAACCAATCACATCCCATGGCGCTTCGCCAAACTCATGCTTCAACTTCATGGCATCGGCCTTCAAACCATGAAACTGCGCGAGCATCAACAATGCCAATAACCCAGAATCCCCTGGCTCCTGTGCATTCAATGTATTCATATTATAAAAATTAAAAATCTGCATGGCGGTTTTATTACCGCCATGCAGATCAGGCCCGAATAATTATTATTGCCAGCTTGTCGCAACCACTGTCTGCAATGTTGGTGACTGCATGGCGGACAACGTACTTTGGCCTGCGGCTGGGGGTGCAAACTGGGCCATGGCCTGCACCAGTTGCTGCACACTCTGGCCGTTCAAAACAGCGCCATTGCTCGTGCGGAATTCATCAATCCGCCACGCATCGCCACGGTACCAATCCTTGATAATCAAGTTATCCTCCGTCCCCATAATCTGCACGGAAAGATCATTGCCCTTCTGGCTGAACCAAAGCTGATCGGCGGTAATACCACGGCTGAATTCCACCACATCGGTACTGTTCATGTATTGGGCATCATAGGCATCGACCGTATCTTTCCCATAACCACGGCCAAACGCGAAAGTGTCGCTGCCCAGGCCTCCAGTCAACAGGTCATTGCCTGTGCCGCCATCCAGATAATCGTCCCCGGCACCGCCATGCACGGCATCGTTGCCAGCACCGCCATACAAAATGTCGTTGCCACTGCCGCCGCTCATGTTGTCGTTGTCCGCACCGCCGTGCATGACATCGTTGCCATCACCGCCATCCATGTTGTCGCTGCCTGCACCACCGGCCAGAATGTCATCGCCCGCCCCGCCAACAATCACGTCGCCGCTGCCCATGCCGTACAGCACATCACGGCCAGCGCCGCCCACCAGCACATCGCCCCACTGGCTGCCGCGCTGGGTCGGCGTGGGCTGCACCACCTGCAAGGTAAAACTCTGGGCCGCCGAGCCGCCCTGCGGGTTGGTGGCCGTCACCACAATTTCATAGTTGCCGGCAGATTCCTCAAGAACAGGCATCCCGCTGAAATGCCCCGTCCGGGCATCGAAGCGCAACCACTGCGGCAGCTCCGAACCGTCGGCCAAACGGGCGCTCAGGCTCAGAGACGAGTCGATGCCTGAGCCGATGAATGCCGACCCGGGAACCGCATACATCCATGCCTCGGCTTCCTGCGCCTGGGCACCCGTCAATGGCGCACCCACCTGGGGCAGCTCGATCACCCGTGCGCGAATACCGCTGCGATCCAGTTGCGTGCCGTCGGAAAACTCCAGCGTCCCCACCCCTTGGGACTGTCGATACCAATCGGACAGGCGCACCGAATCCTGGCTGCCGATCAATTCAATCCACAAATCATCCGCCTGCCGCCAAAGGCGCACATCCGCCGCCGTCAAGCCGCCATCCAGATACAGCACGTCGGCACCCTGGGTATCCGTAATCCGGTCATGGCCACCGCCACGCTGGAAGATGAACCGGTCATTGCCCGCCCCGCCATCCAGCACGTTGTTCCCGGCATTGCCGATGATCACGTTGTTCAGGGCATTGCCGGTGCCGTTGATGTTGGCACTGCCGGTCAGCGTCAGGTTCTCCACATGCGCCGTCAGCGCGTAGTCAATGCTGGCCAGCACCGTATCCGTGCCCTGGTTGGCCAGCTCCACCACCACATCGCCGGCATCGTCCACCATATAAGTGTCGTTGCCCGCGCCGCCCGCCATCCGGTCGGCCCCCGCACCGCCATCGAGCAGGTTGTTGCCGGCATTGCCGGTCAGCACGTTGTCCTGCGCATTGCCGGTGCCGTTCAGGTTGGCGTTGCCCGTCAAAACCAAGTTTTCGACATGCTCGGTCAGCGTGTAGCTGATGGCGGCTTGCACCGTATCCACCCCCTCGCCCGCCTGCTCCACCACGCTCTGCCCGGCGTGGCTGATCACATAGGTATCGTTGCCCGCCAAGCCACGCAGCACGTTCCGGCCTGCATTGCCGGTAATCACGTTGTCCAGCGCATTGCCTGTGCCGTCAATGTCACCGCTGCCGGTCAGCACCAGGTTCTCCACGTTGTCCGTCAGGGTGTAGCTGATGCTGGCCTGTACGGTATCCACGCCCTCGCCCGCCTGTTCCACCACGGTTTGCCCGGCGTGGCTGATCACATAGGTGTCATTCCCGGCCAGCCCGCGCAGCAGGTTGTTCCCGGCGTTGCCAGTCATCACGTTGTTCAGGGCATTGCCGGTACCGTTGATGTCGGCACTGCCCGTCAACGTCAGGTTCTCCACGTTGTCCGTCAGCGTGTAGTCAATGCTGACCAGCACCGTGTCCGTGCCCTGGCCCGCCAGTTCCACCACCACGTCGCCCACATCGTCCACCACATAGCTATCGTTGCCCGCACCGCCTTCCATGCGGTCAGCGCCGGTGCCACCGTCCAGCGTGTCATTGCCTGCGCCGCCCAGCAAGGTGTCGTTGCCCGCGCCGCCGCTCAACACATTGGCCCCGCTGTTGCCGGTAATCACGTTGTCCAGATCGTTGCCGGTGCCGTTCAGGTTGGCGCTGCCCGTCAAAACCAGGTTTTCCACGTTGTCCGTCAGGATGTAGCTGATGCTGGAGCGCACCGTGTCCGTGCCTTCACTGGCCAACTCCACCACCCTATCACCCACGTTGTCCACCACGTAGGTATCGTTGCCCGCACCGCCTTCCATGCGGTCAGCGCCGGTGCCGCCATCCAGCGTGTCGTTGCCTGCACCGCCCAGCAGAGTGTCATTGCCCGCACCGCCGTTGAGCGTGTCATTGCCATCGCCACCATCCAGCACATTGGCCGCGCCATTGCCGGTAATCACGTTGTCCAGCGCATTGCCCGTGCCATCAATGGCGGCGCTGCCCGTCAACGTCAGGTGTTCCACATGGTCGGTCAGCGTGTAGGTGATGGCGGACTGCACCGTATCCGTCCCCTCCCCCGCCAGCTCCAGCACCACGTCGCCCACATCGTCCACCACATAGGTATCGTTGCCCGTGCCGCCTTCCATCCGATCAGCCCCAATGCCGCCATTCAAAGTGTCATTGCCCGCACCGCCCAGCAAAACATCGTTGCCCGCGCCGCCATAGAGCGTGTCGTTGCCATCACCGCCGTCCAGCAGGTTGTCCCGGGCATTGCCGGTCATGGTGTTGTTCAGCGCATTGCCCGTACCGCGCAGGGCTGCGCCGGTCAGGGTCAGGTTTTCCACGTTATCGGTCAGCGTGTAGTCGATGCTGGCTTGCACCGTGTCCGTGCCCTGGCCCGCCAGTTCCACCACCACATCGCCCACGTTATCGACCACATAGGTGTCGTTGCCGGCACCGCCTGCCATCCGGTCGACCCCGGCGCCGCCATCCAGCAAGTTGTTGCCGGCATTGCCGGTCAGCACGTTGTCCAGATCGTTGCCGGTGCCGTTCAGGTTGGCGCTGCCCGTCAAAACCAGGTTTTCCACGTTGTCCGTCAGGGTGTAGCTGATGCTGGCACGCACCGTGTCCATGCCCTGGCCCGCCAACTCCACCACCACATCGCCCACGTTGTCCACCACATAGGTATCGTTGCCCGTACCGCCTTCCATGCGGTCAGCGCCCGTGCCGCCATCCAACGTGTCGTTGCCTGCACCGCCCAACAAAACGTCATTGCCCGCACCGCCTTCCAGCAGGTTGTCCTGAACATTGCCGGTAATGGTGTTGTTCAACGCATTGCCTGTACCGCGCAAGGCGTAGTCCGTCAGGATCAGGTTTTCCACGTTGTCGGTCAGCGTGTAATCGATGCTGGCCAGCACGGTATCCACGCCCTCGCCCGCCAGCTCCACGACCACGTCGCCCACGTTGTCCACCACATAGGTATCGTCGCCCGTGCCGCCTTCCATATGGTCGGCCCCGGTGCCGCCGTTGAGCAGGTCATGGCCTGCGCCACCCAGCAAAGTGTCATTGCCTGCACCGCCTTCCAGCAGGTTGTCCTGGATATTGCCGGTGATGGTGTTGTCCAGCGCATTGCCCGTACCGCGCAGGGCATGGCCGGTCAGCGTCAGGTGCTCCACGTTATCCGTCAACGTGTAGTCGATG
This sequence comes from uncultured Comamonas sp., assembly GCA_902175065.1. Classification (GTDB taxonomy): domain Bacteria; phylum Pseudomonadota; class Gammaproteobacteria; order Burkholderiales; family Burkholderiaceae_C; genus Comamonas. The sequence continues at coordinate 589 of CABIIJ010000048.1, read as the reverse complement.
CTCGCCAACACCGTATCAGCGCCTTGGTTTGCCAACTCCGCCACCACGTCACCGGCGTTATCGACCACATAAGTATCGTTGCCCGCACCGCCTGCCATCGTGTCAGCCCCGGCGCCGCCATCCAACAGGTTGCTGCCGGCATTGCCGGTCAGCACGTTGTCCAAATCATTGCCAGTGCCGCTCAGGTTGGCGGTGCCGGTCAGCACCAAGTTTTCCACGTTGTCGGTCAGGGTGTAGCTGATGCTGGCACGCACCGTATCCAGCCCTTCGCCTGCCAGTTCCTGCACCGTCTGCCCGGCATGACTGATCACATAGGTATCGTTACCCGCCAGCCCACGTAGCACATTGCGCCCGGCATTGCCGGTAATAGTGTTGTCCAGCGCGTTGCCCGTGCCGTCAATGCTGGCGTTGCCAGTCAGCGTCAGGTTTTCCACGTTATCGGTCAGGACGTAGCTGATGCTGGCCTGCACCGTATCCACCCCTTCGCCCGCCTGCTCCACCACCTGCTGCCCGGCGTGGCTGATCACATAGATGTCATCGCCTACCAAGCCTCGCAAAACGTTTTGGCCCGCATTGCCGGTCAGCACAT
>CABIIJ010000047.1 GCA_902175065.1 uncultured Comamonas sp. | reverse complement strand
TCCACGCCTTTGCCATCGTCGGTACCGTCCCCGTCCCCGTCCCCGTCCCCGTCCCCGTCTCAATCGCAGCAATACGCCTCGATGCGCCTGTCGCTGGTGCTGCCTTTTGTCATGCTTATCGCGCTGCTCACCGGCTCGCTGGGCGTGCTGTGGTACTGGACGGGGAGCAAGACCATCTCCACCTTGTCGCAGCAGCTCATGCACGAAATGTCCGAGCGTATCGGGCAGGCCGTGCAGCAGCACATGCGGGGTGCCGGGGCCATGCTGGAGGTGAGTTTCCCCCAGGGGCTGCTGCCCCGGCCCGACATTCGCGACGAGATGCCTGACCTGCGCACACGGTTGTGGACGGCCACCTCCCTGGAGGACAAGCCGGGCGGCTACGTGTATTACGGCAACCGTGCCGGGCAAGGCATTGCACTGCTGCGCAAGTCTGCCACCGAGGCTGAGGTGCGCCTGAAAACCCGGGCGCAAGACCACCGCACTTATTACCGCGTGTCCGGCATCCAGGCCACGCCCGAAGTGCTGTTCACGGAAAAAACCCTGTTCGATCCCCGTACCCGCCCCTGGTACCGCGACGCTTTGGTGCAGGACCGGCCGATCTGGACACCGGTGTATATCGATTTCAGTGCCCACGACATTGTCATCACCCAGGCGCGGCGCATCCTGGCTGCCGATGGCACCCCCGAGGGCGTGGTGGCGACCGATCTGTTTTTGGCCGGCCTGCAGCGGTTCATGCAGCAGATGCCCTTGCCCCAGGGCGCCCGCGCGTTCATCCTGGAGGCCGATGGGGCGCTGATTGCGGCGTCGGATTTCGACAATATCCAGCAAGGCGCCGATGGCAAGCCGCAGCGTGTCCATGCGGCCCGGAGCAACGATGCGCTGCTGCAGGCCTTGTATCCGTCGCTGGCCCCTTTGTTCGGGACGGCCAGAGCGGCCGGCAGCAGCGCCGGGTCGGATGCCTTGTTGGTTCAGGCCGGTGGACAGTCGGTGCAAGTGGCGTACCACCATGTCACCGACCGGGCCGGGTTGGACTGGATGGCCGTGGTGGCCGTGCCGCATGACGACATGCTGGCGGGCATCCGCAGCCATATCGTGCTGGTGGTTGCCCTGGGGCTGCTGGCCCTGGGCCTGGCGCTGGCGATCGGCTGGCGTATTTTCGGCGGCGTGGCGCGGGACATGCGCACGCTCACCCATGCGGTGCGCCGCGTGGGGCAGGGCGATATCCATACCCCCATCGAAGTCCCCCGCAACGATGAGATCGGCGAGCTGGCGCACAACTTCCACCACATGCGCCACAGCCTGTTCACCGATTCGCTCACGGGGGTGAACAACCGCAGTGCCTTGCACCACATCCTGAACACCTTGACCCAGGCACCGGCGGCCGGGCAGGGGCGAGCGCCGTTTGCCCTGCTGTTCATCGACCTGAACAAGTTCAAACTCCTGAATGACCGCTGGGGCCACGACAACGGCGACCTGGCCCTGGCCGAGGTGGCGCAGCGGATGCGCCGGCATCTGCCCGGCAGCGATGTGCTGGCCCGGTTGGGTGGCGACGAGTTTGTCGCCGTGTTGCCCGGGGTGGCCGACGATGCCCAGGCCCGTCAGGCGTGCCGGGCGCTGCTGGCAGCCATCGTCCCGCCGCTGACCACCCTGCAAGGCATTCCTGCCGGGGAGGAGGTCAGCGTGGGGGCCAGTATGGGGTATGCCTTGTATCCCCGCGACGGGGCGGACGGCCTCAGCCTGCTGCGGCACGCGGATACCCAGATGTACCTGGACAAAGGGGCGGGTCGGGAAAAATAGTATCGAATAAAGATACTTGTTGTTAATTGAAAATACACTGGAATCATTATTTGCTTCTCCAACCGGGCAGGCCAGGGACACTTGCGTCCATACCAACCCCGCATCAACCTGATTGGAGACGTTCATGCAAAACCAAACCTCTGCTTTTTCCCCTTCCTTGCCCCAACCGCTGGTGCGTCGCGACTCCCGGCCCTGGCAGCTGCAAGTCTGGGTGTCCTTTGGCCTGGCGATGGCGCTGTGCACCACCGGCCTGGCCTACCTGCCGGGGCAGGACCTGGACCGCGCCTTCATGTTCATGGGCTATCTGTTCTGCCTGTCCACGGCGTTTGTGCTGTCCAAATTTGTGCGGGATGGCGAGGCGGCCCGCGAGCAGGGGCAGCAGGCCGACACCTCCTTGTTCCGCCTGGTGGTCTGGGGCAGTTTTGCCCTGGCCATGGGGCTGACGGCCTGGGGGCTGGTGCGCATGGAGGTGAACCCGACCTACAAGGTTTTTCTGGGTGTCGGCTGGCTGTACCTGATTACCAGCGCCTTCACCCTGGCCAAGATGCTGCGTGACCGCCAGGAGGCCGATCTGCTCGAAGCCCGGTGGCGCAGTCGCCAGAGCGAGTCCGAGCGCGTTTCGCAATCCAGTGAGAAAGCTTGAGAAGCGCGGTCAAAGCTTTCCGGTAAACGAATGTGAGCTATTTATTTTGTTGCATCTTCCGCGGGTATATAAATGATTTCAATAATAAAGAATGCTGAAATCTTTATCTGATCATCGGTAGAAGCTATTGATTGAGGAGTTGATAATGCAAAAACCTTTCTTCACCACCCTGCGCCACCATGTGCTTTCTGCCCTGTGCGTGGTCGGTTTGGGCCTGGGGGCCATGGCCCCCGCCCAGGCGCAAAGCGATACGTCCGCTGCCTTGTCGCTCCTGCCGGTGGCATCGGTGGTCGTGGCGGCTTCGGCTGCCGGGGCCGCGGTGGGCGAGACCAGCGGGGATGCCAGCGCTGTTGCGGCGGCCATTCCGGTGGTGCTGTCGGTGACCGGCGCCGTGCTGACGGTCAAGGCCGTGCAGGCTTCGGCACGTGGCACGGTCATCGTGCTGGAACGCGCCAGCGACGGCGTGGCGGCGAGTATCGAGGTCGTCGGCGTGGCCGCAGGCAGTGCGCTGTTGTCGGTCGGCACGGCCATCACGACCACGGTGATCGCCTCGGGGGTGATTCTTTCTGCCGGCGCCGAGGTGCTGGCCTTCATCCCGAATGCCGTCGGGCAGGCCCTGCTGTTCAACGAGCGCATTGGATGAGCCTGCCACGGCTTGTGCCCCCTGTATGGACTGTATGGAGTACCGTCATGACCGATTTTTTCCACCGGCGTTTTCGCTTCCTTGCCAGCGCCTTGCTGCTGGCCGCCTGGGCCGTTTCCCAGGCAGGCCCGGCCCAGGCGGGCCAGACCTGCGCAGAGACAAAAACCACCCCGGAGACCGTCGCCCGCAGCATGGCGCTGGCGCAACGCACGGCCCATGCCCTGGAAGCGGCCTACCAGCGCGATGGCACCCGTGTCGTGCTGCTGGCGCGGGCCGGGCAGGACCTGAGCCGCTACCACCAGACCTGGTCGCACGTCGGCTGGGCCTACCGCAGCGCCGCCGGCCCCTGGCGCGTGGTACACAAGCTCAACCAGTGCGGTACCGACCAGTCGGCCCTCATGCGCCAGGGGCTGGGGGAGTTTTTCCTGGACGATCTGTGGCGCTACCAGGCCAGCTGGATCGCCGCCCCGGCGCCGCTGGCCGATGCGCTGTGGATGCTGCTGCAAGACAACCAGCGCGTCCAGCGCCTGCACCATAGCCGCTACAACATGCTCAGCTATACCTGGGGCACGCGCTATCAGCAGTCCAACCAATGGGCGCTGGAAACGCTGGCCCTGGCCGCCGAGCCGGGGCTGGCCGGCCGTGACCAGGCCCAGGCGTGGCTGCGCTTCAAAGGCTACCAGCCCGGGATGCTGCATATCGGCACGATGACCCGCCTGGGCGCCCGCGTGACCCGCGCCAATATCGCCTTTGACGACCATCCGAACGAGCAGCGCTTTGCCAACCGTATCGAAACGACGACGGCCGATTCCCTGCTGCGCTGGCTGCCGCACGCCCTGCAATTTGGCGCGGTGCAGCAGATTTCGGAGTAAGAGCCTGTTCAAAGTCTCCTGCGCCACACCTGTTTTTCTTCGTCGCCCCATCCTTGCCTTCCGTCACACCCGCGCAGGCGGGCGTCCAGTAACGGCACTGGCGATGGGCACGGTAGCGATCAAGGCAAGGCCGCTACTGGATTCCCGCCTTCGCGGGAATGACGAAGGAAAGGTCGGGGATAAAAAAGTATTTTTGAAGACTTTGAACAGGTTCCAAGCTTCGGGGATCAGGACTCGATCGTGAGCATGTGTGCCAGCTCCTTCTCCAGATCGAGCTGGCGCGTGGTGTGCTGCAGTTGCGGGCCTTCGACGAGGAAGCTGTCCTCCACCCGGTCGCCCAGGGTCATGACCTTGGCCAGTTGCACGCTCAGGCCGTGGCGGGCCAGGACGCTGGCGATGCTGTAGAGCAGCCCGGCGCGGTCGGTGGCGCTGATGTGCAGCAGCCAGCGCTGGGCTTTTTCGTCCGGCTGCAGGCTGACGTGCGGCGGCATGGGAAAGCTGCGGGCGCGGCGCGAGGGCGGGCGGCGCACCGGTTCGGGCAGGGGGGTGGCGGCGGCCAGGGCCGAGGGCAGGCCGGCTTCGATGAGGGCGCTGAGTTCGCGTTCCTCGATGGCCAGCAGCGGGGCCACGACCTGGAAGGTGTCCAGCGCATAGCCGTGCGGGCTGGTGTAGATGCGGGCGTGCAGGATGGACAGCCCCATCTGGTCGAAATAGCCGCAGATGCGGGCAAACAGGTCGTTGCCATCGGGCGCGTACACCAGCACCTGCACCCCTTCGCCGGCCAGCGACGGGCGGGCGCGGACAATGGGGATGGGGCTGCCCACGTGCAGGTACAGCTGGCGGGCGTGCCAGGCGATGTCGGCCGGTTCGTGGCGCAGGAAGTAGCCCGCCTCCAGCGTATTCCACAGCAGCTGGGCGCTGTCGGCGGGCAGGCCCACCTGGCGCAGCAGCACCTGGGCCTGGTGCTGGCGGGCCTGGGTCAGGGCCTGGCCCTGCAAGGCCTGGCCGCCCAGCATGCGCAGGGTGGCGTGGTACAGGTCGGACAGCAGCTTGCCTTTCCAGGCGCTCCACACCTTCGGGCTGGTGCCCCGGATGTCGGCCACGGTGAGCAGGTACAGGCCTGTCAGGCGCTCGGGCGTGCCCACGCAGTCGGCAAAGGCCTGCACCACGGCGGGGTCGTTGGTGTCCTGCTTTTGCGCCACGGTGCTCATGCGCAGGTGTTCGCGCACCAGGAACTCGACCAGCTCGGCATCGGCCCTGGCCAGATGGTGCTGGCGGGCAAAGCGGCGCACTTCGATCGCGCCGACGGTGCTGTGGTCGCCGCCCCGGCCCTTGCCGATGTCGTGGAACAGCGCTGCCAGGTACAGCAGCCAGGGCTGCGCCCACTGGCTGGCCAGTTCGGAGCACAGCGGGTACTCGTGGACAAATTCCGGCATGAAGAACCGGCGCATGTTGCGCAGCACCATCAGCGTGTGCTGGTCGACGGTGTAGACGTGGAACAGGTCGTGCTGCATCTTGCCGACGATGCGCCGGAACGACCACAGGTAGCGCCCCAGCACCGAGGTGGCGTTCATCAGCCGCAGCGCGTGGGTGATGCCGCTGGGCTGCTGCAGGATGCGCATGAAGGTGGCGCGGTTGGCCGGGTCGCGGCGCCAGGGGGCGTGCATATGGTCGCGGGCGTTGTACAGCGCCCGCAGGGTGCGGGCCGACACGTCGCGCAGGCCGGGGTGGGTTTGCAGCGTCAGGAAGGTGTGCAGGATGGCCCGGGGCTGGCGCTGGTAGAGGGCATCGTCACGCACGTCCAGCAGGCCGTTCTTGTCGGCAAACCAGTCGTCGATGGGGATGGGCGCCGCCTGGCTGGGGTGCAGGCGTTCCTGAATGTTCAGCAGCACGATCTGCTGCAGCTGCATGACCGCCTTGGCCGCCCAGTAGTAGCGGCGCATCAGCACCTCGCTGGAGCGCACGGGATAGGTCTGGCCGGGCGGCGTATGGTTTTTCAGGCCCAGGCTGTGGGCCACGGCGGTCTGCAGGTCGAACAGCAGGCGGTCTTCATGCCGCCCCGCCACGGCGTGCAGGCGGGCGCGGATCTGGAACAGCGTGGTTTCGTTGCGTTCCAGCTGCTGGGCTTCGAGGGCGGTCAGGATGCCGTGGCGGGCCAGCTCGTGCCAGGTGCCGCCCAGGCCGGCGGCCTTGGCCACCCAGATGATGGTCTGCAGGTCGCGCAGGCCGCCGGGGGCTTCCTTGCAGTTGGGCTCCAGCGCGTAGGGGGTGTTCTCGAACTTGGTGTGGCGCTGGCGCAGCTCCAGGTGCTTGGCCAGGAAAAATTCCTGCGGCTGCAAGGTCTCGGGCAGTTGCGCCATCAGCTGGTCAAAGCATTGCCGGTGGCCGTCGATGTGCCGCGCTTCCAGCATCGAGGTCTGCGCGGTGACGTCCTGGCGGGCCAGCGTCAGGCACTCGGCCACGGTGCGTACGCTGGAGCCGATTTCCAGCCCCGTATCCCAGCAGGCGCTGACAAAGGCCTCCAGCGCCGGGCGCAGCAGCGTGTTTTCCTCCGGCACCAGCAGCAGCACGTCCACGTCGGAATAAGGAAAGAGCTGGCAGCGGCCATAGCCGCCGACGGCGACGATGGCCACTTCCTGCGGCAGCCCCGTGGCGTGGCGCAGCGCCATCAGCTGTGCATCGACCAGCAGCGCCAGGCGCTGCAGCAGCTGGCGGATGGGCGGGCCGCCCGGGGCGTGCAGGTGCGCCAGGCATTGCGCCTTCTGGTCGTGGTAGCGCTGGCGCAGTTCGGTCAGGGGAGGGGAAAGCGCTACCACGGGTGTCTCTCCTGCCGTCAGGTGCGGATGCCTTTGATGAACGGCGGCGGCGTGGGCGAGCCATCCGACCACGTCAGGATGTCGTAGCCCGTGGGGGTGACGGCCATCATCAGCTCCCACTGGGCCGACAGGCTGCGGTCCTTGGTGATGATGGTCCAGCCGTCCTTGCCCAGTTCCTTCACGTCGCGCTTGCCCAGGTTGAGCATCGGTTCGATGGTGAACACCATGCCTTCCTTGAGCTTGACGCCGGTGCCCGGCCTGCCGTAGTGCAGCACTTGCGGGTCTTCGTGGAATTTCTGCCCGATGCCGTGGCCGCAGTATTCGCGCACGACCGACAGGTGGTGCCCTTCGGCAAACGTCTGGATGGCGTGGCCGACATCGCCCAGGGTGGCGCCCGGCCTGACCTGCTCGATGCCTTTCCACATGGCCTCGAAGGTGAGCTGGCACAGGCGTTTGCCGGCAATGGTGCTCTCGCCGATGAGGAACATGCGGCTGTTGTCGCCGAACCAGCCGTCCTTGGTGATGACGGTGACGTCCACGTTCAGGATGTCGCCCTTCTTGAGCGGCTTGTCGTTGGGAATGCCGTGGCACACCACATGGTTGACCGAGGTGCAGACATGCCCCGGGTACGGCGGATAGCCCGGTGGCTGGTAGCCCACGGTGGCCGACTTGGTGCCCTGGCGGGCCATGCACTCGGCGCTCAGACGGTCGATTTCCAGGGTGGTGATGCCCGGCTGGATAAACGGGGTGATGTAGTCCAGCACTTCCGAGGCCAGACGGCCGGCCTCGCGCATGTGCTCAATGTCTTCAGGGGTTTTGAAGGTGATGTTCATGGGCGGCAATTATCCCACCGTGCCCTGGCCCGGCCCGAGGGCCGAAAAAAAGCCCGGCAGTACGGGTCGTGCTGCCGGGTGGCGATGTTTTTCAAAAAAAGGAGCTTCTGGCGCTTGATTGAAAAGGATTTCGAATATTTTTTACTCTTGAATCCATTGTTGGTAAGCGCAGGAAGCTATTGAATCCGGTATTTCAAGCGTCAATCTTCGTGGCCGCAAACCTTCCGCGCAGCCATGTGGCTGCAGGCCCGCTCGGACGCTGCTTGTGCCAGACCAGCTCCAGCGCCACCGGATGCGTTCCTTCGTCGAACTGCAGTGCCGGTATGACGAGGTCCCTGGCGATGGGCGAGCGCTCGATGATGTGATTGGGGATGAGCGCCCAGCCGATCCCCTGCTTGAGGATCTGCAAGATGACCCAATGGCTTTCGACCCACCAGACCTCGGCAGCGACGCGAAGGCGGTGCTTTTCGGTTCCCTCGGACCGCAGCGTCACCATGATTTGGCGGTGGCGCTTGAGCTCTTCCCAGTCGACGACGGTGTGCGCAAGCGGATGGCTGCTTCCGCACACCAGTTTGAGCGGCACCCATCCAATAGTGTGAAAGCCAAGCTCTGCGGGCAGCGACTCCTGGCGCCACATCACTCCAATATCCGCTTTTCCGTCAAGAATCATGCTGCTGACATCCTCCATCATGGGGAACAGCAACTCCAGCTCAACATGGGGAAAGAGGGCTGCGAACTCGGCGAATAGCTCTCCCAGCACATGCTCCGGGTAGAGCTCGTCGATGGCCACGACAAGGCGCTTTTCGGTATGTGCCTCGAAGCTCGCCGCAATACCGATCAGATGCTCCCGGCGATCGAGGATCAGCCTGGCCTCTGCCAGCAGGCGCTCGCCCGCAGCCGTCAGGGAGGGATTGCGCCCGGCACGGTTGAACAGCATCACCCCGAGATCCGTTTCCAGGTTGGAAACCTGGGTGCTGACGGCCGATTGCGCCTTGCGCAAAGCACGTCCGGCGGCAGAAAACGATCCTTTTTCTGCCGCCGAGACGAATGCTTCCAGTTGGTCCATGGATATGCTCATCTATCTGATTTTAAGATGGTAGATAACTTTGCATTATTTGATATCAAGATACATTGCGCACCAATCAATGTGATTGGAGAAAAACCATGAAGACACGCAGTCTTTCTGACCGTGTGCGGCACGCCCTGATGTTCGAGGTGATCGGGCTGATGATCATCATTCCTTCCTCGGCACTCTTGTTCGACAAACCCATGACGCACATGGGCGTGGTCGGTATCGGCTCCGCCACGATCGCCACGGTGTGGAACTTCCTGTTCAACATCGGGTTCGATCGCTGCATGCGGCAGATGTATGGCCACATCCGCAAGAGCGTCGGAGCACGCCTGCTGCACACCGTCCTGTTCGAGGCCGGCCTGCTGCTGGTACTGCTTCCGCTGATTGCCTGGTATCTGGATATGACGTTGCTCGATACGCTGGTGCTCGATCTGGCGATCGTCGCGTTCTATCTTGTCTACAACTTTGTGTTCAACGTTGCCTATGACCGCCTTTTCCCGGTCATGGGAAATGGCCGCCTCAAAGCTGCCTCCAGCCTGGGCGGTGCCTCGTAGCGCAAAACCCGGCCTGGGCGCCAGGTTCCGTTGAGGGGGCTGGGCAGCAATGCCGTCGTGAAATCAATGTTCGAAGGTTCCCCATGAAATTCCAGAGCCGCTGGCTCACGCTTGGCGTGGTTTCCACGGCGCTGCTGCTCATCGTCATCGATATGACGGTGCTGTACACGGCGTTGCCGAGTTTGGCGCAGGCCTTGCACACCACCGCTTCGGAAAAGCTATGGATTCTCAATGCCTACTCTCTGGTGATGGCCGGCCTGATGCCGGCCATGGGCGCCTTGGGTGACCGCCTGGGCCACCGGACGGTCTTTATCGGCGGCATGGTTCTGTTCGGACTGGCCTCCGTGATCGCCGCATTTGCCCCCGGTGCCGGTGTGCTGATCGCTGCTCGCGCACTGCTTGCCGTTGGTGGTGCCGCCATGATGCCGGCCACGATTGCCATCGTCCGGATCACCTTCCACGATCCCAGGGAACTGGCCTTTGCCATTGGCATCTGGGCGTCCGTGGCTTCTGGCGGCGCTGCGGTTGGCCCGGTCCTGGGCGGGGCCTTGCTCGAACACTTCTGGTGGGGTTCGGTTTTTTTGATCAACGTCCCCATCATCGGCGTGGCTGCGGTGCTGGCCTGGTGGCTGGTTCCCAGGAGAGCCGGCAACCCCGGCATCACTATCGACTTGCATAGCTGCTGGCAAAGCATGTTTGGCATCGTTGCTCTGGCCTATGGCATCAAGGAATTCGCCAAGCCCGATGGCCATGTGCTCCTGGCCTGGGGCGCTCTGCTGGCGGGAGTGGTGACCTTGACAGTCTTTGTGCGACGCCAGCTCCGGCTGCCTCGACCCTTGATTGACTTCAGGCTGCTCTCGGTCACCCCTATCGCCACGGGCATCTTGATCGCGTTCGTAGCGTCAATGACGCTGATCGGTTTTGAACTGGTGCTCAGTCAGAGGCTTCAATTGGTTCTGGGAAAAAGTCCCCTGGAGGCGGGGGCATTTGTCCTGCCCATCTCTTTGGGATCATTTTTCGCAGGGCCATTGGCGGGGGCACTGATTGGACGCCTGGGGTGCCCGCGCGTCATTGCCGCCGGCTTGGCCATGTGCGCCTCGGGCATCTGGGGGTATCTTGGCTTGAACGGGGCAGGCGCATTGGCGCAAGCCGCAGTCCTGGCCTTGTGCGGAGTGGGAATAGGCTTCAGCCTGACCGCCTCCAGCACGCTGGTGATGACGAATGTGTCAGAAGACCGTGCAGGCATGGCAGGGTCCGTGGAAGGCGTGGCCTATGAGTTTGGCGGGGGCTTCGGGGTGACTATCTTCGGCTCCCTGATGACCGCCGTTTATGTCGCGCATGTGCGAATCGCCGGTATCGAGGCCATGGCTGGCAGCAGCCTGGACGAAGCGTACCGGAACGCCCGGGAAGGCATCCAGTCTCCAGCCGTTTTGCAGGGCGCAATGCAGGCGTTCGAAGCGTCTTTTGCGGCAGTGAGCGGCGTTGTCATTGCTTTGCTTTTTGCTCTTGCGCTAGTCGTACTGGTGCTGACACGCCATTTGCCCAGGCAGCAAACGGGCCGCTGATTCCGGGCAAGGGATCGGATTTTTGATCCTGGCGAAAACAGCCATACGCTGGTTGCTGCACCCGCTGGCATGGGGCACAAAAAAGGGCCAGTGTCAAGCCCTTCGTGCAAATCACGCCAGGTTTGAAACCGTATACGGGGCAATAGGTTAGCTCTGTTTCGTGCCGCTTGCAGGGGATGCGACGTTGTGGGCTGGGAGCCACATGAGAGCCTCGAGAAAACAAGCCGCGTCGTGCTGTGGCGGTGAAACTATGCAGAAACTGCAGGCTTGCTCGTCATAGTAGCCCATTCCTTCGCACTCCAGCCAAAACAAACAAGGCACAACAGCAGATGCAAGGGAGGATGGTTGTTTCGACTCGGTGCTGTTGTTCGCGCCTCGGCAGTCGATGCCAGCAGGATCTCCGGCAATACGGTTCTACGTAAACGTGCATTCATGGTTTGGCTCCTTCAGAAGAATCCAGTTCACGGCTCCACGACAAACCATTGACGTAGATGCCCAGCGGGTTGCGGCGCAGGCGTTCTTCGGTGCGCGGGGTCTGCTGCACGATGGACACCACCGCCGTCCATCGCTCCAGTCCGGCCGCTGCGCCATTGACGTAGCGGCGTTCCGTCCAGCGCACGTTGAACGACGCATCGCTGGCGCGAACCACGCTGGTGATCTGCACCGTCACCGACTCCTTGCCGATGCGGGCGAACGGGTCATTCACCCGCGCATAGTCGTTGAGCATGGTTCAGGCCCGTCCTGCCGATGCCAGCAGCGGCAGCATCGCTTCGCCCACGCCCTTGGCCGAAGCGGGGTTCTGGCCCGTCACCAACCGTTCGCTCACCACCACCTGCGCCTGGAAGTTCGGCGCGGGCACGTGGCGGGCACCGCGTTCCTGTAAGGCATCGGCCAGCAGGAACGGCACGGTGTCGTACAGACCGACCGCGTGCTCCTCGTCGTTTGTGAAGGCGGACACGTCCTTGCCATCGACCAGATAGCGGCCATCGGACAGCTTGAGGTTCACCAGCCCGGCCGGGCCGTGGCACACCGCTGCAACGATGCCGCCACGCTCGTAGATGCGTGCGGCAATCGTGGCCAGCGCGGTGCTGTCGGGGAAGTCCCACATCGTCGCGTGGCCGCCGGCATAGAAGATCGCGGCATAGTCGTCGGCATCGACCTGTGCCGGCGCCAGCGTGGCCTCAGTCGCGCCGCGCAGCGCCGCATCGTTCCAGAACGCGGCATTGACCGGATCGTCCAGATCGAGGCCATCGACGTGCGTGGCGCCGCCCTTGGGGCTGACGAAATCCACGGCGTAACCGGCATCGGCGAGTACCTGGTGCGGATGCGTGACCTCGGAGAGATAGAAGCCGCTAGGCGCGGCGTCGGCGGCGTCAAACGGCCCCTTGCGGTCGTGGCTGGTGAGGACGAAAAGAATGCGCTGGTTCATCGAGAACTCCTGTCGGGATGCGCTGCGGGGCGCACCTCCAAAGGGAGCATGGCGACGGCAGCATGGGGGACAAAGAGTGTCAGTTTCGCGGATTCGGCATATCCTTTAAATGACCAAAATAGACAAACACTTTCCACGAAACGACCCAAATGGCCCTGCGCAACCTCGATGACCTGGCGGTGTTCGTGCATGTGGTGGAGCGCCAGAGCTTCTCCGCCGCCGCGCGCGACCTGCATCTGGCGCCCAAGACCGTGAGCAAGCAGATCGCCCGGCTGGAACAGGCGCTGGGCGCCACACTGTTCGAGCGCAACACGCGCAACCTGCGCATCACCGACGAAGGCCGCGCCATCGCCGAGCACGCACGCGTGGCGCTGGGCGTGCTGGATGAAGTGCAGGAACTGGCGACCGGCGGCAGCCAGGAACTGAATGGCATCGTCCGCCTGACTGCCCCCACGCCCTTCGGCCGCAAGTTCGTGGCCCCGGCGATTCATGACTTCTGCCGCCTGCATCCCCGTGTCGGATTCGACCTGCGCCTGTCCGACCAGGTGCAGGATCTGTATGGCGGCGACCTGGACTTGGCGATCCGCATGGGCGAGTTGGCTGACTCGCGGCTGGTGGCGCGGCGCGTGGCCAGCAACCGGCGCGTCCTGGCGGCGTCGCCGGCCTACCTGAAAGCGCAGGGAAACCCTGAAACACCGGAAGATTTGGCGCAGCACAACTGCCTGGTATTCGCCTATCCGGGCTTGCTGCAAAACACCTGGCCGCTGCGCAAAGGCCGCCGCGAGAAACCCGTCACCGTCAGCGGCACGCTGTGCAGCGACAGTGGCGACGTGCTGCATGCGTGGTGCCTGGCCGGCTTGGGCATCTCGCTGCGCGAAACCTGGGACATTCACGAAGAACTGCGCGACGGGCGATTGGTGCGCATGCTGCCTGAGTGGGAGGCTGCACCCTCGAAGATCAGCATCGTGCGGGCGCGGCGCGAACCCGTGCCGCGCCGACTGACGGCGTTCAGCGATTTCCTGCTGGAACGCTGGCGGGATGCGCCGTGGGATGCGGTCTAACACCTTTACGGCACGCGCAGGGCCGGACTCCATGTACCGGCAGGAAAGCTACCCGATACCCAATCTACGCTGCCGCCCAATCTCCCACGACACCCCGCCGCTGCGCACCGTCGCTGCGATCTGCTGCCCCAACCGTGGCTCGATCACCGGCCGCCACGGCACCAGGCTGAATCCCATGCCGTCGTCCAGCATCGCGAAGCGCCCGCTGGCGAGCATGACGGAACGCCGGTAGATGCCGGCCACGCGCTGCCCATCCGCCGTCGGGCGATGCTCCAATCCGGTGTCGGCGGCAATGTCCTTCGCGGCCTGCACCAGCTCCCGATTGCGCAGCGTGCCCAGCAGGTTGCGCGCCAGGATCACGCGCTGCCCGCGCCGCTGGGCCAGCCCCTGTTCTTCGAGGAAGTCAGCCCGCTGCTGCAAGGCCTGCTTCGCATCGCCGCCAAAGCCCAGGTCGCCCAAGCCCGAACCACCGCCGATCAGTTGCTGGTCAAGCCAGGTCGCGCCGATGACGCGGGCCTGCCGCTCGATGGGCAGATGCGATTTCAGCTCCACCGCCACGCCACCCAGGCGCTGCGCGTCGTACTGGCGGCCACGCTCGGCCAGGTCGTCCGGCACTTTCCATAGCCCTTCGGCCACGCGTTCCACGATGCCGGCCCGGCGCAGGGCTTCCAGCCGCCGGACGTGGGCGGCGACAACCTCCTGCGGATCGCGTCCGGGCTTGGCCCGGCCCTGTTCGATGGCGAGGTGATGGTCGGCACGGTACAGGTCATCATTCGCCAGCGCGGCGATGTTCTTGTCGGCGGCGCGAACCTCGGTCGAACCCTTCACTTCCACGATGGCGCCGGCCGGGTACTGCTCCAGCTCGGTGCGCGGCGGCAGCGCCACGTAGTGCGCCTTGCCGTCCACGCCGTCGATGACCAGATAGCCCCGGTCGTACAACTCGTCAGCCAGCCCTTTGCCGACGACACGGCCCACGATGATGTGGCCGTTTTCGCCATCTTCCTGGCCGGGTTGGAACACGGCCAGCTCGCGCTGCCTGCCGCCCATCGCCCGCTGCATGGTGCGGATGATGTCGCCGCGCTCGGCCATCGCCCGCAGGGTGGATTCAGCTTCTGCATGAACGGCCCAGGTGCCCGGCGCCGTTTCCGTCGCCAGCTCCATGCGCTGCAAGTGTTGCAGGCGACCGACGAGCAGTAGGCGCCGCCGTTGCAGCCGGGGTTCGGCAAGCCGTTCCGTATGAACCAGGCCATCGACGGCTTCGCGCTGCAAGGTGCGATCCAGGCTTGTCCATCGTTCCTGTTCCACTTCGCGGGCCAGGGTGCGCTGAATCTCCAGCTCGGTGCGCGGCCCCAGCCACTCGGTCGCCAGCTCCATCGCCCGCTCGCGCATGCCGCGCGTGATGTAGTCCCGCGAGACGATCAGATCCTTGCCGGTGTCGTCCTTGCCGCGTAGCACGACGTGGGTGTGCGGGTTGTCGGTGTTCCAGTGATCGACAGCCACCCAGTCCAGCCGCGTGCCCAGGTCGGCCTCCATCCGCTGCATCAGATGCCGGGTGTAAGTGCGCAGGTCGTCGAGTTGTTCCGCGTCTTCCGGGGAGACGATGAAGCGGAATTGATGGCGGTCGCCCCGGCCGCGTTCCTCGAAGTCGGCGGTGTCGGCCTCGTCGGTCGCCGGCCCGTAGGCATGGCCCGGTCCGCCCTGCCTGTCCACCCCCTCGCGCTCGATGTAGCGCAGGTGCTGGACGGTGGAGCGGCCGCTGGCCTGCTGGAGATACACCAGTCGCACCTTGACCGTGGCGCGGCGTGAGTTTGCCGTCAACGACTGGCCGGTGAAGCGGGCCGCCACATGGCCGCGTCCCAGGCGTGAGCCGGGCGCCTTGCCCCGCTTGCCGCCGGTCGCGTTGGCCGCCTTGCCGGCCTGGCGCAGCACCTGCGAAACAAAGGTGTCGCCGCGCTGCTTGGGCTTGCCGGGCCAGATGCGGAAATGGTCGTCACCGGGGGAGTTTCCGCGCTGGTTCACGGCGTGGCTCCAGGCATGCCCGTCGCACCCTGGCGGGCGAGGCACGCGGATTCTCCAATGGCTGCAAGGCATCGGCTGCTGTCGCGGCACGAAGCCACCATAAGGCGCGTGCCGCGCCACCCCCACGTGCAGACTGGCTTTGCACGCACCCTGGTGCCGCACCCTTCAATCTTGCCTTCCGCCTTTGCCTTCCGCTGTCGCTCCAGGCACCGGCGGCCCGGCGGCGCTGCTGCGGGGGCAGCCAGCGCACCGGCGAACGCGGCGATGGCCGCAGGCCGGGCGCGTTCGAGGCAAGAAGCCTGCACGTTGGAAGGCTGCGCCGGATGTTGCGCGAAGCGCGGCGTGAATGCGCCCGCGTTGCACGCGCGACGACACCGCGCCAGCAGCCGGAATGACATGCCGGATGGCACGATGAGAGGCACGGCAACGTGCAGCGAATTGGCTGCCATCATGGGCGTGTCTCCAGCCAGACCGGATGCGCAACGCCGATCACGGCGGATGCGCTGACCGGCCCGAAATAGCGGCTGTCGAACGATGCCGGATTGGTCACGCTCAACAGGAACAGTTCGCCCTCGGCCAGCGGGCGGCAATGCGGCCAGGAAGGCAGCGGCCGACCCAGCCGGTCGGCAGGCAGCGCGGCGGCCACCGGCACGCCGTCAATGCGTACCTGACCGGCGACGATGCAGACGTGTTGCGGCGCGACCGCGCCCACACGTTTGAGCAGCGGCACGTGTGCCGGCAGGTAGCCGCGCTGCGCAGCGAGCGCGGCTACATCTGGCGGCAACGTGGTCAGGACGATGCTGCCCACGGACAAGGGACGTGGCATCGAGCCGGTGTCGTGGCGCTGCGGATCGACGCGATACCAGCCGACCGGAACGCTGTCGGACGGGTTGTAGATCAGGCGTGGCAGCGGCTGCACGAATGCGGCCCAGCCCAGCGCAGCGAGGCCGACGGCGGCGAAGCCCGCCAGCACGATGCGAGCACGCAGGCGCGAGCGAGGAAGCTGCGCGGCTTCAGGCTTGCGCGCGGTGATGGATTGGGTCGTCATAGCAGCGCCCTCCCGGCCAGCCAGGCGGCGTGCCGCTCGGCGGTGTATTCGGGCAGTGGCAAATGCGCGGCGAGCCGGTTGGCGAGCGTACGCCAGTAGGCGGGCGACACGTCGATGGCAGCGATCCCCAGCGCCTCGATGCCATCGATGCGTTCAAGCACGGCGCGCACACTGGCGTCACCTTCGGCATGCAGCAGCAGGCATGCGCCTGGCTGCACGCCGGGGATTTGCTGCACGGCATCAAACGGGGTAGCTGCCTGCATCACCATGAGCTGCCAGCGGATCGTGCCGTAGTCGTTGGCCTGCCAACGGACGCGGCAGAAGATTGCACCCGGCATGAACATCGCGCAACGCCGCCAGCGGTCGAGCTGGAGTGTGCGGGCTGGTTCGCCGAAGCGCAGGTAGAGCTTGAAACGCGGTTCAATGTAGGCGAGCGATACGCGCGTCAACGGCGCACTGGCAGGCTGGCTGGAAGGTGCAGCGTGCGCAGCCGTGATCGCGATGGCGGGCGGTGCGGTAGCAGGCAATGCGGATGTGGTCATGGTGTGTTCTCCCTGCGGTGTTCTGGAAACT
Organism: uncultured Comamonas sp.; assembly: GCA_902175065.1. Lineage (GTDB taxonomy): Bacteria > Pseudomonadota > Gammaproteobacteria > Burkholderiales > Burkholderiaceae_C > Comamonas. Next base: position 1,707 of record CABIIJ010000047.1, on the reverse strand, counting down.
CGCGCTCCAGCAAGCCGCGCAGCAGGTCGGCCACGGTCACGCCTTGCGTGAAGGCCAACACCTTGATGCGTGCCCGCATGGCGGGCGTGATGTCCAGGGTCAGACGCGCGGTGTAGAGGTCGCCTTTGCCCAGCGCATCGGCATCGCCCTGGCGAATCCACGCTTCTGCGTGCGGATTCGCGGGCGGACGTGCGCCGATGCCGACGCGCTTACCGCGTAGTGGCGGCTTCTCCGTCATGTCAGCCACCGCAGCAGTTCGTCCACCAGGGCGGTGATTTCGCGGGCGGCGGCGCTGTCGGGCGCTGTCTCGCGTGCGAGCCGGCCAGCGGCCACGCTGTCGGCGAACACGATGCGCTGATGCACCTCCGCGTGCAGCGCGGGCAGCGGCTGTTCGGCGAGCGATTGCCGCGCCTCTCGGCCGATGATGGTGGTGCTGACGCGCCGATTGATGACGAAGGCCGCGCGCAGCGCAGGCCGGAACACCTGTGCCTCGCGGATCAGCGAAACCATCTCGGCGCTAGCCCACACGTCGTAGGGACTGGGCTGTACGGGGATCAGCACGCGCTCGGCCGCCAGCAGTGCGGAGCGCGCCAACGCCGCGATACGCGGCGGGCCGTCGATGATGATGTGATCGGCCCGCCTGGCGAGTTCTGGTGCTTCCTGATGCAGAGTTTCGCGGGCAAGGCCCACCGCGCTGAACAGCCGTGGTAAGCCTTGCTGGCTTCTGCGCTGCGTCCAGTCCAGCGATGAACCCTGGACGTGGCCACTGTGGTCGATTGCAGCCGGTCGAGCGCGGCCTTGAGGCGCTGGTAGTCGCGCAGCGACGTACCGCGCCCGATGAAGCGCAGGATCTCGTAGGGACGCACCTGCATCAGCCGCGAGGTCGGGATGCCCGCGTCGCGGGCTTCCACGATCTGGCTGGCGGCCCAGATCAAAATATCGGCATCCCATATCGTGGCGATGCCATGCTCCTGCGTGCCTTCCACGCGGATGGTGATGCCGCCCGCCCGGAAGTCGATCGGCGCGGTGCGGCGCGACTTCGCCAGCGAGAAGAACGGAAAGGCCATCAAGTCCTGGCTGTCGCGCGGCGCCATGTCGCCCGGCAGCGCGCGGAACAGGTCGAGCTGTTCGCGTTGCTGCGCTGGTCGCTGCCGCAGGGGCAGCGATGGGCTGGACATGGCGATGGCCACCGGCGAGCCAGAAATCAGCGGCCGTCACGGTAGTCGCCCGCATGCCGTTCGGCATATTCCGGGTCGGAAGTCGCCGCGTAGCTGCGCGCATCGGCCCAGGCGTCGAGGTCGCTCACGGCATACATGACGCGGCGGCCGAACTTGCGGAACTTCGGGCCGCCGCCGATCACGCGCTGCTTCTCCAGCGTGCGCGGCGACAGCCGCAGGTAGTCGGCGGCTTCGTCGTTTGTCAGGTAGCGTTGGGGCTGCGCTGGCGCAGCGACAGCAGCGGCGGCAGGCCGCAAGGGAGCGGGTCGCATGGGAAGTACCTCCATCAAGCCCGGCCACACCACGCAGCCGGATAGAGGCACTTTCAAGAAAGATGGGCTTCTTGCTAAGAACCTGTTCAAAGTCTCCCCGAGGATGTGAGAAGCTCGGGGCGTGAGAAAGAACTATCCGAGCGACATCAGTCGCGAACAATTCGAGACCATCAAGCCACTCTTGGAGAGCGCACGCAGGAAGACTGCGCCGCGCAGAG
>CABIIJ010000046.1 GCA_902175065.1 uncultured Comamonas sp. | reverse complement strand
TTCCTGCACCCCCTGGTACACCCCCTGCTGCTGCACCGCGCTGCCAAACCCGTGGTGTGGTGCCTGTGCCTGGCCCCACTGGCCTGGCTGGTGGTGGCCCTGTTCACCCAGCAACTAGGGGCCAACCCCGCCGAAGCTTTGCTGCGCAGCACCGGCGACTGGGCCTTGCGCGGCCTGTGCCTGGCCTTGGCCATCACACCGCTGCGCCAAGCGCTGGGCCTGCCCGCCCTGGCACGCATGCGCCGCCTGATCGGCCTGTTTGCGTTTTTCTATGCCGCCATCCATGCCCTGTGCTACCTGTGGCTGGACATGGGCTGGCAATGGGCGCTGGCCCTGGATGATGTGCTGCAACGCCCCTTCATCCTGGTGGGTGCGCTGGCCGTGCTGCTGCTGCTGGCGCTGGCCTTGACCTCCCCAAAGCGTGTTTTGCAACTGCTGGGGGCACAACAATGGCAACGCTTGCACCACAGCATCCACGCCGCAGCATGGCTGGCACTGCTGCACTTTTACTGGATGCGCCTGGGCAAAAACCAATGGGCCGAGGTGGCGGTGTACGCCGCCATCGTGGCTGCGCTGCAGTGGTGGCGCATCCGGTCACGGCGAAAGCGGGGCAAGGCGTAAGGCCAGGGCTTGGCATAAGCCCTGTGCGGTGTGCTGTGGCTTAGAACGTGTTCATGATCTCGAATGAAGGTGTGGGGGATGCGGTTCGGGATGGGTTGCGAGGCGCAAACCACAGCAATAGCTTGGCTATTGCGAGGATTTGCAACGACGCAGACCGCCCGAAGCCGCGCCCGCACACCCATGAGGAGATCGTGAACACGTTCTTAGGCCACTTGCTGCACCAACGCCTCGGCCAGACGCGCCTGCACTGCCTCGCGCTCGGCCAGGCGCTGGCGCAGCTCAAAGCACAGGCGGCGTAATTCCGTGACGCGGGTAACGATGCGGGATTGTTCTGCCGGGGGAGGCATAGGCGTCAAAGCAGCGCGTATCAGTCCAATGTTCAAAGTCGGTTGTGCCAACGTTCGGGTGTCGCCAGCAAAACTCTCTTGCATGAACTTGGTCTCCAGCAAAAAGAGTACAAACTCATGCAATCCCGCATCAGCGGGAACAATTCGGCAAATAGCGCGTGCAATGTTTGCACCGGCCCATGTCTTGGGTGCAACGCCAAGCTTGCCGATGCTACCAACTACACCCATCAATATCTCTCCACCCTCAAGTCGAGTTCTTGGAAACTGCGCATCAACCTCTGGTGTTATCGTTTTTTCTGGTCTTTCAGGTGGATTAGCGATTGATAGGTCAGCAATACGGACAAATGGAACCCCTTGCGATACGTCTGGGCCTGGAACGAGCACACCATAGGCAATTGGCTTCTGAGGGTGAATCAACTCATCAAACCGCACCCACTCCCACCCCACCGGCAATGCAAACGGCTTTTCCTCATCCGTAATCGGCGGCAGCGGTTTGTCGCGTTTGATCTGGCCTGCGGCAATCAGTCGGTCTTTTTCGGCGCGGATTTTTTGCAGCAGCACGCTGGCGGGTTCGTCGGCGGGGTCTTGCGGCACCAGCAGGCCGCGCACTGCGAGTTGCAGCAGGGTTTGCTCCAGCGCATCAATGGCTTCGGGGCGGTCCAGCAGCAGGTCAAAGTGCTGGGCCACGCGCTGCCAATTGGCGGCCAGTTCTTCGGGCGTGGCGCTGGCGGTCAGCGTGCCCAGCAGGGTGCTGAGCAGTTGGGCGTGCTGCGTGGTCTCTAGCTGGCCCTTGGCCTCCAGTGCATCGCACAGGCGCATGAGTTCTTCGACGCGTGCGACGATGCGGGATTGTTCTGCGAGGGGTGCAAGAGGAATCAACTTCGCTTCAATGTCGTTCTTGTTGAAACCATCTTGCGCAGAGCGCGAAATACCTGCAAAGAGACTCTGTCCAATCGGCGATAGCAACAGCTGAAAGAGAAATCGTCGATCAAAGACCTGATGCTCATCCACCATTTTTACGAGAGCGACGTTATAGGCCCCCTCTTTACCCCAGAACACCTTGCCAACAGAGGCGCCATATCGCCCAACCATCACATCCGAGGTCGTGCAGAACTTCGACGCCAACTTTCGCGGTATGTACACCGGCTGCGGCTTGTCACCAAGATCGCGTATCTGAATTAGCTGAACATAGTCAGGAAGCGGTACTTCCGAGAAATTGCTTTTCGGCGGTTGACCACCACCTTGAAAGTCAAGCACCTCGCCAAACCTCACCCACTCCCACCCCTCCGGCAATTCAAACGGCTTTTCCTCCTCCGCAATCGGGGGCAGCGGCTTGTCTTTTTTAATCTTGCCTTCCGCAATCAACCGGTCTTTCTCCGCCCGAATTTTTTGCAGCAGCCTGCTCGCCGGTTCATCAGCCGGGTCTTGCGGCACCAGCTTGCCTTGCACGGCCAGCGTCAAAATCAGTTCACGCAGGCGGGCCACGCCGCCGGGGGCGGTGGCCAATAAATTTAAATTAGATAGCAGCATGCGCTTACCCCTTAAGCGCTAGTGGCCGTTTTGACCATTATTTCTGCACCCAGCGACTGGGCCAGAATGTGCTTGAGCTCATCGCGCAGCGCCTGGGCTTCGGTTTGCAGGCGGGCGTAGTCGGCCAGCAGCTCGTCGGGGTCGTGGCTGATTTGTTCGCCCACGTGGGGGTTTTTCTGGTCCAGGTTCCAGTTGGCAGCGCGCAAGGTGTCCAGGCTGACTTTCCACGCCTGTTCGTTTTCCTCACGGCTAGCAAAGCCATCGGCGGCGCTGCCCCACCAGGCTTTTTCGGCCTCAAACTCTTCAATGCGAATGGGCTTGGTCTTGTTGTAGTTCTTCACGCCGGCGGGGTAGCGGTGCTCGTAGTACCAAACATGCTGCGTGGGCTGGCCTTTGGTGAAGAACAGCAGGTTGGTCTTGATGCCGGTGTAGGGGTTGAACACGCCATTGGGCAGGCGCACGATGGTGTGCAGGTTGCATTCGGTAAGCAGCTTTTCTTTGATGCGGCTTTTGCTGCCTTCGCCAAACAAAAAGCCATCGGGCAGCACCACCGCGGCGCGGCCCCTGTCTTTGAGCAGCTTCATGATGAGGATCATGAACAGGTCGGCCGTCTCGCGGCTGCGCAGGTCGGCGGGAAAGCCGTCTTCAATGCCCGGCTCTTCAGTCCCACCAAAGGGCGGGTTGGTGAGGATGATGTCCACCTGATCGGCCCGGCCATAGTCGCGCAGCGGGCGGCTTAAGGTGTTGTCGTTTTGGATTTGGCTGGGCACTTCAATGCCGTGCAGCATGAGGTTGGTCACGCACAGGCTGTGCGGCAGGGGTTTTTTCTCCACCCCGCGCACGGCGGTTTGCAGCAGGCGTTCTTGCTCGGGCGTTTGCACTTGCTGGCGCAAATGCTCAATGGCGCAGACCAGAAAGCCGCCCGTGCCGGTGGCGGGGTCCATCACCGTTTCGCCCAGTTGGGGGTTGAGCATATCGGTCATGAACTGCGTCACAGCGCGGGGCGTGTAGAACTCGCCCGCGTTGCCAGCGGCCTGCAGGTCTTTGAGCAGTTTTTCGTACAGGTCGTTGAACTGGTGGCGCTCTGCCTGGCGGTTGAAGTTAATGACGGCCAGTTTGTTGATCACCTGGCGCAGCAGGTGGCCGCTTTTCATGTAGTTGTAGGTGTCGTCAAACACGCTGCGCAGCACATAGGCGCGCGGGTTTTGCGCAATGCTGCCGGGCAGGTTGCCCAGGGTAGGAATGAGCTGGTTGTCCACAAAGTCCAGCAGGGCGTCGCCGGTCATGCCTTCGGCATCGGCGGCCCAGTTGCGCCAGCGCAGGGCGTGCGGGATGGGGCTTTGGTAGTCGTCCTGGGTAAATTCCAGCTCTTCTTCCAGTGCATCAAACACTTTGAGGAACAGCAGCCAGGTGAGCTGGGACAGGCGCTGGGCATCGCCATCGACGCCACTGTCTTGGCGCATGATGTCTTGGATGGATTTGATGATGGAAGATAGGTTGGACATGCAAGAGGCTCTAAAATTTTGAATAAAAAAGGCCATTAGCGCTTGTCTAGCAAGCGCTTACAGCTATTGTTTTTAATGAATTAGGGATGGCCGTGCTGGCTGGGCTGGTAGATGGCGCGGCCCAGCTGGGCCATGGCATCTTGGTACTGGCGCTTGCTGCCGCCAAAGCTTTGCATCAGCTCGACCGGTGAGCCCATCTGGGTCAAGGGCTGAACCTTGAGCACATCGGTATTTTCAATGGCGCTGATACCTTCGTCGGCATATTTATCAATCAAGACATCCAGGACTTTACGGGCCGTTTCACCATATTTGGCGTAGATGCCATCGTCCTGCAATTTCTTTTTGGCGCGGCGGGCGCGTTCGCTGCGGCTGAGTATGGGTTGGTCATAGGCCACATGCAGCAGCACATCAAAGGGGTCGGCCCCTTGCAGGCTGCTGCCGGGGCCTTTTTCCAGCGCCAGCTCTTCGGCCAACACATCCAGCAGCACGCCGTGGTGTTGCAGCTCGTCGATCAGGGCTTGTTTGCGGTCGGCGCTGCTCCAGGCCTGCAAGAAGGCATCGAGCGATTCGTATTGCTTGGCCAGGTTGATGCGGGTGAAGTCGCGCAGGCTTTCTGTGACCAGCTTGCCGTGGGCATCCAGGTACTGAATGCGCTCACGGGCAATGGCCACGGTGACGCGGCTGCTGATTTGGTATTTGCGGGGCTTGTCGGGGCTGGCCGTGGTGCCATCCCCAGTGCCATAAACGCCAGCGGGGTCTTTGGCTGTGCCGCCGAAGGCAGGGGGATTGCCGCCGGTGCTTGCGGCCGATTCTGGCAACCCGGTAGCGCCCCCCGTGCTTGCGCCTGCCTGACTGCCTTGCGCCTCTTCTTCAGGGGGTGGCGGCACGACATCATCATTGCCCGTGGGTTGGTAGATTTGCACGGGTTCACCGTCAAAGTCTTTGTCCGCAAACAGTTCGGTGGCGCGCTTGAAGTCAAGGATGGTGAAGAACTGCTTGCCGTGCTCTTCATTGAGCCGCGTGCCACGGCCGATGATTTGCTTGAACAGCGTCATGGACTTGATGCTCTGGTCCAGCACCACCAGCTTGCAGGTCTGGGCATCGACCCCGGTGCTCATGAGCTTGCTGGTGACGGCGATCACGGGGTCTGGGCTGTCGGGGTCGATGAAGTTGTCCAGCTCGCGCTTGCCTACCTCGTTGTCGCCGGTGATCTGCATCACGTATTTGCTGCGCGTGGCGCAAATGTCCTTGTTGGCCTCGGCCAGGGCTGCTGTCATGCGCTGGGCGTGGTCAATGTCTTCACAAAAGACAATGGTTTTGGCGTTGCGGTCGGTGCCCTTGAGGTATTGGGTGATTTTGTCGGCCACCACGCGGTCACGCAGGCCCAGCACCAGGTTGCGGTTCATGTCGGCAGCGGTGTAAATGCGGTCTTCAATCGGGTGGCCTGCATCGTCCAACATGCCTTTGGGCGGGCGCCAGCCAAAGGTGTCGCGGTCCAGATCGACGCGCACGACTTTGTAGGGGGCGAGAAAGCCGTCTTCAATGCCTTGCTTGAGGGTGTAGGTATAGACCGGTTCGCCAAAGTAGTGGATGTTGGAAGCATCTTCGGTTTCTTTGGGTGTGGCGGTCAGGCCGACCTGGGTGGCGCTGCTGAAGTAGTCCAGGATGTCGCGCCAAGCCGAGTCTTCGTTGGCACTGCCCCGGTGGCACTCGTCAATGATGATGAGATCAAAAAAGTCGGGGCTGAACTGCCTAAAGACATCATCGGCACCAGTTTTGCCGCTGCCCTTGCTGGTAATGGCTTGGTACAGGCCCAGGTACACCTCATACGCTTTATTGACCTGTTTGCCGCCCGTGTGCTTGGTGCCACGGGTGATGGCCAGCTCCAGCGCATCCACCGCTGTGCTGCCATCGGCATCTATGCGCTCAATGCCCTTGGCGTTGGGGCTGAGCTTGGCCATGGCGCCCTTGAAAGGCTTGAAGTCGCCCACCATGGTCTGGTCCACCAGGATGTTGCGGTCGGCCAGAAAGAGGATGCGTTTTTTGGCACCGCTTTTGAGCAGGCGCCAGATGATCTGGAAGGCGGTATAAGTTTTGCCTGTGCCTGTGGCCATGACCAGCAGCACGCGGTTTTGGCCAGCAGCAATGGCTTCGTGCGTGCGGTTGATGGCGTGCAGCTGGTAGTAGCGGGGGACGCGGTTGCTATCGCCCTGGTGGTAGGCAAAGGCATTGACGCGGGCTTGTTCAGGTGTCCAGCCTTTCCACTGCTGGTAGAGGTGCCACAGTTGGGCAGGGGAAGGGAACGCGTCCAGCGCCAGCTCGGTCAGCAGTTGGCCATTAAAGAGCAAGCTGGCATCACGAAACACAAAGCCATCCCCATTGCTGGCAAAGGCAAAGGGCACGCCCATGCGTTCCGCATATTCCGTGGCCTGCTGGATGCCGGCGCTCACGGAATGGCGGTTGTCTTTGGCTTCAATCACCGCCAGAGGCTGGCCAAATTGATAGCACAGCAAATAATCCGCACGCAAAGCGGTCTGCATATTGCGCTGCGCTTTTTGGCCGCGCACCACAATACGGCCATTGGTGATGGCGTATTCGCGGTAAATCTGGTGGGTTTCGCTCCAGCCCGCTTTGAGGATGGCCGGGTCAATAAACTTCGATCGAATATCTGCTTCGCTGAGCTGCTTTTTGTCCAATGGGTATCTCCGGGCCTTGGGCTGTTTTGTAAGCAATTATGGCAAACCCAATGGCGGGGCAGGGCTTGCTGAATTTCCCGTTCGGGAAACTATTGGGCACAAGCGAACTACGCGGAACAGATATTTCCCGATCGGGAATGCTCAGTGGGCTGGGCGATCTCCACTGCGAAGTGCATCTCACCCTTGGCGGGGCTGCGAACTAAAAAAGGCTGCATTTGCAGTCTTTTTCGCCTCTAGACCTTACTACATAAGCGCTAATAGCTCTAGTTTTTACTCAGCAGGTCGCCCCACACTGGCCAAGGCTTGCAGCGGCCCGGTGCCGCGGATCAGTGCCACCTGCTCGGGCTGGCGCACGTAGATGGTGCCGCCAAACGAGAGGGCGTTGATCGACACGCCTTCAAAGTGCTCCTGGCTGCGCGGCACCAGCAGCAGCCAGCCATTGCCCGCCAGCATGTTGAAGGAAGGCAGCAAGCCATCGGCCCCCGGCACCAGGCCCAAGGCGGCGCGGCCCTGGTCGTAGGCGGCCAGCATGGCGGCGGCGCTGGCGGGCTGGTCGGCGCCCAGGCCCGCCTCGACCTTGAGCAGGGCGTGCGCCATGGACAAGGCCGGGTGACGGTAGACCACGCCCGGCCGGGCGTCTGCGGGCAGGCCCGCCGCCAGTTGCGCCAGCGAGGCGTTGCCGGGGTCGGCAGGCACCCATTGCACGTGTTTGTGGCGCTGGCTGGCGCCCGCCGGGGCACCGCCGTTGTAAAAACCCAGGCCGCCCAGGGTCGAGAGCAGCTCGGCCAGCACCGCGAAATCGCACAGTTCCAGCGGGGTGAGCTGCTCGGCAAATTCACGCCGTGCCAGTACCAGGTGGTGCAGGCAGACCGGGAACTTGTTGAGCACGATGGTGTGCTGCGTGCCGATGGGGCCGACGGTCAGGGCCGGATCGGGATTCAGAAAGGGGTTGAAATTGGGGTCGCGCGGGCCGCCGGGCAGGATGACTTTGTCGGCCCCGGCGGCGCTTTTTTCCTCTGCAACCGGGGCGGCGGCTTTGGCCGCATCCTTGCGGGCCAGCGCTTCGGCCCAGCGCACGATGAAGCGCAGGCCGTTTTGCTCGACCACCGTTTCGCTGGTTTCCAGGGGACTCAAATCGCCACTGGCCAAGGCACTTTCGGTTTTGCCACGGATGGCATCGAGCAAAGCGGTCATGGTTGTCTCCTTCTATGAAATTTCAAATAAATCAAACCATTGTAGGAAGCAAAATTCCACCCGGAACCTTGCATTGCTAGAGCAAAACCCTAATCCTTGGGCACGCTCCTGCACCCCCCATTCCACGCTGGATCTGCTGGAATCCTGCACGCCCCATCGGCGCACAAGCCGGGTCGATACAATTTGGCCGGTTTACGACATTGACCGCTGCCCAGCAGCCAAGGGCTTCCCAGCATGAGCGAACAGACCATTACCATCCACCGCCAGCGCCTGACTTCGGGCTCGAAAATCGTCACCCCCCAGGGCACCAAGGCCGTGCTCGACGGGATGAAGCCCAGCGCCCTGGCCGATATCCCCGACGCCGCGAAAAAGCCCGACTGGCTGCGCATCCGCGTGCCCAACGGGGCCAAATACGAAGGGGTGATGGACATCGTGCGCTCGCACAAGCTGCACACGGTCTGCTCCGAATCCAAATGTCCCAACATCACCGAATGCTGGGGGCGCGGCACGGCCACGCTGATGCTGATGGGCTCGGTCTGCACCCGGGCGTGCAAGTTCTGCTCGGTCAATACCGGCAACCCCCACGGCTGGCTGGACCCGCAGGAACCGGCCAACGTGGCCGATGCCGTGGCGCTGATGGACCTGAAATACGTGGTGCTGACCTCGGTGGACCGCGATGACCTGCCCGACCTGGGCGCAGGCCACTACGCCGCCTGCATCCGCGCCATCCACGAACGGATGCCCAGCACGGCCGTGGAGGCGCTCACGCCCGACTTCCAGGGCCGGCACGACCTGGTCGCCCAGGTGCTGGACGCGGGTCTGGCCACCTACGCGCAGAACCTGGAAACCGTCCAGCGCCTGACCCACCCGGTGCGCGACATCCGCGCCAGCTACGAGGTCACGCTGGACGTACTCAAGTTCGCCAAGCGCCACGCGCCCCAGACCGTCACCAAGACCAGCCTGATGCTGGGCCTGGGCGAAACGGACGAGGAGGTCGCCCAGGCCCTGGCCGACGTCCGCGCTGCCGATGTGGACGTGGTGACGCTGGGCCAGTACATGCGCCCGACGAAGAACCACCTGCCGGTGCAGCGCTTCGTCACCCCCGAGGAATTCCTGCGCTACCGCGACATCGGCATGGAGATGGGCTTCCTGGAAGTCGTCTCCGGCCCGCTGGTGCGCTCCAGCTACCGTGCCGAGCGCGTGCTGGAGCACAACAACGCCGGGCTGGATCTGTCCGTGCTGCAAGGCCTGCGCGAATCGGCCACCACCGCCATGCGCTGCTGACCCTGGCCGCCAACCGGTAACGGCCAACCGGGCCCGGCTCTGATCTAGCCCAAAGGTTATGCAGCTTTGCCCGGATTGCCGCCACCGGCGGACAGCCGCTGTGCTGTAATGCACGTTCGACGGACGAAACAGGGGTGTCCCGCTGTTTGCAAAAACAGTTGCGCGACTGAGAACATACCCTGGGGCCTGGCCCCCAAGACCCGATCCAGATCATGCTGGCGTGGGGAGTTTCCATCAGCAGGCGCCATTGCGCCCGGTTTTGTCCTGGTTTTGCCCTTGACACTCTGGAGCCGCACCCTGCCATGTTCACCCTCACCACCCCCTCCCGCATCACCGTTTTAGGCGCTGGCCTGATGGGCCGCCTGCTGGCCTTGAGCCTGGCCCGCCAGGGCCACCAGGTCGAAGTGTTCGACGCCCACGGCCCCGGCGGCGATGGCGCCGCCGCCCCGGTGGCCGCCGCCATGCTGGCCCCGCTGGCCGAATCGGCGGTGACGGAGCCCAACGTGGTGCGCATGGGCCAGCACAGCCTGGAGCGCTGGCCGCAGCTGCTGCACGACCTGCGCACCCCGGTGTATTTCCAGCGCAACGGCACCCTGATCGTCTGGCACCGCCAGGACGGAGCCGATGCCCAGCGCCTGTCCGGCCTGTTCGACAAGAACTACCACCTCAACACCAGCCTGCCGCGCCCCGAGCAACTCGACGCCCAGCGCCTGGCCGAGGTCGAACCTGCGTTGCAGGGCCGCTTCCAGGCCGGCATCCTGCTGCCGGGCGAAGGCCAGCTGGACAACCGCCAGCTCCTGCCCGCCCTGATCGCCGAGCTGCAAGCGCTGGACGTCGCCCTGCACTGGCACACCCCGAAGGAGCTGACCGACTTCACCCCCGGCCAGCCGGGCCAGCCCGATCTGGTGCTGGACTGCCGGGGCCTGGGCGCCAAGAGCGCCTGGCCGCAACTGCGCGGCGTGCGCGGCGAGGTGATCCGCGTCCATGCGCCGGAGGTGACTCTGCAGCGCCCCACGCGGCTCATCCACCCGCGCTACTCGCTCTACATCGCGCCCAAGGAAAACCACGTCTTCGTCATCGGCGCGACCGAGATCGAATCGAGCGATGCCGGCCCGGCCAGCCTGCGCTCCACCATGGAGCTGCTCAGCGCCCTCTACACCGTGCACAGCGGCTTTGCCGAAGCGCGGATTCTGGAACTGAACACCGGCCTGCGCCCCACCCTGCCGGACAACCTGCCCGCCCTGCGCTGGGTGGGCGAGCGCGTGCTGCAGGTCAATGGCCTGTACCGCCACGGCTTCATGATTGCCCCGGCGATGCACGACATGGCCCTGCAGGTGCTGGCCGACGGCCACAGCGCCCTGGCCGCACAGATGCAGGTGCCCGTGCTGCACGGCTAAACTTTGCCGCCATGCAGATACTCATCAACCAACACCCCGTCACCCTGGCCGCATCCGCCACCGTGGCCGATGCCCTGGCGCAGTGGAACGCCCAGCCGCCCTACGCGGTGGCGCTGAACACGCGCTTCGTGCCCAAAAGCCAGTACGCCAGCCAGTCCCTGCAGGACGGGGATGCGCTGGAAATCATTGCCCCGGTCACGGGGGGTTAAAACCATAGCTGCTTGCGCTTGTGATTACTTGATTTCAGAATTAAAACCATCTGAAATCGTTTAAATATCAGCGCAAACAGCTTCTATTTTCAATAAATCCATGTCCGATACGCCAGATACCCCCTTCACCCTCTACGGCCACAGCTTCCCCAGCCGCCTGCTGCTGGGCACCTCGCGCTACCCCTCGCCCGCCATTCTGGAAGCCGCCGTGCGCCGCGCCCGGCCGGCGATGGTCACCGCCTCGCTGCGCCGCCAGGGCAGCAACACCGCCCAGGTGCAGGACGCCGGGGCCAGCTTCTGGCAACTGCTCAAGCAACTGAACGTGCCCGTGCTGCCCAACACCGCCGGCTGCATGAGCCTGCAGGAAGCCGTCACCACCGCACAAATGGCCCGCGAAGTGTTCGAGACGCCCTGGATCAAGCTGGAGCTGATCGGCGACGACTACACCCTGCAGCCGGACACGCTCAACCTCGTGCAGGCGGCAGACATCCTCATCAAGGACGGCTTCAACGTCCTGCCCTACTGCACCGAAGACCTGGTGCTCTGCCAGCGGCTGGTGGACGTGGGCTGCCAGGCCGTCATGCCCTGGGCCGCGCCCATCGGCACGGGCCGTGGCCCGGCCAACCCCTACGCCATGCAGGTGCTGCGCGAGCGCCTGGACGTGCCGCTGATCGTCGATGCCGGGCTGGGCCGCCCCAGCCACGCCTGCACCGTCATGGAATGGGGCTTTGACGGCGTGCTACTCAACACCGCCGTCGCCCTGGCCCAAGACCCGGTGCAGATGGCCGGGGCCTTTGCCGATGCCGTGCAGGCGGGCCGCGCCGCCCATCTGGCCGGGGCCATGACGGAGCAAACCGCCGCCCAGCCCAGCACGCCCACCCTGGGCACCCCCTTCTGGCACCACGCATGAGCGCCGCCATCGACACCCTGCGCACCGCCATCCTGGCCGCGCACGGCGCCCGCTTTGCCGGGCAGGACGGACTGCCCGCCCAGCCAACGCCGGTGGACGCCAGCAATTCCGACCCCGTGTATCAGGCCGCCCTCAGCGCCTGTAGCCAGCTCGGCTTCATCGCCTGCGACGCCCACACCCTGGCCCTGGCCTGGCAACGGCAAAGCCAGCGCCTGGGCGCGTTCGACGCCACCCTCTGGCCCGGCCACGCGGCAGACTTCGGCCTTGCCGCGCCCGACCCGACCCGCGCCTTTGCCCCCTGCCCGCAGCACCTGGGCCTGTACGCCGTGCTGCCCGATGCCGACTGGGTGGGCCGCATGGCCCGCGCCGGGGTGCCCACGGTGCAACTGCGCTTCAAAAGCGACGACCCCGACGCCATCCGCGCCCAAGTCCACGCGGCCGTCGCCGCCGTGCACGGCACCGGTGCCCGCCTGTTCATCAACGACCACTGGGAAGCCGCGCTCCAGGCGGGCGCCTACGGCATCCACATCGGCCAGGAAGACCTGGACGCCCTGCCCGCCAACGCGCTGGAGCGCATCCGCGCCAGCGGCACGCGCCTGGGCATCAGCACCCACGGCTACTTCGAGATGTGCAAGGCCCAGGCGGTGCAGCCCAGCTACATCGCCCTGGGCGCGGTCTTCCCGACCACGCTGAAAAAAATGGCCACCGCCCCGCAAGGGCTGGCCCGGCTGGCCGCCTACGCCCGGCTGCTGCACGGCACCCCGCTGGTGGCCATCGGCGGCATCGGTGCCGAGCAATTCGCTGCCGTGCAGGCCACCGGCGTGGGCAGCATTGCCGTGGTGCGGGCGCTGGTCAATGCGCCGGACCCGGAAGCGGCGGCGCGGGTGCTGCTGGCGTCTATGGGGTGATTGCAGGCGTCTTCGCCAGGGCGGGAGATGCTATTGGCTTTGGAGCTTTTTCCGCTTGTGTTTAGGTGGTTTTCGTTAGTATTCTTTCTGGATTCTTTGTTTGGTAGGCGGTAGCTGCTTTCTTTTTTGATTTTTTGGGCTGCTGGCCGGGACTCGCCCCGGCGGGCGAACTCCTTTCTTGCCCGCGCAAGAAAGGAGTCAAAGAAAGCGTGCTGCGCAGCTTTGGCACCGTGGAACTCGCTTCGCGCCTACGGCGCTTCGCTCGGACAACCACGGTGAGTCAGATGGGATGCTGTTGGGAAGATAAACGGCCTGCGCCCTGATGGATGCGTTTGGGCACGGGGGCTGCTTCGCTTGCTGCGCAGCTTCAGGTGCGTCCCGGAACGCCCCGTGGTAATGCAACGGCCACGCCCCGACATCATTCCCGCGAATCCTCTGGGTCATTTCCGCGCCCCCCAGCGTCATTCCCGCCAACCCTCTGCGTCATTTCTACCCCCCTCCAGCGTCATTCCCACGCCCCCCTGTGTCATCCCCGCGCAGGCGGGAATCCAGGGGCCTATGCAAAGGCCGCTGCTGGATCCCCGCCTGCGCGGGGATGACTTCGGAAGCAGCCCATGATTTCTGAAGCTGCGCAGCAAGCGAAGAAGCCATTTCCTGCAAGAGCATCAAGAAAAAGCGCAGCCGCTTATCAGGCAAGCTCGCACCCATCCATGCTCGCCGTAGCTGTTCGAGCGCAGCGCCCGCAGGGCGCGAAGCGAGTTTTACGGCGGGTATTCAAGCTGCGCAGCACGCCTTCTTTGCGTCCTTTCTTGCGCGGGCAAGAAAGGATGTCGCCCGCCGGGGCGAGTCCCGGCCAGCAGCCCTAAAAATCAAAAAAGAAAGCAGCTACCGCCCACCAAACAAGGGCTACAGAAATAATCCCCACCCAACCCAACTAAACACAAGCGAAAAAAGCTACGAAACAAGTAGCACCCCAAAGATAGATAAAAAACCTAAAACCCGCTCTCCCGAATCAACACCGCCAGGGTCGTCTGCAACACCTCCCCCAGCCAGCTACTGCGCTGCCCCTCGATATGGGCCGTACCGCGCAGCTCGCGCAACTGCGGCGGAGGCGCTTGCAGTTGCAGGCGCACCCGGTACACCGGGTAGGCGGGAATGGCCTCTTTCTCATGCGTCTGGGTGGCAATCTTGCCGCCGAAGCGGGCATCGAGCATGGGGTAGGCCAGTTGCTGGGTACGGGCGCCATCCAGGGCAATCACGGTGGCGGCAATCGGCTGCGCCCAGTTTTGCGGCCAGAACCTGGCGGCAGCGCCGATGCGGATGCGTTCGATCTCCTGCTGCGGGACATAGGTATCGACCACCCAGCTGGCCGGATCGACCAGCACCCCCAGGGGGACACGGGGATTGACCCACGCGCCCGAGCGCAGGTTCGGGTCCACATCCAGCCACTGGCCGGCAAACTCGGCCTTGAGCTGCAGCCGCGCGGCCTCGGCATCGATGGCCTGAGCCTCGGCCAGTTGCTCTTGCAGGCGGCGCATGGTGGCCTGCTGCACGTCCAGCCCTTTTTCCATGTCCATGAGCCTCGGCAATTGGCTCGACAGGGCCTGCACGCTGGCCTGGGTGCGGGCACGGCGGGCGTGCAAGTCCGGCATGTCCAGCAGCGCCAGGGGCTGGCCCGCCTGCACCATGCCCACAGGCAGCATCTGCAAAACCTGCGCGGGCTGCGGGCTGAATACGACCTGCTGGCGCTCGGCACGGGCAACACCGTAGGCACTCACTTCGCTTGACCAGGGAAAGGCCAGCACCGCCAGCAGTGCCAGCACGGCCCCCCACACGCCCAGGCGGTTGCCCAGGGGCACCTCGGGCCAACGTTTTTTCCAGACCATGATTTCCGTCCAAATCGGTTTGCAGACAAACCACCACAGTTCCACCACCAGCAGGAAAATCCCCAACGCCTTGAAAAAGAAGTGGTACACGGCAAAGGCGATCCCCAGGAACACCGTCAGCCGGTACAGCCAGGTGAGGTAGGCAAAGACCCGCAGGCGGCGCACCACGGCAGGGGTGAACGGCTCGGGGTCGGGTTCGTTCAGGCCCAGCAGCGTGCGGCGCATGAAGGCTTTGGCGACTGCGCCGGAACGCTCATGCAGATTGGGGAAGTCGAGCATGTCCGACAGGATGAAATACCCGTCGAACCGCATGAACGGGCTGACGTTCAGCGCCAGCGACAACAGCCAGCCCGTGGTGGCCAGGTACAGCATGGCCTGGCGCAGGGCACCATCGTCCAGCAGCGCCCAGGCCAGGGTGGCCAGGCCGGCCAGGGCCAGCTCGGTCGCCACCCCGGCCACGGAAATGGCCAGGCGCTGGCGGTGGCTGGTCAGGCGCCAGGACTCGCCCGTATCCGTATACAGCATGGGCCACAGCACCACAAAGGCAACACCCATGTGTGCCACACGCACCCCCAGGCGGGTCGCCACCAGGGCGTGGCCCATCTCGTGCAAGGTCTTGGAGACGATCAGGGCCAGGGCGAATCCGGCCAGCCCGGAGGGCGAGAGCATGTCCATGAAGCTGTGGGTGAACGTCTCCCACTGCCGGGCCACCAGCACCAGGCCCAGCCCCGTCGCCCCCAGCAGCAGCCACAGGGCGGCCCAACCGAAGAGCGGCTGCACCCACGGCAGCAACGCCTGTAGCAGGCGCTGGGGGCGCACCAGGGGGATGCGGACGAACAAATAGGTATGCAGCCACCACTGGGCGCTTTTCCAGCGGGCCTGCCCGCTTTTTTTCTGTAACTGCTGCACCTTCTGGGATGAGGCCCGCAACAAATTGTGCTGATCGAGAAACTGCACGAATGCCAGCACTTCCTCGGTATCGACCTCCAGCGTCGTATGCGCGGAAATATCTTCGGCGATGCGGGCCGGGGGCCAATGCCAGCGCAGCAGGCATTCGTACTCCAGCCAGCCGATGCGGTAGAAGCGGTTGGTCACCGGATCCTGAATCGCCCAGGCCGGGGAACCATCGGCAAACGCGGCGCTGGAATGCAGGCGCAAATCCTGACGCAACGGTGGCGGCGGGCCAGCCTCTTGCGGCGTAGACGTAGGCCCAGCCGCAGCAGACGCTGGCGGCTGGGCCGGTACGGGCAGGGTCATCTGCGGCATGGTGCCCCTTCGTGGCTACCAGCCACTCCAGGCTCGCAGGGTGGCCAGGGGGCGACGCAACAGGTAGTACGCCAGCGGCACCCAGCCGCCAGAAATCTTGGCCGTGCCACGCAGGCCGATGCGGGCATCGTCCCGGCTGGCCGGCGCATCCAGCGTGGCCCGCAAGCGGTAGCTGGCCACGTTGTCCGGCGACAGGCTGGCCTGGTAGCTGGTTTCGGCAACGTGGGCAAGCAGCGGCGACAGGGGGCGCACGGTCAGAAACAGCTTGACCGGGGCGTTCTCCTCCAGCACCAGGGCATCGGCCACCGGCAGGTAGATCAGCACGCCCGCCGAAGCCGGGTTGGCCATTTGGACAATGCGCTCGCCCGTGACCACCGGGCGGCCCAGCCAGTCATCGACGGCACCGAACACCGCAATCCCGTCGTGCGGCGCACGCACGTCGATACGAGCCAGTTGGGCCTGTACGGCGGCCAGCTCGGCGCGTTTTTCCTGGGCGCGGCCTTGCAGCAGGGCCAGTTCGCCCTTGCTCTGGAAATTGTCGAATGCCTTCTGGCTGGCAGCCATCCACTCGGCATCGGCCACGGCGACCGACTGGGTCGCCACCTCCAGCCGGTTGCGCAAGGTGGTGTCATCCAGGGAGAACAGCAGATCCCCGGCCTGCACCGCCTGATTGGGCCGAACGTGGAAGGCCTTCACCACCCCATCCAGGGGGGAGGCAATCGTCGTGGCATCCAGGGCCACGATTTCGGCCGGTGCCAAGGCCGACTGGCGCACCGGCATGACCAGCAGCACCGCCAAGACCAGCCAGAGCACATGGCGCTTGCGCCCCAGGGCCTGCCAGCGCTGGCGCAGGCCAACGCGGGGTTTGCCGCCAAGCATTTCCCAGCAATATCCCCACTGCACGGCCAGATGGGCCAGCGCCTGCTGCTGCAGGGGGGTAGGCGGCTGCTCCAGCAAAAACGCCGCCCACGCCAGCACGGCACCGTCGCGGCGGCGCAGGGGCACGGCATACAGGCCCTGCGGCCACCATTCGGCCCAGCCGTCCAGCACCTCGGCAGGCGCCGCCGCAGCAGCAGCGGCAGATTGCGGGGCTGCATCCCCCGCAGAGGCGCGGCCGCCATCGACAGGCATCGGAGCGGGAGAGATACCGGGAGAGGCATCGGGAGCACTGCCCGGAGCAGGCAGCCAGCCCCCCGCTTCACCCACCTGCTGCTGCATCCAGGGCCAGCAGCGGCGCAGCCAGATCAGATAAGGGCTGTCCTCGGTGGGCAAGGCCAACCCGGAAACGGTTTGCAGCCGTGCCTGCTTGCCGCTGCCCGCCAGCACCAGCGCCTGACGGAAGCCCAGCAGAGGCAAGGTGTCGTTGGCAATCGAAAACGCCAGTTCTGCCGGCGTATTCGCGGCGCGGGCACGCGCTTCCAACTGGGCGACCAGGCTGGCCGCCGAAGGACTGGCATGGCTCATGGTCTGCGCACAACCTTATTGCTGAACGGCATCGGGGAAGCGTGCCACGCCGCTCATCCCGGCCAGCAGTTCAGCTGGCTGACCTTCGATATGCGCCTCCAGCTCCACCGTCTGGGCAATCGCATCCACCCGGGCGTTGATGGCAGTCACCTTGGCCGGATAGGTCTTGCGCGTCTCGTCGATCGCTACTTCAAAGGCCGTTCCCACCTTCAAGGCATGAAGCCAGCGCGAAGGGACGTTCAGGCGCAGCTTCAAAGGCCCATCGCTGACCATTTCCAGCAACGGTACCCCGACATTGACACCCTGGGCCGGTTTGACGTGCAGCTTCACCACATGGCCTGCAAAGGGCGCTTTCACCACGCACTGGCTGGTCTGCACCTGGCTCAGGCTGATGGCCGCCTTGGCCTTGTCGGCCATGGTTCTGGCCAGCATCACCTCGGTATCCCCCGCCGCATCCAGCTTGCGCAGGCGTTCCTTGGCATCCAGCGTTTCCTTGGCATTGGCATACTCGGCCTGGGCTATCCGCAGGCGGGCATTGGCTTCACTGCAATCAAAACCGAGCAAGGTCTTGCCCTTGCCCACTTTCTCGCCCAAGCCCACATGCACATTGGCCACCCGCCCCAGCATCGGTGCCGCCAGCACAGTTTCCAGCTCCGGACTGAGCAGCACCCGGATGGCATGGGGGTCTGCCACGGGCGCTGCCGGAACAGCGCTGGCAACACCCGCCACCGGCGGCTTGGGTGCTGTCTCGGTTGATAAAGAGGGCTGGCCGGCAGGCGCTGCCTGCTGCGCCTGGGCCAGACCGCCAATACACAAGGCAGCGCAGGCCACCATCCAGGGGAAATACTTCATTTTCGTCATTGCAGCCGAATCGACCGTTATTGCTGTTGCGCAGCGGCCTGGAACACGGTTTGCTGCCATTGGCTCATCGTATCCTTCATCGCTGCGGCCAAGGTGCTCACATCGTGGCCCTCCACCGTTTCAGGCAGGATGTCCAGACCGACCGAGTTGTACAACCGTCCCCAGGCGGCCTGGGCATTGGAGTATGCGGCATAACGCTGGTACTCGCCCAGCAGGGCGCGGGCTTCCGTGCGGATCACTTCCAGCTCGGAATCAAACTGGCTCTTGGCCGCGGCCTGGGCATAGTTCAGCAGGCGCTGGTCCACACGCAGGCTTTCCTCGGCAAACTCCAGCTCCTGCAGTGACAGGCCATAGCGCTGCACGCCCACGCGCACCTGCGTCAGCACGGCCATCGACAAGGCCAGACGGCGCATGTCGTCGGTATCGTTCTGGGCCTGGTGGGCACGTTTCAGCGCCGGGTATTGCGTCAGCTTCAGCAAGTTCCAGGACACGCGCAGGCCGGTATCGAACCAACTGCTGTTGTAGTTGTACTTGTTCGAGTCGTACTGCCAGCCCGCATCCAGACTGATGTTGGGCCACAACAACACCTTGGCCGCCTTGATGTCATTCTCCGTCACGCGCTTGCGATACCACTCCTCCATGATCTCCGGACGCTTTTCCAGGGCCAGGCGCTCCAGCGCTTCCACGTTCACGGGAATGCGGGGCAGGGACAGCTCGGCCTGCTCGGCCAGCGTGAAGTTCACGCCAGGAGCCACCGACATCAGGGCACGCAGCTCGGCCCTGGCCAATTCCAGATCCTGGCGGCGCAACGTCAGGGTGTTCACCGCGTCCAGCAAGGCACGCTGGTAGCCAAGCACCTGGGCCTGGGGCATCAGACCCTGCTTCTCGATCTCCTTGGCCCGCACCAGCGCCTTGTTCACCCGTTCCAGCAGTGTGTCCACGCGGGTCAGCAGCTTTTGTGCGCCCAGCGCACGCCAGTAGCTGTTGCGCACGTCCTGCAGCACGTTCTGGATGACCTTGCGCCGACGCTCCTCAGCCATCAGCACCTGGTCGGCCTTCTGCTGGGCGCGGAAGTACGACACGCCGAAGTCCAGCGCATTCCACGAGAACGACAGGTTCGCCATCGAGTGATCACGCTCCTGCGAGGTCGAGGGGCGCAACGACTGCTGGCGATCCTCGATACCGATGGACGTACCGCCGGAATCGTTGTTGCGGTGGGCATAGCCCGCACCCGCTACCAGCCGGGGCAGCATTTCGTAAGTGGACACATCGTGCAGATTGCGGCTCAAGGCCGTCTCCATCAGCTTGAGCTTGTAGTCAAGGTTGTATTTCAGCGCACGGGCAGCAGCTTCATGGAAGTCGATCGGCGCAGCGATTACCTCCTGATCCTTGTACATGGCCACCATGTCCGAGGTCACGCGATCATTGAGTTCTTCGGCTGTGAACGCTTTGGGCTGGACAGATCCACAAGCCGCCAGTACCAGAGGCATGCAGGCAGCAGTCAGACGCAGAGCAAAAGGGGGCATACGGTATTTCATGGAAAGGTTCTCTCTTTTGGGAAAATTTTCAAAAAGTCAGGGGGCACATCCATCACTGTCCCCCGCACCTGCCCATCGGGCGGCGCGGGGGCCGGGTCGTCATCCATTGACGTGGCTGAGCAATTGGCGAGCCTGGGCCTCCAACTGCTGGCGGAACGAACCTGCCACCGGCTCGCGCTGCTGCGCGGCGGCCTGGCGCTCCTGCTCGTGGGCGGTGTCGTCCAAGGCCCAGCGCTGCAACAACAGCAAGGTCTGGGCGTCGGCCTGCGGCTGCTCGGCGCCATCGTCCTGCTCCTCGGCGGCAGGCGCATCAGCCTCCTGCAACGAAGCCGGGATGCCAGCGTCGGCAGCCACGTTCAACAGGCGCTGGGGCGCATCGGCAGGCAGGTTGCCCTGCAACGCCTGTGCCACGCGGCTCCAGAAGGAACCAATGTCCTGCGACTCGTTCACCGCACGGGAGACGTAGATCACGTTGCTCGGTTGCAGAACCAGGCCCGCGCCGATCGACGTCGCCTGCAACTCGCCCGCCTGGGCCAGTCCGAGGTCGTTGCCCAACAGCTCGGTTCGCTCCCGCTGCGCCTGGCTGTCGGCCACGGTCGGCGCAACGAACACGATCGGGTGCAGAGGACCATCCATACGGGCCACGCGGCTGACATCGTCCCAATGGAAGAACACCCCAGGCATACCGGCCACGTCACCCGAAACCAGACCGCCCTGACCACCGGACAGCGGCCCTTCGGGGCGCTGCGTATCCGGCGGCTGCGGCACGTTGGGCCTGCCCGTATCCGGAGCCGGCGTGGGCCGCACGTTCACCGTCACGGTCACAGTGGTCTTGCCGCCACGGCCATCGTCCACCGTTACCTCGAAGGTATCGGTGCCGCTGGTGCCCGGCTTGGGCACGTAGATGAAGTCACCCGTCTCCGGCACAAAAATCACCGCGCCCTGGCCCGGCGGCGTCGTCACCTCGTAGGTCAGTTTGTCACCGTCCGGGTCAAAACCCTCCACCTTGCCGGGCACGTTCACGCCTTCGTCGGTCGTCAGATCCACCGGCGGGGCCTTGGGCGTACCGTTCACGTCGACCGTCACCGTGGTCGTGATCTTGCCGCCCTTGCCATCGTCCACTGTCACCTCGAAGCTGTCCTTGCCATGGAAGCCGGGCTCGGGCACATAAGTGAACTTGCCGTCAGGGGTGATGGTCACCGTACCGTGGCCAGGGCCATTGGGGCCAGGGCTGTAAGTCAGCGGATCGCCGTCCGGATCGGTGCCGGTCACCTTACCCGTCACGGGCGTGTTGTCGTTGGTCTTCAACTCCACGGGGTCGGCCTCGGGCACGTCGTTCTCCGGAACCACCACCACGGTCACCGTGGTCGTGACCTTGCCGCCGTTGCCGTCGTCCACCGTCACTTCAAAGCTATCGGTACCGCTCCAGTCCTTGTTCGGCGTATAGGTGAACGTGCCGTCCTGATTGACCGTTACCGTGCCGTTTTGCGGCTCGCTGGTCTTGGTGTAAGTCAGGTCGTCGCCATCCACGTCCGTGCCCGTCACCTTGCCGCTGATGGGCGTGTCCTCCGGCGTGGTCACCCGCACGGGCGGCGCTACCGGGTCGTCGTTCTCCGGCGTCACGGTGATATTGACGGTCGAGGTGGTCTTGCCGCCCTTGCCGTCATCCACCGTCACGGTGAAGCTGTCCTCGCCATGGAAGTTCGGCTCGGGTACATAGGTGTAGCCGCCGTCCGGGTTCAACGTCACCGTGCCGTGCTTGGGCCCCTCCTCCACCGTATAGGTCAGCGGGTCTTTGTTGGGATCAGTGCCCTCAATCCTGCCCACCAGCGGCTGGTCTTCCTTCACGGTTTCGTCGTAATCAGGCGCTTCCGGTGCCTTGTTGTCCGGCTTCACGTTCACATACACCGTGGTCGTGGTCTTGCCGCCCTTGCCGTCGTCCACCTCCACGGTGAAGCTATCCGGGCCATCGTAGGGCGGCTCAGGCACATAGGTGAACGTGCCGTCCTTGTTCATCTCCACCGTACCCTTGCTCGGGCCATCGACCACCTCGTAAGTCAGATCGTCGCCATCCGGGTCATCGCCCACCACCTTGCCGGGGATAGGGTCGCCCTGGTTGGTCTCGATATAGACCGGCGGAGCCGTCGGTGCATCATTGACCGGCGTCACCGTGATCGTCACGGTGGACGTGGTGGTACCGCCCTGGCCGTCGCTCACCGTCACGGTAAAGCTGTCCTCGCCATGGAAGTTCGGCTCGGGCACATAGATATAGCCGCCGTCCGGGTTCACTGTCACCGTGCCGTGCTTGGGATCGCTGCCCTTGGTATAGGTCAGCGGGTCGCCATCCGGGTCGCTACCCTGCACCTTGCCGACCAGCGGCGTGTCCTCGGGGATAGTGCGCTCGTAATCAGGTGCTTGCGGCGCATCGTTGTCCGGCGTCACGTTCACCGTCACGGTGCTTGTGGTCTTGCCGCCGTTGCCGTCGTCCACGATCACCTCGAAGCTGTCCGTGCCGTTGAAGTCCGGATCGGGCACATAGGTGTAGCTGCCGTCCGGCTGCACCGTCACCATGCCATGTCGGGGATCACTGCCCTTGCTGTACGTCAGGTCGTCGCCATCCACATCGCTGCCTTCCACCTTGCCGTGCAGCGGCGTGTCTTCCGGCGTGCTCTCGAAGTAGTTGGGCGCGGTGGGGTCATCGTTCACGGGCGTCACCGTGACCGTCACCGTCGTGGTGGTTTCATTGCCCTTGCCGTCCTTGACGATAACCTCGAAGCTGTCCTCGCCGACATAGTCGGGGCCGGGCACATAGGTGTAGCTGCCGTCCTCATTCACCGTCACGGTGCCATGGGCCGGGCCGCTGCCCTTGGTGTAGGTCAGGTCGTCGCCATCGGGATCGGTGCCTGTCACCTTGCCGCTGACCGGGGTGTCTTCCGGCGTGGTCACATGGTCAGGCCCGGCTTCGGGGCGGCCATTCACGTCCACGGTAACCGTCACCGTGGTCTTGCCGCCGTTGCCGTCATCCACCTCCACCTCGAAGCTGTCCTTGCCCGAAGTACCGGGGTCGGGCGTGTAGGTGAACTCACCGGTCTTTTCGTCGATCACCACCGTGCCCTTGGCAGGCGGCGTCTTTTCGGTATAGGTCAGGTCGTCGCCGTCAGGATCCTTGCCCTCCACCTTGCCGGTCACGGGCGTGTCTTCCTTGGTGGACACATCCACCGGGGGAGCCGTCGGGGCGTCGTTCAACGGCGTCACCACCACCTTGACGGTGCTGGTCGTCCAGCCGCCCTTGCCATCGCTCACCTCCACGGTAAAGCTGTCCGTACCGTTGAAGTCCGGGTTGGGCACATAGGTGTAGCTGCCGTCCGGCTGCACCGTCACCGTGCCGTGTCGGGGATCGCTGCCCTTGCTGTACGTCAGGTCGTCGCCATCCACATCGGTGCCAGTCACCTTGCCACTGACCGGGGTGTCCTCCGGTGTGGTTTCGTCGTAATCGGGCGCTTGCGGCGCATCGTTCACCGGC
Organism: uncultured Comamonas sp.; assembly: GCA_902175065.1. Classification (GTDB taxonomy): domain Bacteria; phylum Pseudomonadota; class Gammaproteobacteria; order Burkholderiales; family Burkholderiaceae_C; genus Comamonas. The sequence goes on along the minus strand of CABIIJ010000046.1, from coordinate 891 downwards.
GTCACGGTCACCGTCACGGTGGTCGTGGTCTTGCCGCCCTTGCCGTCGTCCACCTCGACCTCGAAGCTATCCGGGCCGTGGTAGTCCTTGTCCGGCGTATAGGTGTACGAACCGTCCTTGTCCACCACCACCGTGCCATGGGCAGGCGGGGTCTTCTCGGTATAGGTCAGGGCATCGCCATCCGGGTCGGTGCCAGGCACCCGGCCACTGACCGGCGTGTCCTCCGGCGTCGTCACCGAAGTAGGTGGTGCCGAGGGGTCGCGGTTGTCCACGTCCGGCACCACATAGTCGGGCTGGCCCGGATCGGGGTTGGGTTTGAGCGGACTGCTCGGGTCTTCCCGGTCTTCCGGCACCCAGATCTCGCCCGTGCCATCGTCCCGGATGGTGCCCGTACCAATGGCCGTGGCCTTGCCCCCCAGCACCTTCACCTCCAGCGTGAAGTCCTCGCTGATTTCGGTCAGATCGTCATTGACGATAGGCGTGCGTACCAGCAGCTTGCCGTCGGCACCAGTGATCTCCACCGACGTGCCGGGAACGTAGTCATGCCAGGTCTGGCCACCGTCCTGCGAATACTGCAAGTTGTCGCTGCCCGTGCTGCCGAAGTCCACACCGCCGCCCGTAGCCGTGCCATCGGCCAGTTCCAACGTAACCTTCTGGCCCTTGGAACCCGTCACCGTGAACACGCCATGCGAGGAACCCTCGTTCACCGTAATGCTGTCCACGCCGATCGCACGGTCATCGTCCCGCTCGGGCACCTTGGGGCCATCCGGGTTGGCCGGATCCACCGGCTGCCCAGGCGTGCCCGGAATCAGCGGCTTGTTGGTGTTGTCAATGGGCTTGCTCGGGTCGAAGTCCGGGTTCTCGATCAGCAGGTCGCCCTTGCCTTCGTCG
>CABIIJ010000045.1 GCA_902175065.1 uncultured Comamonas sp. | reverse complement strand
GAGGGGGGTACTCCTAGGCAGCCTGGCGCAGCAGTTCGGCGCATTTCTCGCCGATCATGATGCTGGGGGCGTTGGTGTTGCCGGTGGTCAGCGTCGGCATGATGGAGGCATCGGCCACGCGCAGCCCGTCGATGCCGTGGACGCGCAGGTCGGGGCCGACGACGGCCAGCGGGTCGCTGTGCGGCCCCATCCTGCAGGTGCCGACGGGGTGGTATTCGGTATCGGCATGGCGGCGCATTTCCTCGGCGATGGCCTCGGGGTCGTCCTGGGCCAGGGGGCGCACCATGGCGCCGCGCCAGGGGGCCAGGGCGGGGTCGTGCATCACCGCCAGCCCCTTTTGCACGCCGCGCACCAGGCGGGGCAGGTCGTCCGGGGCGCTGAAATAGCGCGGGTCGATCAGCAGGCTGTCGCGGGCATCGCTGCTGGCCAGGCGCACTTCACCCCGGCTTTCGGGGTGCGTGAGCGTGACGTGCAGGCCAAAGCCGTGGCCGAAGTGGAGCTTGCGGCTGTGGTCATCGACCATGGCGGTGACAAAGGTGAGCTGGATGTCGCTGGCCGGCAGGCCCGGCGCGGTGCGCAGGAAGGCCACGGCCTCGGCTACATTGCTGGTGATGGGGCCGCTGCGCTGCGCTTGCCATTCCCGGATGCCGCGCAGCAGTTGCACCGCGCCCGAGGGGCAGACGCCGAAGCCCGCCGCGCTGTGGGGGCTGTGCCAGTTGAGCGAGGCGGTGATGTGGTCCTGCAGGTTCTGCCCCACGCCCGGCAGGGCGTGCAGCACGGCAATGCCGTGCCGGGCCAGTTGTGCCGCCGGGCCGATGCCCGAGCACAGCAAGAGCTGGGGCGAGCCGTAGGCGCCGCCCGCAAGGATGATTTCGCGCCGCGCCCGCAGCACGCGCTCCTGCCCGCCCTGCACCACGCGCACGCCCACGGCACGGCGGCCTGCCCAGGTGATGGCCAGGGTCTGCGTGCGGGTCAGCACCTGCAGGTTGGGGCGCTGCACATGGGGCGCGAGGTAGGCGCGGGCCGCGCTGCAACGCTCGCCGCCGCGCTGCGTGACCTGGACGGGGCTGGCGCCTTCCTGCCGGGCGCCGTTGTAGTCCGGCGTGGGCGCAATGCCCTGCGCGGCGCAGGCCTGCAGGAAGGCCGGCGTGGTGGCAAAGCGGCTGCGCAGCCAGTCCACGCCCAGCGGGCCGCCGCTGCCGTGGTGGTCATTGGCGCCGAAGCAGGCGCTGTCCTCGGCCTTCTTGAACAGGGGCAGCACGCTGTCGTAATCCCAGCCCGGGTTGCCCAGCGCCGCCCAGTGGTCGTAGTCGCTGCGGTGGCCCCGGCAGTAGATCATGGCGTTCACCGCGCTGCTGCCGCCCAGCACGCGCCCGCGCGGCTGAAAGCCCTGGCGGCCATGCAGGCCCGGCTGCGGCACGGTGGCGTAGTGCACGGAGTTTTTCCTGAGCTTGGCCTCGGCCACAAAGCCCAGCGGGGCGCGGATGAGGGCGCTGCCGTCCGGCCCGCCCGCCTCGACCAGGCAGACACGGGTCGCCGGGTCTTCGCTCAGGCGGCTGGCAATCACGCAACCGGCAGAGCCTGCGCCGATGACGAGGTAGTCGAATTCCATCGTGTCTCCTTGTTTTTATAGCTTTTTCCGCTGATGAATAAACGATTTCAATGTATTAAATATTTGAAATTCAATAAATATCAGTGGAACAAGCTATTGTTTTTAAATCATCAGAATATCCCGCGCTGCGGCCTGCGCAGTCAGGATGCAGCCGGGCAGGAACGTGCCTTCCAGCGAGCGCTTGCCGCTGGCCCCGCCGCCGCCAAAGCCTGCGGCCTCGCCCACGCCGTACAGGCCGGTGATGGGCAGTCCCGCGCCATCGAGCACGCGGCTGTGCAGATCGGTTTGCAGCCCGCCCAGGCTTTTGCGCGTGATCAGCTGGGTGTGGATGGCAATGAACGGCCCGGCCCCCGGCTGCTGCAGCGGTGCAGGCGAACAGGTGCGCAGGCGGTCGGGCGGCCACTGCCGCGCCTGCAGGATGCGGCGCACCTGGGGGTCGTCTTCCGGGCGGCAGCCGGGGGCAAACAGGGCGTCGAAGGCATCGGCCGTGGCCTGCAGCGCCTCGGGGCGGATGTGGTGCGAGGCGGTCAGCTGGTTCATCTTGCCTGCCAGCTCCGCCAGCGTATCGGCCACGATGAAGTGCGGGCTTTGCCGCGCCATCTGCGCGACCAGGCGGCGGTTGCCCAGCAGCGTCTCCTGCACAAAGCGCAAAAACTGCCGGTCGCGGATGCGCGGGTTGTGCTCCGCCCCGGAGATGGCAAATTCCTTGAGCGCGATGCGCCGGTTCAAAAGCTGCCACGTCCAGGGCTGCTCCTGCGCGGCCACCTGCTGGCACAGCCAGTGGGTGTCGAAGCCGGTGACCAGCGGTTGCGGCCCGATGCGCTCGCCCCGGTGGTTTAGCCACAGCGCCGATTTGCACGGGATGAGGGACAGCCCATGCCCCGGAAAATGCGGAAACGGGTGGGGAATGCCAGCGGCGTAGTTCCACATCTCCCCCGCGTGGGTGATGCGTGCGCCCAGCGCCTCTGCCGCCCAGTGGTGCATCTGCCCGTCGGCAAAAGGGTGGGCGCCGTTGAGCATGGTGGCCGGCAGCGGCCTGCCCGCAGGCCAGTTGCGCCGCACCTGCGCGTGGCTGCCGTTGATGCCGCCCACGGCCAGCACCACCACCGGGGCGTGCAGGCGCACCTCGCGCCCGGTGGTTTCGTCGATCGCCACCGCGCCTGCCACGCGCCCGCCGGTGCGCTCCAGTGCGGTTGCGCGGTGGCGGTGCAGCACGGTCAGCCGCCCACCCTGGCCAGCGGCGTGCATCTGCGCGATCAGGCGCAAGGTCATGAACCGGGACGTGCCCCAGACGATGTGGTAACGCGCCACGCTGTTGCCCTCGCCGTGCAGGCCGCGCTCGACCAGGTTCACGGCAGGCATGAACTTCACCCCTTCGCCCACCAGCCAGTCGTACACCTGGGCGCGGGAATGTTCGACGTAGTACCGCGCCCAGGCGTGCGGCCAGTGGTCGTCCTCGGCCAGCTCGCCAAAACGCAGCCAGTCGGCCAGGGCGCGTTCCGGGCTGTCGGCGATTTTCCGCTTCGCCTGCAAGGGCGTGCCCACCAGCGCCATGCCGCCAAAGGCCCACAGCGCCAGACCGCCCAGGCGCTCGGGCGTGTCCCTGTCCACCAGCGTCACCGAGCGGCCCGCCCGCAGCAGTTGCAGCGCCGTGACGATACCGGCCAGCCCGCCGCCGATGATCAGGGCGTCGGCTTTTTTCTCTACCGCCATGTCCATGTCTCCTTGGAATGCTCTGCACGATAGCCCGTTAAGATCGCCACGGATTGACTTTGGAGGACAGGAAATTTGACTTTGGATGCCACCGCCTCGCTCGGCTGGGTCAACACCGTGCTGCTGGCCGCCAGGGAGTTGGGCGTGCCGCAGGAACGGCTATTGGCGCAGGCAGGCCTGCCCCTCGATGCGCTGGAGCGCGAGCGCTGGCCCATGGACCATCTGACCCGCCTGTGGCGCTCGGCGGCGCAATGCACCGGGGATGCCAGCTTCGGCCTGAAAGTCGGCGCCCAGGCGGAGCTGGGCAATTTCAGCGTGGTGGGCCATGTGCTGCAATCGGCCTCCAGCCTGCGGGCGGCCATCGGCTGGGTGCAGAAATACCAGCGGCTCATCAGCGATGGCGGGCGTTTTCAAATGCTGGCGGGCAGCCAGGCCAGCTGGCTCATCTACCACCCGAGCCAGGGCACGCTGGCCTTCAGTCCGCACCAGATCGAGGCCGTGCTGGCCACCGTGCTGGCGCTGGCGCGGCGGCTGACGGGTCAGCCCTTGCGCCCGCAGGCCGTGCAGTTCAACCAGCCGCGCATCGGCCCGGCGGCTGGCTACCACGCGGCGTTTGGCTGCGCCGTGCAGTTCGAGCAGGCCTTCAGCGGGCTGCTGCTAGCCAATGGCGTGCTGGATGCCCCCTTGCCCCAGGCCGATGCGCAATTGGCAGGCGACCACCACCGCCACGCCACCCAGCGGCTGGCCGCGCTGAGTAGCCAGGCCGACTGGCAGCAGGCGCTGCGCACCTGGCTGGTGGGCAGTTGGCAAAGCGGCCGCGTGCCGACGCGGGCCATGGCTGCCCAGGCCGTGGGGTGCAGCGAACGCACCCTGGCACGGCGCCTGCAGGCGCAGGGCACCAGTTTTGCGCAATTGTTCGACGGTGCCCGGCGCGAGCTGGCCCTGCAGGCCGTGGCGCAGACCGGGCAGCCGCTGGCCGACATCGGCCAGCAACTGGGCTTTGCCGAGCCGGCGGTGTTCTGGCGGGCCTTCAAACGCTGGACGGGGGTTACTCCGGCGCAGTGGCGGGCGCAGCCTCCAGCTGCACGCCGCGCAGGCTGCGGCTGAACGAGGTGGCGCTGGGGTTGTCCACGAACACGCACTGCTTGCCGGTGCGTTTGCAAAAGTCCTTTACGCGCCAATAGGCGTTGTGGCTGATGCAGCCGGTCTGGCAGATCACCAGGTCGGCGGCGGCCAGCACCGCATCCAGGGCGCTGTGTTTGTCGTCGATGCCGCCGTCGTGGTGGGCGAACTGGCCACCGGCTTTCTCGATCACGGCACGGTAGTTGGCCACGTTGGTGTGGCGCCCGCCGACGCACACGACTTTCTTTGCGTGCAACTGCAAGACAGGCTCCGGCGCTGGCTCCGACACTGCCGGGGCAGGTTGCAAGGCCTCGATGGCTTGCTGGCGGATCAGGCGCTCGGCCTGGGCCAGGGCGTGGCGCAATTCGGCATTCTGGGTCTGGAGCTGGCTCTGGTGCTGCGTCAGCAGCTCTAGTTTTTTCTGCAGCTTGGTCACCTGGTCATGCTCGGGCTGGGCGTTTTTCAGCCGTTCGACGTCCTGCTGCAGGAAGGTAATGCGCGATGCCTGGCCGATGGCGTGGGCCCGTGCCTGCACCAGTTCGGTGTGCAGGTGTTCGATTTCATTGGATTTTTCGGTAATCACCCGGGTGCAGCGCTCCTGAACCTTGCCCAGCTCCTGGGTCAGGACGGCGTTTTCCCGGGACAGGGCCTGTACCTGGGCCACGTCCACGCGCACGGCGGCACCGGCCTGGTGCTGCAGCATGTGCATGTCGCGCAGCAGCACTTCCTGCAGCACGTCGTCGCAGCGCGGGTGGGTCAGCGCGGCCCAGAAAGCGCCCGAAACGTCGCCCAGCCGCACGGCCTGCGCCCAGAGCTGGGCGACGGCCTTGGCATCCTTGGCGGCGCGGAAGGCGCGGATGTGCGGGGCGAACCGCGCTTCCAGGTCCTTGTGGAACAGCTCGGTCAGGCGGGTGCGCTTGCCGCACTCGGCCACCGCACCCAGGTGGATGTCGTAGTCGTCGGCCACGGGGGGATTGGCCAGGGCCTTGTGCACCAGCTGGCGCAGCCGCGCCAGGGGGAAGCACACGCCGATCACCGGGCAATGGCATTGCTGGGGCAGATCCCACAAACGGCGGCGGCGCGAACCGGTGGGTGTGGCGGCGGGGGTGCTGCAGGCGTCGCACATAGAAAGAGTCTCCAAAACAAGAATGATTCGTATTTTAAATATGAATTGATCTCATTCAAGTGCTTTTTTCGTTTTCCTTGCTGTAAAGATGCAACGGGCTGTTAGGCTCCCCCGGATTTTTCGACAAAAGAAGGGGGGAAGGCCCATGTTCCATCGCTTGTGGCTGGCCGCTGGCGCGGTCGGCACCAGTTTGCTGGCGCTGCTCGGCTGCGATCAGCAGCGCATCGATGCGCTGGAGGAAGGCTTGTCGACCGAAGCCGATGTCCGCGCCCAGTTTGGCGAACCCGCCACCATCTGGCCCGAGCAGGATGGTGCCCGCACTTTCGAATACAACCGCCAGCCCATGGGGCACCAGAACTTCATGATCACCATCGGTGCCGATGGCCGGATGAGCGCCCTGCGCCAGGTGCTCGCCCCGCAGGTCTTTGCGCAGGTGCAGCCGGGCATGAGCCAGGAGCAGGTGCGCCGCCTGCTGGGCCAGCCGGCCAAGCGCATGACCTACGATCTGAAGCAGGAGACCGACTGGGACTGGCGCTGGATCGATCCGCCCACGCGGGAGATGGTGTTCACCGTCACCTTTGGCGCCGATGGCCGGGTGCTGCGCTCGGGCAGCATCGAGAAATTGCCGGAGGGGCGCTAGCCATGGCGTCTTCTGCCGTGGTGGCGTATGCCTACCTGGGCACGGCGATCGTGGCGGAGGTGATCGGCACCTCGGCGCTCAAGGCCTCGGACAGCTTTACCCGGCTCTGGCCCAGCCTGATTACGGTGCTGGGCTATGCGCTGGCTTTCTATTGCCTTTCGCACACCCTGAAAACCATCCCTACCGGCGTGGCCTACGCCATCTGGTCGGGCGTGGGCATCGTGCTGATTTCCATCGTCGGCTGGCTGTGGCTGGGCCAGCGCCTGGATGCCCCGGCGCTGCTGGGCCTGGGGCTGATCATTGCGGGGGTGCTGGTGATCAACCTGTTCTCCAGGACGGTGGCGCATTAAAGAGTAGCTATTACCACTGATGAAATAAGGAAATTGCAATGTTTTCACTATGAAAATCATTGTTTTTCAGTGAAACAAGCTACTTTTTTTCATTCATTTCGATGATTGACAAACTTTAAAAATTCGGGGCACCGGCAAATTGCAACCAGCGGTTAGTCTTTCACTTTTCGTTTCAAAACAAGTGAGAAGACAGCATGCTGCGGCATCGGTGGTTGGGTTGGGTGGTCGGCATGTGCCTGGGTGCCAGTGCGCTGGCCCAAACGGGCACGCCTGCGCCGGTGATCGACATTGCCAGCTGGTGGGTGTCGCCCGGCGAGCAGGCCAGCCTGGATGTCATCCGCCGCCATGCCCAGGCCCAGGGGCTGCAATGGCGCCAGCGGGTGGTGGCGGGCAGCGGCACCAGCCGTTTTGGCGATGTGCTGCAGCGCTGGGTGGCGCAGGGTCAGGCGCCTATGGCTTCGCAGGTGATCGGCTATGACATCCATGCCTGGGCGCAGCAGGGGCAGCTGGCGCTGCTGGACGATGTGGCCCGGGCGCAGGAGTGGGATGCGGTGGTGCCGCTGGGCATCCAGCACCTGTCCAAGTACCAGGGGCATTGGGTGGCGGCGCCGATCAATGCCCATTCGACCAACTGGCTGTGGGTGAATGCGGCGCTGTTTCGCCAGCTGGGCGCTGCCGCCCCCGATACCTGGGACGATCTGGTGCGCCTGCTGGCCCAGGCCCGGGCTGCCGGGATGGTGCCGCTGGCCATTGGCCCGGATGCTTGGGAGCACACGCTGCTGTTCGAGTCGGTGGCCGCAGGCGCCGGGGGCGCCGAGTTCTACCGCCGGGCGTTTCTGGAGCTGGAGCCGGAGGCGCTGCAGGGCAATGATGTCCTGGCCGAAGTCTTTCGGCGGATGCGCGTGCTGCGCAGCTATGCCGTGCGCCTGCCGGGCACCCGCACCTGGGATGCCGCCACCGACCAGGTGCGCCAGGGCCAGGCCCTGCTGCAGGTGCAGGGCAGCTGGGTCGATGGCGAATTTGCCGCGCACAGGTTGCAGCCGGGGCGGGATTACGAATGCCTGCGCTTCCCGGACACGCAAGGCATGTTCCTGTTCAATGCCGACCAGTACATGTTTTTCCAGGAGGCCCTGCATGGCGTGGCGGGCGAGCAGGTGCGCCAGACGTTCGCCCGCGTGCTGATGGATCTGGAGATGCAGACCGAACTGAACATCGCCACCGGGGCCATTCCGGCCCGGGTCGATGTGTCGCGCGAAAGATTCAACCGCTGCGGGCAGCAGGCCGTCAGCGACATGCGCCGCGCCAACCTGCAGCGCACGCTGATGGGGTCGATCGCCATGGGCAATGCCAACCCGCCCGAGGTGAAGAATGCCATGTACGCGGTGATCAGTGCGCACTTCCTTGGCCGCATTTCCGATGCCCAGGCGGTGCAGCGCCTGACGGCGGTGATCGCCGCAGCCCGGCCCCGGCAGGCCGTGGCGGCGGGCCGGTAGGGCCGGGGAGAGGGCGGCCCCATGGACTTTTTCCGCAACCTTTCGCTGACGGGCAAGATCGTCTTCTTGGTGTCGCTGCTGGGCACGCTGGCGTTCACGATCACCGTCTACTCCCTGGCGCACCTGTATACGGTGGACCGCGACTACCGCGCCTTGCTGGACCGCGAAGCCCGCGCCGCCGTGCTGGTGACCGAGGCCACCAACGATTTGAACGATGCCAGTCGCCTGGTGTTTGCCGTGCTCACCGAGCAGGAGGCCGCCGCCATGCGGGCCGCCCTGGCGGTGCTGGACGCGCAGCAGGCAAGCTTCCAGGCCAAGATGGCCCAGGCCCGCCCGTTGCTGCCGGCCGCTGCCGCGCAGCTCGACACCATCCAGGCGCAGGAGGAGCAACTGTTCACGCTGGCCGAGGCCACCGTCAGCGCTGCCGCCCGCTGGCGCGGCGACCGGGCGCTGGAGATCATCCACGGGCAGTTCGAGCCGCTGCTGGCCGGGCTGCGTGCGAACATGGAACAGGTGCGCAGCGACACCGTCCAGCGCTTTCAGAGTGCTTCGCAGGCGCTGGGGGCCACCACCCAGAGAACCCTGCGCAACACGGCGCTGGCGTTCGGCGCAGCGCTGACTGCCGTCATCGGCCTGGCGGTCTGGCTGTCCCTGACACGCATTACCCGGCCCCTGAAGGCACTGACCGGCGCCATGGAGCGCCTGGCGCAGCGCGATTACGCACAGACGATTGCACACACCGACCGCCGCGACGAGGTGGGCCAGATGGCGCAGGCCCTGGAGATTTTCCGCGCCGCCCTGCAGCGTTCGGACTACCTGGAGGCGGCCAAGGCCGAGGCCGAGCAACTGGCCCTGGCCAAATCCCGCTTCCTGGCCACCATGAGCCATGAAATCCGCACCCCGCTGCACGCCATCATCGGCCTGGCGCAGTCGAGCCTGCGCCGCCCCTTGCCCCACGACCAGCAGGGGCGGGTGGAGAAAATCCAGCGGGCCGGGGAGCATTTGCTCGGCGTCATCAACAACATCCTGGATTTTTCCAAGATCGAAGGCGGCTACCTGCAGGTCGAGGCCGTGCCCTTTGCACCGCCGCAACTGCTGGACGACGTGCGCGTGCTGCTGGCCGGCAAGGCCGCCGCCAAAAGCCTGATCCTGCTGACCGAAACCCACGTCCAGCCCCCGGTGCTGCTGGGCGACCCGCTGCGGCTGCGCCAGATACTGTTCAACTTTGCCAGCAACGCCATCAAGTTCAGCGAGCGCGGCACCGTCCACTTGCGGCTGGGGCTGGAGCAGGCAGGTGGGCAGTGCTGGCTGCTGGGCGAAGTCAGCGACCAGGGGATCGGCCTGAGTCCTGCGCAGATCGAAGGGCTGTTCCAGCCCTTCCAGCAGGCCGATGCCAGCATCAGCCGCCGCTACGGCGGCACCGGCCTGGGGCTGGCCATCTCGCACAGCCTGGCGCAATTGCTCGGCGGCACGCTGGGCGTGCGCAGCCAAAGCGGGGTGGGCAGCACTTTCTGGGTGCGCGTGCCGGTGCAGGAAGCCCAGGCCGGGGCGGTGCCCGTGCCGACCCGTGCGGCCTCCACCCCGTCCCCGGATGCGCTGCAGGGCCTGCGGGTGCTGCTGGTGGACGACAACGAACTCAACCGGCTGGTGGGCAGCGAGCTGCTGGCCGATGCCGGCGTGCAGTGCGCCGAGGCCTGCGACGGGCAGCAGGCCGTGCAGATGCTCGAACAAGCCGCCGATGGCACCTACGACGTGGTGCTGATGGACATGATGATGCCCGGCATGGACGGCATCACCGCCACCCGCCTGCTGCGGCAGAACCCGCGCTTTGCCGGTTTGCCCATCATCGCCATGACGGCCAATACCAGCGAGCAGGACATTGCCACCTGCCTGGCCGCCGGAATGCAGGCGCTGGTGCCCAAGCCGGTGGACGAGCAAATCCTGTGGAACACCTTGCTGGTGCACTGCGCCCCGGCGCTGGCGGCCCGGCCACCCTGGCGCCCCGAGGCGCCGTCCCGGCCCGTCCCGCCTCCCGCTGCGCCGGACGGCATCGACGTGGGCGCGGCCCTGGAGCGGCTGGACAACGACACCGGCCTGTTCGTGCGGCTGCTGCGCATCTTTCTGCACGAGAACCAGGCGGGCACCACCGCGGTGCGCCAGGCCCTGGCGCAGGGGGCGCTGAAAACCGCCCGCCTGCATTTGCATACCCTGCAAGGCCAGGCCGCCACCCTGGGGGCCATGGCGTTGCAGCAGGCCGCCGCGCAGGTGCAGGCGCTGGTGCCGCAGCAGACTGCCGATGCCCGGCCCCGGGACCTACCGATGCAGGCACTGGCCCCGGCGCTGGCGCAGCTCGATGTGCGGCTGCAGTACGACTGCCGGCAGTTGCAGGCGTTGCTGGCGCAGTGGCCGCAGGCCGGGGATCCGCCATCCCCCGCGCTGCCGGCCGGTGCCCAGCTCCCCCGGGTGCTGCTGGTCGATGACCAGCCGGACAGCGCCCTGGTCGTGCAGCGGATATTGCAGCCCGATTACGCCGTCGCCATCGTTCACAGCGGCCAGCAGGCGCTCGACTTCTGCCGGACCCAGCCCTTGCCCGAGCTGATCCTGCTGGATGTCGTCATGCCCGGCATGGACGGGCTGCAGGTGTGCCGGCGCCTGAAGGCCGACCCCCGCACGCAGGCCATTCCGGTGCTGTTCGTCACCGCCCAGTCGGCGCCGGAGGAGGAATCGGCCGCACTGGCCGCCGGCGGGGTGGACTTCATCACCAAGCCGGTCAATCACGCCGTGGTGCGGGCGCGGGTGCAGACGCACCTGCTGCTCAAGCGGCACAGCGACCAGTTGCGGGCCTCGGCGCTGCACGACGGGCTGACCGGCATCGCCAACCGCCGCCACTTCGATGCCGCCCTGGCCCAGGCCTGGCGCGACGGCCGGCGCCAACGTCAGAGCCTGGCGCTGTGCATGGTCGATATCGACCATTTCAAGCAGTACAACGACCGCTATGGCCACCCTGCGGGCGATGCCTGCCTGCGCCAGGTGACCCAGGCCCTGCAGCAGCACATGGGCCGCGCCCACGACCTGCTGGCCCGCTTCGGGGGCGAGGAGTTCGTCTGCCTGCTGCCCGGGATGGACTGGCAGGCCGCACAGGCCAAGGCCCGGGCGCTGTGCGACAGCGTGGCGGCCTTGCGGCTGGAACATGCGGCCTCCCCCGTGGCCCCGTGGGTCACGATCAGTGTGGGCGTGGCGGTGTGGACGTTTGATCAGGACGGCGCACCGCAGGCATTGCTGGCTGCCGCCGATGCCGCCCTGTACGCTGCCAAGCAGGCCGGGCGCAACCGGGCCGTTCTGACCGGGGAGCAGGAAAATCAATAAAAGAAGCTTTTACCGCTGATAAATAAAAGATTTCAGATGATTTTTTATCTGAAATCGTTTGTTTTCCAGTGGAAGCAGCTATTTATTTTGGCTGGAACATGATGATGCCCATGCCCGCCAGCGCCACCAGTGCGCCGGCGGCATCCCAGGCGGTGGGGCGCACGCCGTCGACGGCCCACAGCCAGGCGATGGCCGCGCCGATGTAGACGCCGCCATAGGCCGCGTAAACGCGCCCGGCGGCGGTGTCGTGCAGGGTCAGCAGCCAGGCGAACATGGCCAGGCTGATGGCGGCGGGCAGCAGCAGCCAGGCGGACTTGCCTTCCTTGAGCCACAGGTAGGGCAGGTAGCAGCCCATGATTTCGGCCAGTGCGGTGGCGATGTAGAGGGCGAGTGTGGACATCTTTCCTTTTGCCTTTTCGCTAATGCGTGTCCCCGTCCAGCGACTGCAACTGCCCCAGCTGGTGGGCCAGCTCGATGGCCGATTCGACGCCCATTTTTTCGAAGATGTTGGCGCGGTGGAATTCCACCGTGCGCTGGGTGATGCCCAGGTGCTCGGCAATGTTCTTGTTGTAGTGGCCGCGCAGCAGCTCGTCCAGCACTTCGCGCTCGCGCGGACTGAGGCTGGCCAGCGCCTGGCGCAGCCGCTGCGTGTGGCGCTGGGCCTGGGTCTGGCTGGCAGCCGCCTGCAGGGCCTGCTCGACGCGATCGACCAGCAGGTTGTCCTGGAACGGCTTTTCCAGAAAGTCCCAGGCGCCGTTCTTCACGGCCTGCACGGCGGTGCCGACGTCGCCGTGGCCGGTGAGGAACAGCACCGGCCAGGGGCAGCCCAGGGGCTTGAAGTGCTCGAACGTCACCGGCCCGGACCAGGGCTGCATCCGCACGTCCAGCAGCACCACCGCCTCGCCCCAGTCGGGGGCCTGGGCGGCGATGCCTGCGATGAAGGCCGGGCCGCTGGCCCAGCCGCAACTGCGCCAGCCGCGCGAGTCGAACAGCCAGGCCAGGCCGTCGCGGATGTCCGGGTCGTCGTCCACGATGTGGATGCAGGGGGGAAGGGCTGTCATGGGG
>CABIIJ010000044.1 GCA_902175065.1 uncultured Comamonas sp. | reverse complement strand
CACCCGCATCACCCGCCCCAGCGTCGTTGCCGGGCAACAACAACAACTGACCCTGCGCTACAACGCAGCCGGGCAGATCACAGAGCTGACGCACCGGGGCTTGAGCCCCATCGACGGCGCAGGGCAGCAGCAGCCGACCGCCATAGAGCGCACCACCCGGTACCGGTATGAAGAAATCAATGGCCGCAGCCTGCTGGTGGAGGTGGACGGGCCGCTGGCCAATGGGCCGAAGGGGCAGCCGGGGGATTCGGACATTACCCGCCTGCAATGGGATGGCAAGGGCAACCACATCGTTCAGATCACCAACCCCGGCGGCAACCAGCACCATCTGCAACACGACCGTGCAGGGCGCTTGGCCCAAGTGCGCAACGACGCAGGCTTTGCCACCCACTTTGCCTACGACAGCCAAAGCCGCATCACCCACATCATCAGCACCGCTGCAGGATGGCAACAGCCCCAGGTGCGCAGCTACCGCTACAACGCCCTGGGCCAAATGGTGGAAACCGGCACCGGCCACAACCCCAATGAAGCCCTGCCCCCCGAACTGACCGCATTGCTGCAAACCGCCGCAGCCTACACCCCCACCCTGGCCCAGCAATTCGACAGCACAGGCCGCCCCATCTGGCAGGCCAGCGCCCTGGGCCTGCTGCACACCCGCAGCTACGACAGCGAAAGCCGTACCACCGCCAGCGGCCAGCACAGCAGCCGCATCGCCCGCACCGAAGCCTGGGACTACAACGCCCACGGCCAGATCACCCGCTGGAGCGACAACGCCGGGCGCTTTGCCCGCATCGACTACGACCACCAGGGTCGTCCCCTGGCCTACCACGACTCCACCGGCAGAAGCATCGAACTGCCCGGCAGCCGCCAAACACGCCCTGCGGCCTCAAAGGCCCAGACTGTCACACCCACCCGCTGGCAGGACGACTTTGGCCGCACCGTCCTCACCGACGACGGCCAACATGGCCGCCACACCCTCACCTGGGATGGGGCCGACCGCCTCATCGCCATGCACGATGCCCTGGGCCACCAGGCCCGCTACGCCTACGACAGCTCCGGGCGCATTACCGAGCAGCACATTCACAGTGCAGACGGAACCAACCAAACCACCCGCTGGCGCTACCAGGGCCGCCACCTGCTGGCCATCGAACACCCCACGCAAACCGAACACTACCGCTACGACCAGCGCGGGCTGATCGCCAGCCGCAGCATCACCCGCACCGCCACCAACGGCCAAAGCCCCCCCACCACCAGCCACACCCGCTACCTGCACGATGCCCAGGGCCGCCTGGTCGCCACCAGCCTGCCCGACGGCCACTGGCTGCACTACCAGCGCAACGGCCAGGGCCAGGTCATCGCCGTAGTGCGCAGCCCCGTGCAAAGACCGTGGCTGCGCACACTGGCCGCAGAAGATGCCATCGCCAGCCACCTGCAACGCAACCTTGCCGGCCTGCAAAGCTACAGCGCAGGCAACGGCATCCACAGCCAATGGCTGCGCGATGGCACCGGCACCCTGGCAGGTATCGTCCACAGCAGGCCCAGCACTGGCAAACGCCAACTGCACGCCCAGGCCCAAACACAAACACCTCTGTGGCCCGCCACCGCCTCGGTCGTGCAGCGCCTGCTGGGCATCGGCAACGCCCAGGCCAGCAGCCCAACCACCAGTGCAACCACCCCTGCCACCCTGGCCTTCTTCGACGAACGCTACCTGTGGAGCGGCGACGGCCTGCTGCTGCACAGCCAGCGCAGCCGCCCCGGCGGAGCAGAACAACGCTACTGGGCCTATGACGGCGCAGGCCAGCTTGTGGCCGGGGTGCAGACCGGGCAGCAAGACACCCAGGTCTGGCGCTACGCCTACCAAGGCCAGCGCCGAGTACTGGCCCAGCACACCAACAATCAGCAAGAACTGAGCGCTGGCACCACCGGCACCGCCTGGGATGCCCAAGGCCGCCCCACCAACCAGGATGCAGCCACCGCCTACAATCCCAACGGCCAGCCCACCGGGCAAGGCCAGCGCAGCTACCAGTGGGACAGCCTGGGCCGCCTGATAGCCATCAGCCAAAACAACGCTGAAATAGCCCGCTACCGCTACGACCACCGGGGCCTGCGCATCGCCAAAGATGCTGGCGGGCACAGCACCGGCTACCTCTACAGCGCAGACCGCCACCTGCTGGCAGAGCTGAACGCCAGCGGCCACATGGAACGCCAATACATCTACCTGGCCGATCTGCTGCTGGCTGTCATTGATACGCCCAAGGGGGCCAAGCTGGCCCAAACCGTGGAGCCAAGCACCGAACCACTGGAGCAAACCATTGGCCTGTGGGCGGACGTTAAAGCGCTGCTCTCCAGCTACCTGCCCAACAACGCCACCCTGGCCTATATCCACAGCAACCACCTGGGCGCACCGGAAGCGGCCACAAACGAAAACGGTGAACTGGTGTGGCAAGCCAGCTATGCACCGTTTGGGGCTGCTTCGATTCAAAACGGCCAAAAAAAACCCAACAACACCTTCACCCTCAATATCCGCCTGCCGGGGCAATACTTTGATGAAGAAACCGGCCTGCACTACAACCGCCAGCGCTATTACGACCCGGCCCAGGGGGCGTATTTAACGCCCGACCCGCTGGGCCATCCTGATGGGCCGAATGCCTATGCCTATGTGGCCAATAACCCGCTGGGGTTGGTGGATCCGGATGGGCTGGTGCTGTTTGCGTTTGATGGGACGGGCAATGATGAGAGTAATCCCGATGCTCTTACCAATGTGGTGAATTTTCGAGATTTATATAAAGATGAAGGTGGCAATAAATACGTCACAGGCGTAGGCACCGACCATAAAGGCCGCGATACCTATGGCGATATTATTTCTAAAGAATACGACAAAACCCTTGTGCCTTGGATCGTAAAAATTCCAGACCGGGGCGGCAATTACTCCGGCCCGGCACGCATTGAGCGCATGTTGCTGTATTTTGTCGATGCCGCCGAAGCTTTTGAAAACAATAACGAAGCCATGAATATCGACATCGTCGGCTTTAGCCGGGGGGCGGCCCAGGCACGGGACTTTGCGAACCGGCTGGTGGGTATGCTCAAGGATGGGGCGATTTGGTATCAAAAGCATGATAGCGATGGAAATATTCTGGAAGGACAATGGGGCTGCCAAGTCGTCAATTTTCGGTTTATGGGGATTTTTGACACGGTGCTGTCGACCAATTTCAGCAAAACCAGCTACAACCTCTCTATTCCCAGCCAGTTTGCCTATGTAGCCCATGCCGTAGCTTTGAATGAACACAGAAGCAGCGGCCCGGCAGGGGAAGAAGCTTTCTGGACAGCCCCGATTAGAAACTTCCCCCTGTGGGATAAAACACGCTTGCACCTGCCTCAAGACGATCACTATGGCGGCTTCCCTCTCCAATCCATTGGAGCGAGCAGCAATACCCCGGGCCAGATACGCATAGAGCTGGGCTTCATCGGGGCGCACTCCGATATCGGCGGCGGCTATGCCGATGGGGGAGTGCTCTCCGATGTCGCCCTGGCCTGGATGCTGCGGCAAGCCACCAATGCTGGGGTAGTAATGGACACTTCTTCTATTCGTATGGAAGGCACAGCCATCTTGCATGACCAAGCCAATACCATGCGCTTTGGCAATCCCAATACCGCACCGCCAGAAATCGTCATCAAAATCCCAACGGGAAATAGCAACACCTATCCGGATATTGAATACGATATCTACAAGTTCCCCATAGAAGACCGGGAAGTGCGCGGAGCAGTCGGTGGCAGCACCCAGCGCACCCAAAGTTTTAGCAATGCCAGCCAGACCGGCGGTGCCACCAGCATGGCCAATGCGGATACTTACCGGTTTATTCACTACGACGACCGGGGTAAAGATAAAGAGGGGATCCCCACACCGCAAAGCACCATGCCCAGCAACCAAATTCCGGAGCTGCAAAACCGTGCACCATCCGAAAAAAATCCTTGCACCCCTGCCACCCCAGGAAATTGCAATCGCACGGGCACCGTCGATTTGCCCAGCTATATCCGCTGGCTGCTGGACAATGGTTATGAACTGTAAAAAGGAGATGAAAGTCATGTCCCTGGAAAATATATCCCTGGCCCGTAGAAATTCCTTGCTCACCTTGGCCACTCTTCCGCTGTGGGGATGCGCTACCCACACACCACCATCGTCTGAGCGGTTTGGATTAAGTGCAGAGGATGAGGCATTAAGAAAAAAATTCAGAGGAATTCCAAGAGGCGGTGAACTGCTTGTCAGTGCAACTTATGACACCGACATGCGACAATTAGTTTATCAGCCCAATGGAGAATTGTTCGGCCCCCTTCTAGGGATTTATTTTCCTGAAAAAAGTGGCACCAGTGCTTATTTTGGCGATGAGAAGTATGGACTGCCTATACCCAAATATTTACGGTATCAACGGTTCT
>CABIIJ010000043.1 GCA_902175065.1 uncultured Comamonas sp. | reverse complement strand
GCGCCCTCGGCGGCCAGACGCAGGCAGGATGCGCTGCCGATACCACCGCCGCCGCCGGTGACGATGGCGGTCTTGTCTTCAAAGCGTTTCATTGCATGTCCTATGGTTTGCTAGGTTGGTTGGCTTGGCCGATGATGCGGTGTAGCAACAGCCAAATAAGTAAATATGTTTACGGAAATTCTAGGGAAGGTGGCTTTCCGGTGCAAGCGTCAAAATCAGGAGAAATATCATGGATAACCCTGGTAATTCCGATGACGTTGCCAAGATGGAACTGGCCAACAGATTGTTCTTTCGGCTCTATCAATGTGCAAATATGTTGCACAAAACCGGTACCAGGGCGGTGGAGGAAGAAGGGCTGACGACGCAGCAGTGGGCCGTTCTCGGTGCGCTGTCGCGGGGACGGGCCGAGGGCGGCATGAGCATTGGCGACCTGGCGAAGTACCTGATGGTCAGCCGCCAGAACCTGTCCGGCCTGATCGGCCGGATGGAACGCGACGGCCACGTCGCCGTGGTGCCGGACGAGCGCGACCGCCGCTCGCGGCTGGTGACCATGACGGAATCGGGCCAGCACGTCTGGCACGTGCTGGCGCGTCCGAAAATCCTGGCCTACTACCAGGAAATCCTGGGCGACTTCTCGGTCAACGACGTCACCCACACGCTTCACTACCTGCTGAAAATCCTGGGCAACATGCAGCGCATCGACGATGACTGGATCAACGCCGGGCAGGACGGCGAGGGGGACGGGGCGGCGCAGCCCTAGCTTGCAAGAAAAAACGGCGCTCTCCTTTGTGGGGAGAGCGCCGAAAGCTATCCTTCGGATAGCGGCTTGGAGTATTTACATGCCCGCGTTACATGCCCGCGTAATTCGGCCCGCCGCCGCCTTCGGGCGTGACCCAGACGATGTTCTGCGTCGGGTCCTTGATGTCGCAGGTCTTGCAGTGCACGCAGTTCTGCGCGTTGATCTGCAGGCGCTGGCTGCCCGCCTGGGCCTCGTCGGCCACGAACTCGTACACCCCGGCCGGGCAGTAGCGCTGCTCCGGCCCGGCGTATTGCGCCAGGTTGACCTGTACCGGCACGCTGGCGTCCTTGAGCGTCAGGTGTGCGGGCTGGTTCTCCTCGTGGTTGGTGCTGCTGATGAACACGCTGGAGAGGCGGTCGAACGTCAGCTTGCCATCGGGCCTGGGGTAGTCGATGGGCTGGCACTCGGCGGCAGGCCGAAGGTATTCGTGGTCGGCCTTGGTGCGGCGCAGCGTCCAGGGCATGTGGCCGCGCAGCACGAACTGCTCGAAGCCGTTCATCAGCGTGCCCACCGACAGGCCGTATCGGAACCAGTTCTTGAAGTTGCGGTCCTTGTGCAGCTCGGCGTGCAGCCAGCTTGCCTCGAAGGCGGCGGGGTAGTCGTCCAGCACGTCATGTTGGCGGCCTTCGGCCAGGGCGGCATAGGCGGCTTCGCCCGCCAACATGCCGGTCTTGATCGCCGCGTGGCTGCCCTTGATGCGGCTGACGTTGAGAAAGCCCGCATCGCAGCCCACCAGCGCCCCGCCAGGGAAAACGAACCGGGGCAGTGAGTTGATGCCGCTGGCATTGATGGCACGGGCGCCGTAGGACAGGCGCTTGGCCGTCACCTCGCCCCGGTCGTTCTCCAGGTACCAGCGGATGTTGGGGTGCGTCTTCCAGCGCTGGAATTCCTCGAACGGGCTGAGGTAGGGGTTGGTGTAGCCCAGCCCGGTGACGAAGCCCAGCGCCACCTTGTTGCCCTCCAGGTGGTAGAGGAAGGCGCCGCCATAGGTCTTGCTGTCCAGGGGCCAGCCGGCGGTGTGCATGACGAAGCCGGGGCGGTGGCGGGCCGGGTCGATCTCCCACAGCTCCTTGATGCCCAGGCCGAAGCTTTGCGGGTCGCGCCCGGCGTCGAGCCGGTAGCGGGCGATCACTTGCTTGCCCAGGTGGCCGCGTGCGCCCTCGGCAAAAATGGTGTATTTGCCCAGCAGTTCCATGCCGAGCTGGAAATTCCCGGTCGGCTCCCCGTCCTTGCCCAGCCCCAGATTGCCGGTCGCCACCCCCTTGACCGAACCATCGTCGTTGTAGAGCACCTCGGCGGCGGCAAAGCCCGGGAAAATCTCCACGCCCAGCGCCTCGGCCTGCTCGGCCAGCCACTTGGTCACATCGCCCAGGCGCACGATGTAGTTGCCGTGGTTCTGCGCAAAAGGCGGCAGGAACATGTTGGGCACGCGCAGCGACGACTGTTCGCCCAGGAAGACATAGGCATCGTCGGTGACGGGCTGGTGCAGCGGCGCACCGCGCTCCTGCCAGTCGGGGAACAGTTCGGTCAGCGCCTGCGGGTCCATGATGGCGCCCGAGAGGATGTGCGCACCGGGTTCCGAGCCTTTCTCCAGAACCACCACCGAAACGTCCTGGCCGAAGGATGCGGCCAGTTGTTTGATGCGGATGGCCGTGGCCAGGCCGCCGGGGCCGCCGCCCACGACCACCACGTCGTATTCCATGGATTCGCGCGGGCCGTAGGTGTGGAGGATGTCTTGGTTGGTCATGCTGCTCATGTCACACGCGCTCCAGCACCAGGGCGATCCCCTGCCCGACGCCGATGCACATGGTGCACAGCGCGTAGCGCCCGCCCGTGGCGTGCAGGCGGTTGACCGCTGTCGTCACCAGGCGTGCGCCGCTGGCGCCCAGCGGGTGGCCCAGGGCGATGGCGCCGCCCCAGGCATTCACGCGCTCGTCATCATCGGCCAAGCCCAGTTGGCGCAGCACGGCCAGGCCCTGGGCGGCAAAGGCTTCGTTCAGCTCGATCACGTCCAGTTGCGCCAGCGTCAGGCCGGTTTGTGCCAGCACCTGCTGCGTGGCGGGCACCGGGCCGATGCCCATGATGCGCGGAGCCACGCCCGCCACGGCCATGCCCACGACGCGGGCACGCGGCGTCAGGCCGTACTGCGCCGCCGCTTCGGCGTTGGCCAGCAGCAGGGCGCAGGCACCGTCGTTCACGCCGCTGGCGTTGCCTGCGGTCACGGTGCCGTCCGGGCGCACTACGCCCTTGAGCTTTGCCAGCGTCTCCAGGCTGGTGGCGCGGGGGTGTTCGTCCTGGCTGACGACGATGGCATCGCCCTTGCGCTGCGGGATGGTCACCGGCACGATCTCCCGCGCCAGGTGCCCGGCTTGCTGTGCGGCCACGGCCCGGCTCTGGCTGGCGAGGGCCATGCGGTCTTGCGCGGCGCGTTCGATGCCGAATTCCTGCGCCACGTTTTCTGCGGTTTCGGGCATGGAGTCGATGCCGTATTGCGCCTGCATCAGCTTGTTGACGAAGCGCCAGCCGATGGTGGTGTCGTACACCGCATTGGCGCGGCCAAAGGCGCTTTCCGCCTTGGGCATCACGAAGGGGGCGCGGCTCATGCTCTCCACGCCCCCGGCGATCATCAGCCGGGCCTCGCCCGCCTTGATGGCGCGGGCGGCAGTGCCCACGGCGTCCAGGCTGGAGCCGCACAGGCGGTTGATGGTGGCCCCGGGTACTTTCGTCGGCAGACCGGCCAGCAAGGCCGCCATGCGGGCCACGTTGCGGTTGTCTTCACCGGCCTGGTTGGCGCAGCCGTACAGCACGTCGGACACGGCGGCCCAGTCCACGCCGGGGTTGCGGGCCATCAGCGCCCGGATGGGCAGGGCGGCCAGGTCGTCGGTGCGCACGCTGGAGAGGGCGCCGCCGTAGCGGCCGAAGGGGGTGCGGATGGCGTCGCAGATGAGGGCTTGGTAGCAGGGGGTCGTCATGGTGTGGATTCCAAAAATGTCAGGGGTTCAGAAGGATGGACAGGTCGCCCGCCACGAAGCCGTGGCCGCTGATCTGGGCCAGCGCCTCCAGCTCCCGGTTCAGGGTGGCCGGGTCTTGCTGGCGTGCCCAGAACACCGGGCCGCCTTCCCAGCGGGGGAAGCCGTAGCCGTGCGCCAGCACCACGTCGATGTCGCCGGCCCGCAGGGCCACGCCCTGGGCCAGCAGCAGCGCGGCCTCGTTGACCATGGCCAGCAAGGCGCGGCGCTGGATGGCGGTGTCGGTCAGCGGCTGGCGGGCGATGCCGCGCCGCGCCGAGGCATCGGCAATCAGGGCGCGAACGGTGGCATCGCTGGCCGGGCTTTGCCGCCCTTCGGCATAGGTGTAGTAGCCCGCGCCGCTCTTGCGGCCCAGGCGGCCCTGCTCGCACAAATGGTCGAGGATGTCCACGTAGCGCTCGCGCGGGTCGCGTGTGGCGGCCTGGGCCTTGCGCATCCGCCAGGCGATGTCCAGGCCGGAGAGGTCGGCCACGGCAAACGGCCCCATGGCCATGCCGAAGCCTTGCATGGCGCGGTCGACGTCCTCGGGCCAGGCGCCTTCTTCCAGCATGAATTCGCACTGGCGGCGGTAGGCGTTGTAGATGCGGTTGCCGATGAAGCCGAAGGCGTTGCGGCACAGCACGGGCAGCTTGCCCAGGCGCCGGCCCAGTTGCAGGCCGGTGGCCAGCACGTCGGGGGTGCTGTCGGCGCCTTGCACCACTTCCAGCAGCTTCATGACGTGCGCGGGGCTGAAGAAGTGCAGGCCCAGCACGTCCTGCGGGCGGGTGGTGGCGCGGGCGATGGCATCCACGTCCAGGTAGGAGGTGTTGGTGGCCAGCACCGCGCCGGGGCGGGCGTGCTGGTCGATCTGGGCAAATACCGTCTGCTTGACGGCCAGGTCTTCAAACACCGCCTCGATCACCACGTCGGCCCGCGCAATGTCCGGCCAGTGGCAGGTGCCTGTCAGCCGGGCCTGTGCGGCATCGACTTGCGCTGCCGTCAGCTTGCCCGCTGCCACCCGGTCCTGGTAGTGGCTGGTGATGCGCTGGATTCCGGCCTGGAGCGCTTCCGGAGTCTGCTCCAGCAGGATCACGTTCAGCCTGGCGCCCAGCGCGGCAATGGCGATGCCTGCGCCCATGGTGCCTGCGCCGATCACGGCCACGGTCTCCAGGGGGCGGGGCGTGGCAGCCTGGGCGGATTGCTTCCATTCGGCAGGGGGCCGGGTGGCCTCGCGCTCGGCAAAAAACAGGTGGCGCAGCGCCAGTGCCTGTGGCGAGAGGCGCAGCGTCTCGAAAGCCGCCCGCTCGCGTGCCAGGGCTTCGCCGAAGGGCAGGCGGGCGCTGTCCTCCAGGGCCGAGAGCGCGGCCACGACGGCGGGCTGGTGCTTGCCTGCCCGCAGGGCTGACTGCCCTGCTGCGGCGATTTTTTCGGCATCCTCGGCAGGCACGGCCTCGTCGCGGATGCGTTGTTTGCGTCCCTGCAAGCCCAGGGCGTGGGTGATGGCCTGGGCGCACAGGTCGGTATCTTTTTCGACCACGGCATCGACCAGGCGCAGCTCCAGCGCCTGCGTGGCCGTGAAGCGCTCGCCCCGGCAGACCAGGGGGATGGCCCGCAGCAGCCCGGTGCGTCGGGGCAGGCGCTGGGTGCCGCCCGCGCCGGGGATGATGCCCAGCGTGACTTCGGGCAGGCCCAGCATGGTGCCGGCCTGGGCGATGCGGGCATCGCAGCCCAGCGCCAGCTCCAGCCCGCCGCCCAGCGCCGCGCCGTGCAGCGCGGCCACGATGGGTTTGCTGCATTGCTCGATGGCGGCAATCACCGCAGGCAGTTGCGGCGGTTGCAGCGGCTGGCCGAATTCGCGCAGGTCGGAACCGGCGACAAAGCTGCTGCCCGCGCCGATGAGCACGGCGGCCTGGGCCTGGGGGTCGGCCTCCAGCGTTTGCAGTGCGGCCATCAGCCCCTGGCGTACCGCTGCCGAGGCGGCGTTCACCGGCGGGTTGCGGATTTCGATGACCAGCACGCCCTCGGTACGGTGGGTGTGGACGGCGGTGTGTTCATTGGCGGTGTGCATGGCAGGCAGCTTTCCTTGTCTATTTATTTGGTAGCTGTTGCCGCTGATAAATAAATCATTTCAAATATTTTTCTATATGAAACGGTTTATTCAAGAGCGGGAATAGCTATTGTTTTTATGCTTCTCAATCCACCTGCCTGCATCAGCCCGCAAACGCTGCGATGCCGGTCTGGGCGCGGCCCAGGATCAGCGCGTGAACGTCGTGCGTGCCCTCGTAGGTGTTGACCACTTCCAGGTTCACCAGATGGCGGGCCACGCCGAACTCGTCGCTGATGCCGTTGCCGCCGAGCATGTCGCGGGCCAGGCGGGCAATGTCCAGCGCCTTGCCGCAGTTGTTGCGCTTGATGAGGGAGGTGATCTCCACCACGTTCTGGTGCTCGTCCTTCATGCGGCCCACGCGCAGGGCTGCTTGCAGGCCCAGGGTGATTTCGGTCTGCATGTCAGCCAGCTTTTTCTGGATGAGCTGGTTGGCGGCCAGCGGGCGGCCAAACTGCTTGCGGTCCAGCGTGTACTGGCGGGCGGTGTGCCAGCAGGCCTCGGCAGCGCCCATGGCGCCCCAGGCAATGCCGAAGCGGGCGCTGTTCAGGCAGGTGAAGGGGCCTTTGAGGCCGCGCACTTCGGGGAAGGCGTTTTCCTCGGGCACGAACACCTCGTCCATGACGATCTCGCCGGTAATCGACGCCCGCAGGCCGACCTTGCCGTGGATGGCCGGGGCGCTCAGGCCCTTCATGCCCTTGTCCAGGATGAAGCCGCGAATCTGGCCGACGTTGCCGCCCTCGGACACTTCCTTGGCCCAGACCACGAATACATCGGCGACCGGGGAGTTGGTGATCCACATCTTGCTGCCGGTGAGCTTGTAGCCGCCGTCCACCTTGTAGGCGCGGGTGGCCATGCTGCCGGGGTCGGAGCCGTGGTCGGGTTCGGTCAGGCCGAAGCAGCCGATGAATTCGCCGCTGGCCAGCTTGGGCAGGTATTTTTGCTTCTGCGCCTCGGTGCCGAAGGTATTGATCGGCACCATCACCAGGGACGACTGCACCGAAGCCATGGAGCGGTAGCCGGAATCGACCCACTCGATCTCGCGGGCCACCAGGCCGTAGCTGACGTAGTTCAGGCCCGCGCCGCCGTATTCGGCGGGGATGGTGGGGCCGAGCAGGCCCAGCTCGCCCATCTCGCGGAAGATGGAGGTGTCGGTCTTCTCGTGGCGGAACATGTCCTGCACGCGCGGGGCCAGCTTGTCCTGGCAGTAGCTGCGGGCGGCATCGCGGATGAGGCGCTCGTCCTCGGTGAGCTGTTGGTCGAGTTGGAAGGGGTCGTTCCAGTGAAAGTTACTCATGGGGAGGCTCCAGAAAATGAAAAAACAGGTTGCGGACCAAACGAGGCGCAACCTGTGGTGCTGCGCGGCAGGCGCAGGGGAGGGGGTTGCGGGAATCAGTCCTGGCGCAGCAGTTCGCGACCGATGATGAGTTGCTGCACCTGCGTCGTGCCTTCGTACAGGCGCAGCAGGCGGGCGTCGCGGTAGAAGCGCTCCACCGGATACTCGTTGATGTAGCCCGCGCCGCCGTGGATCTGCACGCCCCGGTCGGCCACGCGCCCGACCATTTCGGTGGCGAACAGCTTGGCGCAGGAGACGCGCATGGAAATGTCCGGGTCGGAGAGGTGCGCAGGCTTGCCGTCGAAACGCTGTGCCACCTCGCGCACCAGCGCCCAGCCGGCGAACAGTTCGGCCTGGCTGTCGGCCAGCATGGCCTGGATGAGCTGGAATTCGCCAATCGGCTTGCCGAACTGCCTGCGCTCGCGGGCGTAGCGGCGTGATTCGTCCAGGATGCGCGAGGCCAGCCCGCAGGACGTGGCCGAGATGTTCAGCCGCCCCCGGTCGAGCACCTTCATCGCGGTCTTGAAACCCTGGCCGGGCACGCCGCCGATGATGTTGGCCACCGGCACGCGCACGTTTTCCAGAATCACGTCGCAGGTCTTGGTGCCGCGTTGGCCCATCTTCTTGTCGTTCTTGCCCAGCTGGATGCCGGGGGTGTGCGCATCCACGATGAACGACGAAACGCCACCCGCCCCCGGCCCGCCGGTGCGGGCCATCAGCGTGAAGGCACCCGCCCGGGGCGCGTTGGTGATGAAGCGCTTGGTGCCGTTGAGCACGTAGTGGTCGCCATCCAGCTCGGCGCGGGTTTTCAGCGATGCGGCGTCGGTGCCCGCGTCCGGCTCGGTCAGGGCGAAGGACATGACCAGCTCGCCGCTGGCCACGCGCGGCAGGTACTCGGCCTTCTGCTCCGGCGTGCCGTCCATCAGGATGCCTTGCGAGCCGATGCCGATATTGGTGCCGAACACCGAGCGGAAGGCCGGTGCCGTGCGCCCCAGCTCGTAGTTCACCAGCACCTCCTGGCTCACCGACAGGCCGATGCCGCCGTACTCTTCCGGCACGGTCAGGCCGAACAGGCCCAGCTCTTTCATCTCCTCGACGATGGCGGGCGGAACCTCGTCGTGCTCTTCCAGGTAGTCCTCTGCGGGCACCAGACGCTCGCGCACGAAGCGCTGCACCGTCGCTAGCAGGATGTCAAAGGATTCGGGGTCGAGTGCCATGCAGACAGCTCCTTACTTAGCGAACTTGCGAAACTCGGGCGCACGCTTTTCCTTGAGGGCATTGACCCCCTCGCGTGACTCGTCGGTGTCGTAGTAGAGCTTCAGGGCATACATGCCCAGCCCGGCGATGCCGCTTTGATGCGCCGTATCCATGTTGAAGCTGCGCTTGGCAATGGCCAGGGCCGTGGGGCTGCGCTGGCAAATCGTCTCGGCCCACTCCTGCACCGTCTCGTCGAGCTTCTCGTG
>CABIIJ010000042.1 GCA_902175065.1 uncultured Comamonas sp. | reverse complement strand
TTCTTCGGGAGCATTGTCGATTTGCGAGTAGTCTTTCGCTTCACCGCCGAATTTCTTGGACAGCACCGTTGCCAGAGCAGCCGTCAGCGTGGTCTTACCGTGGTCCACGTGGCCGATGGTGCCCACGTTGACGTGGGGTTTGGAACGCTCAAACTTCTCTTTTGCCATTTTTTCGACTCCGAAAAAAACTAAATGCCAACCCTAAAGGCGCAGACTAAACCAGCACCACACTTGGTGCCCATGGGCAGGATCGAACTGCCGACCTCTCCCTTACCAAGGGAGTGCTCTACCACTGAGCCACATGGGCACAACGCTTCAACAGCAGACTGCCACTGGAGCGGGAGACGGGAATCGAACCCGCGTCATCAGCTTGGAAGGCTGGGGTTCTACCATTGAACTACTCCCGCATGACAAACGCCACTATGTGGCGTTTGAAAAATTTGGTGGAGGAGGCTGGATTCGAACCAGCGTAGGCGTAAGCCAACAGATTTACAGTCTGCCCCCTTTAGCCACTCGGGCACTCCTCCGGAAAGCTTTTCATTGTAGCAGATTTTTTGACGAATCATCTGCCTGGCGCGGCTGGCGGGGATCGAACCCACGACCCTTGGCTTCGGAGGCCAATACTCTATCCACTGAGCTACAGCCGCTTTGACGCCGTTTACGCAAACAAGCAAAAACCTGCAAGCTGGCATTCTAGCGCGAAAATTGTTCTTTTGAAAAATTTTTATCTATTTCACGGCCACACATCTGCAGCAAGCCCCAACCCTCTGAGGTAGAACTGCGTGAGCTCTCGGCTTTCCTCCTCCAGCGAGAAACTTCCCTGGCGCAGCAACCAGGCATGCAACAAGCCATCGAACAACACCTGCAACCCCTTTGCCGCCAGCCCGGCCGGCAGTGCCGGAACAGCATCCAGTTCCTCATACGCCATGGCCAGGTCCTGCTCCAGCAAGGAAGTAATCCGATCAACACCCAGCACACAGCGCTGCTGCACGGCCACCAGCTCCCCGACGTGCTCGACCTTGAACAGCGCAATCTCAAAAACACGGCGCACGCGCTCATCAATGCTGACCGCATGGGCAATGAATGCCAGGCGCCGCACGATCCGCCCCACCGGCGACAGACCCGCAAGCCCTTGCCGCCCACCGTCCAGCACCTGCTCGATAGGCAGGGTGACACGCTGCATCATGGCGTCGAAAAGATCGAGCTTGTCCTTGAAGTGCCAATACACCGCACCTCGTGTCAAGCCCGCGCGATTGGCCACATCGGCCAGCGACGCCCCCGATACGCCTCGAACATAAAACACCTGTTCCGCCGCATCCAGCAACCGCTCCCGCGTTGCCTCCGCATCTTCCTTTGTGCGCCGCGCCACCCCAACCTCCTTAATCCCCCTCTGCATTCAGGGCTATCCATCAACCGACTTAGAATAGGCAGATTATACATTCATGAATGTATGTTTCATATTTAGAGCCATCCTTCATACTCTCCCGCCTCCGCGGCTTCTCTTTGTTGACAACACTATGCGCCACATCCATCGTCGCACAGCGGGTTTCGTCCCGCGCCTGCTTTTGCTCCCGCTGGCCCTGACCAGCGTGCTCCTGCTTTCCGCCTGCGGGCCAAAGGAATCTGCCGCCAACGCTCAGGCAGCGGGCCAGGCCCCGCAGGTGCCCGTCGGCGTAGTGGTTGCCACCCCCTCCCAAGTGGGCATCGTGACCGAGCTTCCCGGTCGGATCGAAGCCTCGCGTGTTGCGCAGATACGCGCCCGCAGTGCAGGTATCCTGCAAAAACGCCTGTTCCAAGAGGGTGCAGACGTCAAAGCGGGGCAAGTGCTCTTCCAGATTGACCCTGCGCCTTATGAAGCTGCAGCCCAAAGCGCTAGCGCCACTCTGGCCCAGGCACAAGCCAATGCCTTGCAAGCTGCCACGCAATTTGAGCGTTTTTCTGCCTTGATAGAGGCCAACGCTGTCAGCAAGCAAGACTTCGACAATGCCCAGGCAAGCCACCTCCAGGCCCAGGCCCAGGTAAAAGCCGCGCAGGCCAGCGTGCGTACCGCCCAAATCAATCTCGGCTATACCAAGGTCACCGCCCCCATTTCCGGACGCATTGGCCAGGCACTGGTCACGGAAGGCGCACTGGTAGGCCAGGGAGAAGCCACCGCCTTGGCCGTGGTGCAGCAAATCAACCCGGTGTATGTGAACTTCACCCAATCGGCCACCGAAGCATTTGCCCTGCGCAAGGCCATCCAGGAAGGACAGCTCACCACTTCGGATGGCAAAGAAACGACCGTGCATGTCGTGCTGGACGATGGTTCGATTTACGAGCATCCCGGCAAATTGCTGTTTACGGATCTGAGCGTCGATGCCAGCACCGGCCAAGTCACCTTGCGGGCTGAAGTCCCCAACCCGGATGGCCTGCTGCTGCCCGGCTTGTATGCCCGCATCCGCCTGGAGCAAGCCCAGGTTGCCAACGCCATTGCCCTGCCCCAGCAAGCCGTGACCCGCACCGAACAGGGCGATACCGTGACCGTGGTCAGCCCGGAAGGAAAGACCGAGCAGCGCAAAGTCCAGATCCGCCACGCCGAGGGCAACCGCTGGCTGGTCGACAGCGGCCTGCAGGCGGGCGAGCAAGTCATGGTCGATGGCTTCCAGAAGCTCCAGATGCTGCCTCCCGGCACCCCTGTCAAAGCCGTTCCCTGGCAAGCCCCCGGTGCATCCGAAGCCGCAGCCGCGCCCGCCGCTGCGCAGCAATAAACCGAGGTTCCCATGGCACGATTTTTCATTGACCGTCCTATCTTCGCGTGGGTGATTGCGCTGTTCATCAGCGTGCTGGGCCTGGTGGCCATCCAGCAATTGCCCATCGCCCAATATCCGCCAGTCGCACCGCCGAGCATCGTCATCAACGCCACCTACCCGGGGGCCTCGGCCCAGACGCTGGAAGACAGCGTGCTGGCCGTGATCGAGCGCGAAATGAACGGCTCCCCGGGCATGATTTACATGGAGTCGGTGGCCCAGGCCAACGGCACCGGCAGCGTGACCATCAGCTTTGAGCCGGGCACCGACCCGGACATGGCCCAGGTAGACGTGCAGAACCGCCTGTCCCGCGCCACCCCGCGCCTGCCGGCCGTGGTGACCCAGCAAGGGGTGCGGGTGGATCAGTCCCGCTCCAACTTCCTGCTGTTCACGATGCTGTCCTCCAGCAATCCGAACATCGATACCTCGGCCCTGAGCGACTACGCCGCCCGCAACATCCAGCCGGAATTGCAGCGCATCAACGGCATCGGGCAAGTGCAGCTGTTCGGTGCCGAGCGGGCCATGCGCATCTGGATCGACCCGGTAAAACTGACGGGATTCGCACTCACGCCGGGAGACGTCCGTTCCGCCATCAGCGCCCAGAACGCACAGGTGGCCAGCGGCTCCATCGGGGATCTGCCCAACATCACCGGGCAAAGCATTTCTGCAACGGTGGTTGTCAATGGGCAGCTCAGTTCCACGGAGCAATTCGGCAACATCATCCTGCGGGCCAACCCGGACGGCTCCAGCGTGCGCCTGAAGGATGTGGCCCGGATTGAGCTGGGCAGCCAGGCCTACGCCACCTCCGCACGCCTCAATGGCAAGACCGGGGTGGGCATGGGCGTGCAGCTCTCCCCGTCGGGCAATGCGCTGCAAGCGGCCAAGGACATTCAAGCCAAGCTGGACGAGTTGAAAAAATTCTTTCCCGAAGGCGTGGAAGCCACCATCCCCTACGACAGCTCGACGTTCGTGGATATTTCCATCACCCAGGTGGTGCACACGCTGATCGAAGCCGTGGCCTTGGTGTTCCTGGTGATGTTCCTGTTCCTGCAAAACTGGCGCTATACCGTCATCCCGACGATCGTGGTGCCCATCGCCCTGCTGGGCACCTTTGCCGTGCTGCTCACGCTGGGCTTCTCCATCAACGTGCTGACCATGTTCGGCATGGTGCTGGTGATCGGCATCGTGGTGGACGATGCCATCATCGTGGTGGAAAACGTCGAGCGCATCATGAGCGAGGAAGGCCTCTCGCCCCTGGAGGCCGCACGCAAGGCCATGCGCCAGATCTCCGGCGCCATCATTGGCGTGACGGTGGTGCTGATCTCGGTCTTCGTGCCCCTGGCCTTCTTCGCCGGGGCCACGGGCAATATCTACCGCCAGTTCTCGGCGGTGATGGTGGCCTCGATCTCGTTTTCCGCCTTCCTGGCGCTGACGCTGACCCCCGCCCTGTGCGCGACCTTGCTCAAGCCCGTGGAAGCCGGCCATCACCACGATGCGAAGAAAGGCTTCTTCAGCTGGTTCAACCGCAGCTTCCACCGCACCTCCAAAAGCTACCAGGGCCTTGTTGCACGCGTGCTGCGCGGTGCCGGGCGTTATCTGGTGATCTATGGCGCCATCACTGCTGCAGTGGTGGTGATCTACCAGCGCCTGCCCACGTCCTTCCTCCCATCGGAAGACCAGGGCTACATCATCGTCAACGTGCAGTTGCCGCCCGGTGCCACACAGGAACGCACCCTGGCCGTCATGCAGGAACTGGAAGGCTTCGTCCTGAAACAGGACGAAGTGGCCAACATGGTCAGCGTGCTGGGCTTCAGCTTCTCCGGCCAGGGGCAGAACATGGGGCTGGCCTTCGTCCCTCTGAAACCCTGGGGCGAGCGTGCCGGCGCGGAACACTCCGCCGATGCCCTGGCCGGACGCATCATGGGCGCCATGGGCGGTGTGCGGGATGCTTTCATCTTCGCGCTCAACCCGCCGCCCATTCCTGAACTGGGCAACGCCACGGGCTTTACCTTCCGTCTGCAAGACCGCAACGATGCTGGCCATCAGGCACTGATCAATGCCCGCAATCAATTGCTGGGCATGGCCATGCAGAGCAAGGTGCTGGCCCAGATGCGCCCGGACGGACTGGAAGACGCTCCCCAGTTGCAAATCGATATCGACCGCGACAAGGCCAATGCCCTGGGCGTGGGCTTTGACACCATCAACAGCGTGCTCTCCACCGCCCTGGGGTCGAGCTACGTCAACGACTTCCCCAACCAGGGCCGCATGCAGCGCGTGGTGGTGCAGGCCGATGCCACGGGCCGCATGCAGGCCAGCGATCTGCTGGCCCTGAGCGTGCGCAACGCCCAGGGGCAAGTCATGCCGTTGTCGACCTTTGCCAGCACCCGCTGGGTCAAGGGCGCACAGCAAACCGTGCGCTACAACGGCTATCCGGCGGTGCGCATTGTCGGCAATGCGGCCCCTGGCTTCAGCACGGGCGATGCCATGGCGGAAATGGAGCGCCTGGCCGCGCAATTGCCCGCAGGTTTCGGCTACGAATGGACGGGCCAGTCCCGCGAGGAAAAAATCGCCGGCTCGCAGGCCATCCTTCTGTACGGCTTTGCCGTGCTGGCGGTGTTCCTGTGCCTTGCCGCCCTGTACGAGAGCTGGTCGATTCCCCTGGCAGTGATTCTGGTGGTTCCCCTGGGCGTGCTGGGCGTGCTGCTGGGCATTTTGCTGCGCGGCTACGCCAATGACGTGTACTTCCAGGTGGGGCTGATCACGGTGATCGGCCTGTCGGCGAAGAACGCCATTCTGATCATCGAGTTCGCCAAGGACCTGCAAGCCCAGGGCAAGAGCATTGCGGCTGCAGCCCTGAGCGCGGCACACCTGCGCTTCCGTCCCATCATCATGACCTCGATGGCCTTCGGTCTGGGGGTGCTGCCCCTGGTGCTGGCCAACGGTGCCAGCTCGGCCAGCCAACGCGCCATCGGCACGGGCGTGCTCGGCGGCATCGTCATCGGCACTATCCTGGCCGTGATTTTTGTGCCCGTCTTCTTCGTGGTCGTGCGCTCCCTGTTCAAGGGCAGCGCCCGCCAGCACGAGATCAACCGCCGCCATGCACAAGAAGCTGGCATTGACTTGCAAGACCATGACTAAACACTTCGTCCTCTCCGCCGTGGCCGCAGCCAGCACCTTGCTGGGCGGCTGCTCCCTCATCCCGGCGTATGAACGCCCGGCCGCCCCGGTGCCTGCGCACTACGCGCAAACCGCACCGGCACAGCCGGCTCAGGAAACCGCCACCCAGCCTGCGCCGGACTGGCAAAGCTACTTCACCGACACCCAGCTGCAGGCGCTCATCCAGCTAGCCCTGGCGAACAACCGCGACCTGCGCGTGGCCACGCTGAACCTGGAAAAAGCCCGGGCGCAATTCCAGATCCAGCGCTCTGCCCTGCTGCCACAGCTGTCCGCCCAGGGCAACGCTACGCGCGGCAATAGTGAAACCAGCGGGGAGCTGGGCAATACCTTTGTCGC
This sequence comes from uncultured Comamonas sp., assembly GCA_902175065.1. Taxonomy (GTDB): domain Bacteria; phylum Pseudomonadota; class Gammaproteobacteria; order Burkholderiales; family Burkholderiaceae_C; genus Comamonas. The sequence continues at coordinate 21,499 of CABIIJ010000042.1, read as the reverse complement.
TGGCCTGGCGATTCCCTCCTGGGAACTGGACTTTTTTGGCCGCATCCGCAGCCTGAAGTCGGCTGCCCTGGCGCAATACTTCGCCACGGACGAGGCCCGCCAGGCGTACGAACTGGCCCTGGTCGCCAACGTGGCCCAGGGCTGGCTGACCCTGCTGGCCGATGAAGAGCTGCTGGACCTGTCCAGCCGCACCCTGGCAACACGGCAAGAGTCGATGCGGCTGACCAAGCTGCGTTTTGACAGCGGCGTCAGTTCCGAGCTGGATCTGCGCCAGGCCGAATCCCTGGTGGAGGCCGCCCGTGCCACCACCGCCCAGCAGCAGCGCCAGCGGGCCCAGGATGAAAACGCCCTGGTACTGTTGCTGGGGCAGGAGCTGCCCGAAAGCGCCCGCGCAGCGCTCACCCATACACGGCTGGCCGGCACGCCCCCCATGGCAGACGTCCCAGCCGGGCTGCCCTCCGACCTCCTGGCCCACCGCCCCGACATCCGCCAGGCCGAGCAGCAATTGCTGGCTGCCAATGCCAACATCGGTGCAGCGCGAGCGGCATTCTTCCCCAGCATTTCGCTCACCGGGCAATACGGCAGCGTCAGCCGCGAACTCTCCGACCTGTTCCAAAGCGGCTCCTGGGGCTTCAGCGTCGGCGCGGGGCTGAACCTGCCCATCTTTACCGCCGGGCGCAACATCGCCAATCTGCGGGCGGCCAGGGTGGACAAGGACATTGCCATCGCCCAATACGAGAAAGCCATCCAGGTCGGCTTCAAGGAAGTCTCGGACGCCCTGGCCGGACGCAGCACCCTGCAAGAGCAGGCCCAGGCGCAAACGGCCCAGGCGAATGCCGAACGCCGCCGTCTGGAACTGGCCGACCTGCGCTACCGCAACGGCGTGGCCAGCTACCTGGATCTGCTCGATGCCCAGCGTTCGCTGTTTGCGCTGGAACAGGCGGATGTGCAAACACGTCTGCTCCAGCAAATCAACCAGATCCAGCTCTACAAAGCCCTGGGAGGCGGCTGGAACACCCCGACTGCGGCGCACCCGACGCGCCATTCCCCGCAGCAAGGGTAAATCCGAGGGCCCTATGCGGATGCTGCGGTGGGGACTTGAGCTGCATCAGCAAAACCCCTATGGATATAATGTCTTCCTTGGTTTTCTGCCATCGCCCGATCGCTCTGCGCAAACCGCATGTCTATGCGAACCCACAGCCATCGGGCGTTGAAATTTTGCCCTCCACCCACCCAGGAACGTCATGAACGCCCCCCAACAAAACACCTCCGGCAGCGCGTCCCACTCCACCACCTTCTTTCTCTTGGCCACTGCCGCCGGTATTGGCTTGAGCATCGCGCTCATCCTGCTCGGCGGCGGCGCCCCCTCCGGCTCCGTGCCCAGCACGACCGGCGACCTGTCCAAGGCACTGCGCCTGCAAAAAGTCGGCTCCGTCACCCTGCGGGCCGAGCAGAAAGACCGTCCTCTGGCCAACGGCGAGGCGGTTTTCAAGGCCCAATGCGCGGCCTGCCACGCCAGCGGCATCTCGGGCGCCCCGGTATTCGGCAACGCTGCCGAATGGGGGCCGCGCCTGGGCCAGGGGTTTGAAGGGCTGGTGCAAGCCGCTCTGCACGGCAAGGGCGCCATGAGTCCGCAAAGCGGCGGCCAGTTCTCCGACCTGGAAATTGCCCGGGGCGTGGCCTATATGGCCAACGCCGGCGGCGGCAAGTTTGACGAACCCCAGCCCCCGGCGGAAGCCAGCCAGTAACGCCTTTCTCGGGAAACCGAAAAAAACAGGCTCCCAAATCAAAGAGGCTTGCATCGGCAAGCCTCTTTTTTCTTGTGCCATTCAGGGCTGTTCGGCTGGGGGCGCAAAAGCCTCCTGCGGGCTGCGAACAAAGCCGAACTGCTGCGGCAATGCAGCCCGCGCCTGCATGTGCGGGGCCGGCCAATGCCCTTGTTCCAGGCAGTCGGCCGCCTGCCACATGTCCTGGGTATGCACCAGGCCCAGTCCCTGCGCGGTGTGCAGGTACAGCAAGCCATCTTCATCGAGCAGGCATTGCGCAGGCACTTCGCCCTGCCCGGTATGCGAGCGCACACTGCCATCGCTTTGCACGCGCCAGATGAGCGGCGTATTTTCCAGCTCGACAAATACACGCTGCGGGCCGTTCTGGAAAAACCAGCAGCCGCGCTCGTCCACGGCGTAATTGCGTTCGATAAACGCGATCAGTTGGGCGTGCTCCAGCCGCGAGCCTTTGCTCACGGCAAATGCGCCGGCTGCCTGCGCCGCAAAGTCACGCAGCCACCAGCGTCCCCGCTGATCCAGACCCAGCCAGCCATAGCAGTCGGGCACGTTGGGCCACTTGGCCATGGCCTGTTTGACAATAGCGTCCATCCGAGCACTCCTTTATAAAACAATAGCTGTCACCACTTTTCACTACTTATTTTTAGATTGTTTTATATCTGAAATCGTTTGTTTTCAAGCGGAAATAGCTATATTTTTAAATGTACCGGTATAAAAAAACCACCCGAAGGTGGTTTCTTATACAGCGGACGCTTGACTTAGCGCTGACCCCGGAAGCGGCGCAGCGCAGCCAGCTGGGCCGCCAGTACGGTCAGCTCCGATTGGGCGCGGGCCAAGTCCAGATCGTTCTTGGCGTTCTTCAGCGCTTCTTCGGCAGCCGCCTGGGCTTCCTTGGCTTTTTGCTCGTCCAGGTCTTTGCCACGAATGGCAGTGTCGGACAGAACAGTCACGCAATTGGGCTGCACTTCCAGAATGCCACCGGCCACGAAGACAAATTCTTCGCCGCCATCGGCCTTCTCGATCCGCACCGAGCCGGGCTTGATGCGGGTGATCAGTGGGGTGTGCTTGGGCAGAATGCCCAGCTCGCCCGCCTCGCCAGGCAACGCAACGAAACGCGCGGCGCCCGAGAAGATGGACTCTTCGGCACTGACCACATCAACGTGGATGGTGTTCATCGTGGGCTCTCCTTAGAAAAAGCAAAACTGTCTTCAGTGCGGGGCGGGATGAAAAATGTCTTTCACTCCGCCCGCCTCACTCAAGCTGCCAGTTTCTTGGCCTTCTCGAAGGCTTCGTCGATGGTGCCGACCATGTAGAACGCCTGCTCGGGCAGGTGATCGCACTCGCCGGCCACGATCATCTTGAAGCCGCGAATGGTTTCCGCCAGGGGGACGTACTTGCCGGGGGCACCGGTAAACACTTCGGCCACGTGGAAAGGCTGCGACAGGAAACGCTGGATCTTGCGGGCACGGGCCACGACCAGTTTGTCTTCCGGCGCCAGCTCGTCCATACCCAGAATGGCGATGATGTCGCGCAGTTCCTTGTAGCGCTGCAGCGTGCCCTGCACGTCGCGGGCCACCTTGTAGTGCTCTTCACCGACCACCTGCGGGTCGAGCTGGCGGCTGGTCGAGTCCAGCGGATCCACGGCGGGGTAGATACCCAGGGCAGCGATGTCACGCGACAGCACCACGGTGGAGTCCAAGTGGGCGAAGGTGGTGGCAGGCGAGGGGTCGGTCAAGTCGTCGGCAGGCACGTACACGGCCTGGATCGAGGTGATCGAACCCACCTTGGTCGAGGTAATACGCTCTTGCAGGCGGCCCATTTCCTCGGCCAGCGTCGGCTGGTAGCCCACGGCCGAAGGCATACGGCCCAGCAGAGCGGACACTTCGGTACCGGCCAGGGTGTAGCGGTAGATGTTGTCCACGAAGAACAACACGTCGCGGCCTTCGTCGCGGAAGGACTCGGCCATCGTCAGACCGGTCAGTGCCACGCGCAGACGGTTGCCGGGCGGCTCGTTCATCTGGCCGTAGACCATGGCCACCTTGGAATCACCCAGGCTCTCCTGATTCACCACGCCGGCATCGCTCATCTCGTGGTAGAAGTCGTTCCCTTCACGGGTACGCTCACCCACACCGGCGAACACGGACAGACCGCTGTGCGCCTTGGCGATGTTGTTGATCAGCTCCATCATGTTCACGGTCTTGCCCACACCGGCACCACCGAACAGGCCCACCTTGCCGCCTTTGGCGAAGGGGCAGACCAGGTCGATCACCTTGATGCCGGTTTCCAGCAGTTCCTGCGAAGGCGACAGTTCGTCGTAGGCAGGAGCCTTGCGGTGGATGGAGGCCGTCAGGGACTGGTCCACGGGGCCGCGCTCGTCGATGGGGTTGCCCAGCACGTCCATGATGCGGCCCAGAGTGGCCTTGCCCACGGGGACGGTGATGGGGTTGCCGGTATTGGTGACCATCAGGCCACGCTTCAAGCCGTCCGAAGACCCCAGGGCAATGGTACGCACCACGCCGTCGCCCAGCTGCTGCTGCACTTCCAGGGTCAGGGCCGAGCCTTCGAGCTTCAAGGCGTCGTACACCTTGGGCATCTGGTCACGCGGGAACTCCACGTCCACCACGGCGCCGATACATTGAACAATCTTGCCTTGTACTTGAGCCATTTGTGTTTGCTCCAATCTGTTTACTGTGAAAGCTGTTACACAGCAGCGGCGCCAGCGACGATTTCCGACAACTCGGTCGTGATCGCAGCCTGACGCGTCTTGTTGTAGACCAGCTTCAACTCGCTGATGACATTGCCAGCGTTATCCGTTGCAGCCTTCATGGCAACCATCCGCGCCGATTGCTCGGACGCCATGTTCTCTGCCACGGCCTGGTAGACCAGGGATTCGACGTAGCGCACGAGCAGATCGTCGATCACGGTCTGCGCATCCGGCTCGTAGATGTATTCCCACGATGCCCCGGTCTTCTGCGCCTGCATCTGTTCGCTGGACAGCGGCAACAGCCGCTCGACCACCGATTCCTGCTTCATGGTGTTGATGAACTTGGTGTAGCACAGGTACACCGCATTCAACTTGCCCTGCGCGTACTGGTCGAGCAGCGTCTTGACCGGGCCGATCAGCTTGTCCAGATGGGGCTGGTCGCCCAAGCCCGTCACCTGCGAGATCACCTTGACACCTGAACGGTTCAGGAACCCCAGGCCCTTGTTACCGATGGCTACAGCGTCTACCGCAACGCCCTCTGCCTGCAAGTCACGCACCTTGTTGATGACGACGCGCAGCACGTTGGTATTCAAACCACCGCACAGGCCTTTGTCCGTGGTGACCACGATGACACCGGCCTTCTTCGCGTCGTTCACCAGCATGAACGGATGCGTGTATTCAGGATTGGCTTCGCCCAAATGGGCGGCAATGTTGCGAACCTTCTCGCTGTAGGGGCGAGCAGCCAGCATCCGCTCCTGCGCCTTGCGCATTTTGGATGCGGCCACCATTTCCATGGCTTTGGTGATCTTCTTGGTGTTTTCCACCGATTTGATCTTGCCGCGTATTTCCTTACCTACTGCCATGAGGCCTCCTCGTCCGGTTTACGCGAACGACTTCTTGAACGCAGCAATGGCAGCGGTCAATTCGGCTTCGTCCTTGCCTTCTTTGTCGAAAGCACGGTTTTCGTTCAGACGATCCACCAAAGCAGCGTGGCTGGTTTTCAGGAACTGGTGCAGACCGGCTTCGAAAGCCAGGACTTGCTTGACGTCCACATCGTCCATGAAGCCCTTGTTCACGGCAAACAGCGTCACCCCCATGATGGCGGTGGAGAGCGGCGAGTACTGGGCCTGCTTGAGCAGCTCGGTCACGCGGGCACCACGGTCCAGCTGCTTGCGGGTGGCATCGTCCAGATCGGAAGCGAACTGCGCAAACGCGGCCAATTCACGGTACTGCGCCAGGTCGGTACGGATACCGCCGGACAGGCCCTTGATCAGCTTGGTCTGAGCCGCACCGCCCACGCGAGACACCGAGATACCGGCGTTGATGGCGGGACGGATACCGGCGTTGAACAGGCTGGTTTCCAGGAAAATCTGGCCGTCGGTAATCGAAATCACGTTCGTCGGCACGAAAGCGGACACGTCGCCAGCCTGGGTTTCGATGATCGGCAGTGCGGTCAGCGAGCCGGTCTTACCTTTGACTTCGCCTTTGGTGAAGGCTTCGACGTAATCGGCATTCACGCGGGCAGCGCGTTCCAGCAGACGGCTGTGGAGATAGAACACGTCGCCGGGGAAAGCTTCACGTCCGGGAGGACGGCGCAGCAGCAGCGAAACCTGGCGATAGGCCACGGCCTGTTTGGACAGGTCGTCGTACACGATCAGGGCATCTTCGCCGCGGTCGCGGAAGTATTCGCCCATGGTGCAGCCCGAGTAGGCCGACACGTACTGCATGGCCGCCGAGTCCGAAGCCGTTGCCGCCACCACGATGGTGTAGTCCATGGCACCGGCTTGTTCCAGTGCACGCACCACGTTCTTGATCGAAGAAGCCTTCTGGCCGATCGCCACGTAGACGCAGGTGACGCCCTGGCCCTTCTGGTTGATGATGGCATCGATGGCCACGGCGGTCTTGCCCGTCTGGCGGTCACCGATGATCAGTTCGCGCTGACCGCGACCGATCGGCACCATCGAGTCGATCGACTTGATACCGGTTTGCAGGGGCTGATCCACCGACTGGCGGGCGATCACGCCCGGCGCGACCTTTTCGATCACGTCCGTCATCTTGGCGTTGATCGGGCCTTTGCCGTCAATGGGCTGGCCCAGGGCGTTCACCACGCGGCCAATCAGCTCGGGACCGACGGGCACTTCCAGAATACGACCGGTGCATTTGACCGTATCGCCTTCGGAAATGTGCTCATAGGCACCCAGAATCACGGCGCCGACGGAGTCGCGTTCCAGATTCAAGGCCAGACCGAAGGACGGTTGACCGTTGGCATCAGCAGGGAATTCGAGCATCTCGCCCTGCATCACATCGGACAAGCCGTGCACGCGCACGATACCGTCGGTCACCGACACCACGGTGCCTTGATTACGGATATCGCTGCCAGCTTCCAGCCCCTCGATGCGGCTCTTAATCAGTTCAGAAATTTCTGCGGGATTGAGTTGCATGACTCTTTCCTTCTTCCTTTAAGTTAGCCCAGTCCTTACGCACGTTGATACGCTTGCATCACGCGGTAAGGGCCGCTTTCATTTGTTCCAAGCGAGCTTTGACGGAGGTGTCCAGCACCTCATCGCCCACCACAACGCGCACGCCGCCGATCAGGCTCTCATCGACCTTGACCGAGAGAGACAGCTTGCGGGCAAAGCGCTTTTCCAGCACGCCGGCCAAATCGGCCAGGGCGGCATCGTCCATCGGGAAGGCGCTGTACACCACGGCATCGGAAGTGCCGCTGCGTTGATTGACAAGCCCGCGGAACTGCGCTGCCATTTCGGGCAGGGCATCGAGGCGGCCGTTTTCAAGCACGACACGCAAGAAGTTGCGTGCCGCGTCGGGCAATGCCGAGCGGGCCACGCCCGTAATGACACCCAGCACTTTGTCGGGGCTCACCTTGGGACTGTCGGCCAGCTGGCGCAATTGCGGATCGGCGGCAATCGCCGCCAATTCCTCCACCCAGGCGACAGTGCCGTTCAGGTCTGCGCCTTGCGCACAGGCCTTGAACAAGGCTTCTGCGTAAGGGCGGGCAATGGTGGCGAGTTCTGCCATGGTTGCTCTTCCTTACAGCTCTGTCTTGAGGCGGTTCAGCAGGTCAGCATGGGCGCCGGCATTGACTTCCTTGCGCAGGATCTGCTCGGCACCTTTGACAGCCAGCGCAGCCACTTGCTCGCGCAGGGCTTCACGGGCGGCAATGGCTTGCTGCTCGGCTTCGGCGCGGGCAGCGGCAACGATTTTGTTGCCCTCGTCTGTCGCACGCGCTTTGGCTTCTTCAATGATGGCCTGGGCGCGACGATCGGCGTCCGCAAGGCGCGAAGCTGTTTCGTTGCGTGCCTGGCCCAATTCCTGTTCCACGCGCTGGTTGGCAGCACGCAGTTCGGTTTTGGCTTTGTCAGCAGCAGCGAGGCCATCGGCGATTTTCTGGGCTCGCTCATCCAGTGCCTTCGCAATCGGGGGCCACACGAAAGACATCGTGAACCACACCAGGATCAGGAAAACAATGGCCTGAACGAACAGGGTCGCGTTAATACTCACGGCAACACCTTTCTATTCTTCGGCGTTGATCGGAGCTTAGGCCAGGACGAAGGGATTGGCGAAAGCAAACAGCAGAGCGATGGCCACACCGATCAGGAAAGCAGCGTCGATCAGACCGGCCAAGATGAACATCTTGGTTTGCAGTTCGTTGATCAGCTCAGGCTGGCGAGCGGAAGACTCCAGGAACTTGCCGCCCATCAGAGCGATACCGATCGAAGCGCCGATAGCGCCCAGACCAACGATCAGACCACAGGCCAGAGCAACGAGACCGAGAATGTTTTCCATGATGACTCCTAGAGATGAAAGAAAGGTTGGAAAGTTAAAGGGAAAGGGAAGGTTTAGTGAGCTTCATGCGCCTGGCCGAGGTAAATCAGCGTCAGCATCATGAAAATGAAGGCTTGCAGGGTGATGATCAGAATGTGGAAGATCGCCCAGATCGAGCCTGCAATGATGTGCCCCACGGGGAGCAACACGCCAGAGAGCGACATGGCAGCCGCACCGCCCATCAGGGCAATCAGGCAGAACACCAACTCACCAGCGTACATGTTGCCGAACAGCCGCATGCCATGCGAGACGGTCTTGGCAACGTATTCAATGATTTGCATGGCCAGGTTCACGACACCCAGGATCACGGCAAACACAGGATTCTTGGAGGTACCGAAAGGCGCGGTCACCAGTTCGTGCGCCCAGCCGCCCATGCCCTTGATCTTGACGCTGTAGACAAAGCACAGGATCAGCACGGCAGTGGACAGGCCCAAAGTGGTGGACAGGTCGGCCGTGGGCACGACGCGCAGGTAGGCATGGTCGTCACCCTGGGCGATCTGCCACAGCTTGGGCAGCAAATCGACGGGCAGCAGATCCATCGCGTTCATCATGAAAATCCAGACGAACACCGTCAGCGCCAGGGGGGCAATGAACTTGCGCGATTGGGCGTTGTGGATATTGGCCTTGGCCTGGTTGTCCACCATTTCGACCAGGATTTCCACGGCGGCCTGGAAGCGCCCCGGCACGCCGGCGGTGGCCTTGCGGGCACCCAGCCACAGCAGGAACAGCGCAAAAGCACCCGTCAGGATACTGACTGCCACGGAGTCAAGATTGACCACCGAGAAGTCAATGATGCTGTTCTGCTTGATGTTTTGCAGGTGTTGCAAGTGGTGAACGATGTATTCACTTGCGGTGGGGGCGTGTGCATCAGCAGCCATCGGACAACTCTTCCCTCAAATATTCAATTGGTTTTACGAGCATTGACCCGCCCTGCCAACAGGGCCAGCCAATAAGTTTTCATTACGGCGATCAGACCGATCAGCAGGGCCAACCAGTTCAGATCGCTGACAAGGCGCGGGGCGGCTGCCAACATGGCAATGCACAGCACCAGTTTGACCAATTCCCAGCCAAAGAGCCGCACCATCGCAGATGCTGCCTGCCCTGACTTGCGGGCCAGCGCCCGGGCAAAAACGATGGTCGGCAGCAAAATCGCCAGACCACCGTAGCCGGCGGAACGCCCGGCAGCAGCGCCTGCAACTATCCAAGCACCCAGGGCAACCAGCAGCGCTACCACGCACTGGATACCGATCAGACGACCCACCGATAATTGGGGATAACGCTGACGCCATGCTTGCGCTTCCTGCGCAGTCAGGGGCTTGAATTGCAGCTCTTCATCCTCAAGTTCCGAATCCTGAATCCAGTAGTTCATGGTGTTGAATTACCCTCAGCACGTTTGGAACTTTTTTCAAAAGCCTCTGATTATACGTAGAAACCCCGGAAGCAAGTACGCATTACCAGCAAGTTATACGTGTTTCTACCCAAACGGACGGCGCCGTGCGCTCCCTGGGGCTGCCCGGGGACAGGCTGGGCCGCCGATTGTTGCTGCACTGCGACAAAATCACCCCATAGCCTTCCTATTTCCCCGATTATTCATGAGCACAGACGCCACGCCCTCGACCGACCCCCGCAAAGACTCGCTGATCGAATACCCCAGCCTGTTTCCGATCAAGGTAATGGGGCTGGACAGCACGCATTTCGTCCACGCCATCACCGGCATTGCCAAGCAGTTCGACCCGTTCTTCGACACCGGCACCATCGAGCTGCGCCCCAGCAGCAGCGGCAAATACCTGGGCGTGACCATCACCGTGACGGCAACCAGCCGGGAGCAGCTGGACGATCTGTACCGGGCGCTGACCGGACATCCGGACGTGAAGGTGGTGCTGTGACGGGCGGCGCCAATCCGGCGCTGGACATGCGCTTCCTCGGCCCGGTGGATTACGCCTGCACGGTCGCGGCGATGCAGGCGTTTACCGTCACCCGCACCCCGCAGACCCCGGACACGGTCTGGCTGTGCGAGCACCCGCCCACCTTCACCCAGGGGCTGGCGGGCAAGGCCGAGCATGTGTTGCAGCCGGGGACGATTCCGGTGGTGGCCACGAACCGGGGCGGGCAGGTGACCTACCACGGCCCGGGCCAGGTGGTGGCCTATCCGCTGCTGGACTTCCAGCGCCGGGGCTACTTCGTCAAGGAATACGTGCACCGGCTGGAGGAGGCGGTCATCCGCACCCTCGGGCACTTCGGCATTACCGGGCACCGCGTGGCCGGGGCGCCCGGGATTTACGTGCGTCTGGACGACCCGTTCAGCCACGCCCTGCTGCCCCAGCGCCCTCAGCGGCGGGTGCCGGGCAGTGCCGCGCCGCAGCCGGACTTTACCGGCCTGGGCAAGATTGCCGCACTGGGCATCAAGGTCAGCCGCCATTGCAGCTACCACGGGGTGGCGTTGAACGTGGCCATGGATCTGACGCCGTTTTCCCGCATCCATCCCTGCGGCTATCTGGACTTGGCCACGGTGGATATGCGCCATTGCGGGATCGATGCCACCTGGGCCGACGTGGCGCCACGTTTGGCCCAGGCACTGGAACATTTATTGAATTAGTAGCTGTCTCCGCTTTATTTATCAAAGATTCAGGTATTTTTTATACTGAAATCATTGTGAATAAAGCGGAAGAAGCTCACTTTTTATGGAATCCGTGCCATCACGGCCATCGGATCGTCCGCGCTGACGACCTGCGCTGCCCAGGGCGCCAGCTTGCGGGTATCGGCCCGCAGGACTTCCTGCTTGACCGCCAGGAGCTGTGCCGGATGCATGGAGAAGCTGCGCAGCCCCAGCCCCAGCAGCAGCCCGATCATGTCCGGATCCCCGGCCATTTCCCCGCACACACCAACGGACTTGCCCGCCGCCTGCCCCGCCGCAATGACCTGGGCCACCAGTTGCAACACCGCCGGATGCAGGGGGTCGTAGAGGTGGGCGACAGCCTCGTCGGCCCGGTCAATGGCCAGGGCGTACTGGATCAGGTCATTGGTGCCGATGGACAGGAAGTCGAAATGGCGCAGAAAGTAATCCACCATGATGGCCGCCGCCGGGATTTCGATCATGGCGCCCAACTGCACCGGCCCGTACGGCACACCGCGCTCCTGCAGTTCCTGGCGGGCCTGGGCGACCTGGGCCAGGGTTTGCGTGACCTCCTGGCGGTGCGCCAACATGGGAAACATCAGCCGCACGGGGCCGTGCGCCGCCGCCCGCAGCACGGCCCGCAACTGGGTGCGGAACATGGCGGGTTCGGCCAGGCTCCAGCGGATGGCCCGCAGGCCCAGGGCCGGGTTCAGGAAAACGTCGCGGCCATGTTTTTCCAGGGGTTTGTCGGCACCGATGTCGATGGTGCGGATGGTCAGGGGCCGCCCCTGCATTCCCTCCACCGCCTGCCGGTAGGCCTGGTACTGCTCTTCTTCGCCCGGCAGTTGGCCGGCACGTCCCATGAAGAGAAATTCGCTGCGAAACAGCCCTACGCCCGCCGCCCCGGCCTCCAGTGCCAGAGCCGCATCGCCAGGCTGCTCGATGTTGGCCAGCAGTTCGATCGGCACACCGTCACGGGTGATCGCCGGGGCGTGGCGCAGCCGTGCCAGGCGCCCGCGCTCCAGGGCAATCTGGCGCTGGCGGAAGCGGTATTCATCCAGCATGGCTGCCGAGGGATCGACCAGTACCACGCCGGCATCGCCATCGACGATCAGCCAATCGTCCTGCCGAATGAGCTGGTGCGCTGCCCGGGCACCCACAACGGCCGGAATATCCATGCTGCGGGCCACGATGGCGGTGTGGCTGGTTTTCCCTCCCACCGCCGTGACGAAACCGGCAAAGACACTGCGCTTGAATTGCAGCATGTCCGCCGGCGACAGGTCTTGCGCCACCAGAATCAGCGGGGCCGGGCCGGTTTGCCCGGGCAGGCTCTGCTGCCCTGCGGCAGCGACGGCCGGACCGGGCGCTGTCAGCCCCTGGCCGTGCATATGGCGCAGCACACGGTCGACGACCTGTTCCAGGTCGGCTTTGCGCTCGCGCAGGTAGTCGTCCTCCATCTCGTCGAACTGCCGCGCCACCTGCTCCAGTTGCGTGACCAAGGCCCATTCGGCGTTGTACAGGCGCTCGACGATCCATTGCCGGATGCCGCCAAGCAGCAATTCATCCTGCAGCAGCATGAGGTGCACGTCCAGCAGGGCACCCAATTCGGCCGGGGCATCGCCGGGCAGCTCCTGGGCCAAATGCTGCAGCTCGGCCACCACGGCATCCCGGGCAGCACGGGCACGGGCCAGTTCGGCTTCGACCTGGTGCGGCTCGATGAAGTAATGGCTGACTTCGGCCCGGCTGTTGGTCACGACGACGGCCTGCCCGATGGCGATGCCACGCGCCACCGCCAGACCGTGGAGGGAAAAACTCATACCCGCTCCTCTTGCTGGTGCTGCCGTCAGCCTTACTGGCCTTCGCCAAACTTGTCTTCGATCAGGGCGACCAGGGCCTGCATGGCCGCCTCTTCCTGCGGGCCGTCGGTTTCCAGTACGACCTGCGACCCCAGACCGGCGGCCAGCATCATCACCCCCATGATGCTCTTGGCATTCACGCGTCGCTCGCCCTTGCTCATCCAGACGTCGCAGTCAAAACTGCCAGCCAGCTTGGTCAGCTTGGCCGATGCACGGGCGTGCAGGCCCAATTTATTCGTAATGGTAATTTCTGTACTCAACATGGCTCTGTCTTGGTAATCGTTGGGTCACGGCGTGGACGGCGCATCCAGGGACGTGACGATGCCATTGCGGGCACCGTCCACGGCCCGCTGCACCCATTGCCCCCCGGCTTCATGGCGGTAGGCGATGGAGCGCAGCAGCATGGGCAGATTGGCCCCGGCCAGCACCGGCCAACCCGGGCCCTGCGCCCAGCGCAAGGCCACGTTGCCCGGTGTGGCGCCCCAGACATCGGTCAGCACCAGGCAGCGCTGCATGCCCACCATGGCCTGCAGCGCCTGCGCCCGGGCCACGCTGGCCTCCGGAGGCTCGTCGGCAGGAATGTCCAGCGCATGGACAAATCCGGGCGCATCTGGAAAAACGTGGGCCGCACAGGCCAGCAGCGCACTGGCCAACGGCGCGTGGGCGATCACGACCACGTGGGCCGGCTCGGAAGAATCTGTCATGGACAACTCGCAGCAAAGGGCATCGATTATTCCAGCACCAACCCCTGGAAAAACTGCTGGGCAGTCTCATGGTGGGGCTTGGGCGCATAAATCACGGCATGGATGATGCGGGCCTGCTCCCCTTCTTGCCGGGCAAACCACACGCCATGCGTGGTAATCGTCCAGCCGGACGGCCCCTCGCCCTCGACCGTCGCCTGGATCGAGCGCGACAACGGCATGGCCCCCGGTGGCACGAATGGCGCCCCGCTCTTGCTGCTCTTGCCATCGACGGCTTTCAGCTTGCTCAATACCGCTGCTTGCCAAAACGCCAGGGCATCATCGGCCCGACTGGCATCCGCCAGCACCCAGTCCGATACGGCATAGGTCGAATCAACCGCATCGCACCCCATCATGCTGACCTCCACCGGGCCATCCCCCATGCCGAAGTCCACCCGGGTCCGCCCGACTTGCGGCTCGCAAGGAAAGCTCACCAGCAGCTTGGCCTCGGCCAACTCCACCTGACGCCACGGCAGTTGGGGCTTGTCTTTCCCGCACCCCAGCAATGCCAGCAAAAGCGCCGCACTGGCGACCCCTCGAAAAAAAGCGAAGTATGTATGCATGTCTGCATTATCGGCAGCCTGGACGCTCCGCAATAGCCCTGGCGGCACCGTCCGAACCAGAACTTTCCCGGGCAGGGGGACTCCACCCAACCTCCTCACACACCACCTCAGGATTGCAATCCAGGCAAAATCCGTTCCCTTATGAAGACCACCCATCTGATTGCCAGCATTGCCTTTGCCGCCGTCTCCGGTTTGGGCGCCTATGTGTATTGGGGTTCGGCCACCCAGGCCGCCCCCGCCTCGGAATTCGTTTTGCTGGACGGCAGCACCACCAGCACCCAGGGCCTGCGCGGCAAGGTCACGCTGGTCAACTTCTGGGCCACCAGTTGCACCACCTGCGTGGCAGAGATGCCCGACATCGTGGCCACCTACAACAAGTACAAGGATCAGGGCTACGACACCCTGGCCGTGGCGATGAGCTATGACCCCCCCCAGTACGTGCTGAACTACGCTCAATCACGCCAGCTCCCCTTCAAAGTCGCTCTGGACAACACCGGGGCGGCCGCCAAAGCCTGGGGCGACATCAAAATCACTCCAACCACCTATCTGGTGAACAAACGCGGGGAAATCGTCAAGACCTATGTTGGCGCCCCCAACTTCGCGGAGCTGCATCAACTGATTGAAAAGCTCCTGGCCGAAGCATGAGCGCCAGGGCCATTGCCTCGCAAAGGGGCAAGCCATTACACTTTCCCCTATCGCTGACCCTCCCCATTGCCCCGTTTTGACAGAGGAACATTCCCCCATCGCACTACGCCAGGCCACGGAAGCCCAGGACATGGCTATTGCCGGCGAGCTTTTCCAAGAGTACGCCGTCGACCTGGATATCGACCTGGGTTTTCAAGACTTTGATGAAGAGGTTGCGACCCTGCCAGGGGACTATGCCCCGCCGCGTGGCGCTTTGCTGCTGGCCTGGGTCGATGGCAGTCCCGCCGGTTGCTGCGCCCTGCGCCCGTTGGACACCTCCGACTACCCCAACGCCGCCGAGATGAAGCGCCTGTACGTGCGCAAGGCCTTTCGCGGCTTTGGCCTGGGCCGCCATTTGGCAGAGGCCGCGCTGGATGCTGCCCGCCAAGCAGGCTATGCCAGTGTCCTGCTCGACACCCTGGACGATATGGAGGCCGCCCGCGCCTTGTACGCCGAGCTGGGTTTTGAGGAAATTCCGCCTTACTACCACAACCCCGTGGTGGGGTCACATTATCTGAAAACCGATATTTTTTAAGAAAAAAGGCTGCAAACGCTTGTTTGACAAGCGCTTGCAGCTCTTTTTTTAGACAGCTTGAATTACTGAAGCTGGCCCAGCAGGGTTGCAGCATCGCTCACGGCCAGGGCAGCGCCATTTTCCAAATTCAGACGCTCCACCTTGCCATCACGCACCAGCATGGAATAACGCGCAGCACGCAGGCCCAGGCCCTTGCCCGTCAGGTCCAGCGTCAACCCGGTGGCCTTGGCGAATACGGCATCGCCATCGGCCAACATGCGCACCTTGCCTGCCACCTGCTCGGCCCGGCCCCAAGCCCCCATCACGAAGGCATCGTTCACGGCCACGCACCAGATCTCGTCCACCCCAGCGTCATGCAACGCCTGAGCGTGCTGGACGTACCCCGGCAGATGCTTTTCCGAGCAGGTGGGCGTGAATGCCCCCGGCACGGCGAACAGGGCAATGGTCTTTCCCTGCAAGGCATCGGGCAACGCCACCGGATTGGGGCCGATGCTGCAACCATTGCCCTCGACTTCTACGTATTCCATCAAAGTGCAAGCCGGTAGCGCCTCGCCTACTTGAATCATGGTGTCATCCTTTCAAAATAAAAAAGCGACCCACATTGTGGGTCGCTTTTTAAGACCTTAAGGTCTTGGCCTGCTTTGGCGAAGCGTGCTTACACCAGGGCTGCTTTCTGCACCAAGCGGGTAGCCACCCAGTTCTTGGTTTTGGACAGCGGACGGCTTTCGGTGATCTCGATGGTGTCGCCCAGCTTGTACTCATTGTTCTCATCGTGAGCATGGTACTTGCTGGACTTGATCATGATCTTGCCGTAGATGGGGTGCATCACACGGCGTTCCACCAGAACCGTCACGGTCTTGGTGCGCTTGTCGCTTACTACCTTGCCAACCAAGGTGCGCTTGAGGGATGGTTTAGCTTCCGTCATGTCGGCTCCTTACTTGGTGGCTTGCTTTTGGGCAAGAATGGTTTTCGCACGAGCGATATCGCGGCGTGTGGCCTTCAGCGTGGCAGTGTTGCCCAGCTGTTGCGTAGCCTTTTGCATACGCAGACCAAAGTGCGCCTTTTGCAAGGATTTCACTTCCTCTTTCAGAGCATCCACATCTTTTTCGCGGAGTTCAGCAGCTTTATTAGTCATGTTGATTCTCCTTAAGCGCCAATGTGACGGGCCACGAAAGTGGTACGCAGCGGCAGCTTGGCGGCAGCCAGGCGGAACGCTTCGCGGGCCAGCTCTTCAGGCACACCCATGATTTCATAGATGACCTTGCCAGGCTGGATCTCGGCCACGTAGTACTCGGGGTTGCCTTTACCGTTACCCATACGCACTTCGGCGGGCTTGGTAGAGATAGGCTTGTCCGGGAATACGCGGATCCAGATCCGGCCACCACGCTTGACGTGACGCGAAATCGCGCGACGGGCAGCTTCGATCTGACGAGCAGTCAGGCGACCGCGATCGGTGGACTTCAGACCGAAGTCGCCGAACGACACCTCGTTGCCACGAGTGGCAATGCCGGTGTTGCGGCCTTTATGTTCCTTGCGGAACTTACGGCGTGCGGGTTGCAGCATGTTTATTCTCCTTGACCGTCCGCTGCTGTAGCGGGCGCGTTCACGCGCTTAACGGAATCGACTGCCACGGCAGGCTTGTCGCTGCCATCAGCAGGGGCGGCGTTGGTACCGGCAGGACGGCGACCGCCACCACGGCGCTCACCATCACGACGGCCATCACGACGGCCGTCGCGGCGGGGGCGACGCTCGTCTTCGCGCGGTGTTTCCACCGCAGGCAGATCGCCACGACCCAGGGTGTCACCCTTGTAGACCCACACCTTGACGCCGATCGCGCCGTAGGTGGTCTGGGCTTCCGAGAAACCGTAGTCGATATCGGCACGCAGGGTGTGCAGCGGCACACGGCCCTCGCGGTACCACTCGGTACGGGCGATCTCGATACCGTTCAGACGGCCGGACGACATGATCTTGATGCCCTGGGCACCCAGACGCATGGCGTTCTGCATGGCACGCTTCATGGCGCGGCGGAACTGAATGCGCTTTTCCAGCTGCTGGCAGATCGAGTCAGCGATCAGCTTGGCATCGATTTCGGGCTTGCGCACTTCTTCGATGTTCACGGCAACAGGCACACCAAGGCGGGTAGCGAGTTCCTTCTTCAGGTTCTCGATGTCCTCGCCTTTTTTGCCGATCACCACACCCGGACGGGCCGAGAAAATGGTGATGCGGGCGTTCTTGGCCGGGCGTTCAATCAGCACGCGCGAGACGGCGGCGTTCTTGAGCTTGGCCTTCAGGTACTCACGCACCTTGATGTCTTCGGCCAGCATGCCGGCGAAGTCACGGTTGCTGGCGTACCAACGGCTAGCCCAGTTACGGCTTACAGCAAGGCGAAAGCCGGTAGGATGGATTTTCTGTCCCATAGTCTTTCTGGCCCTTTAGTTACCCACTGTCACGTAGATGTGGCAGGTGGGCTTGCTGATACGGTTGCCACGGCCTTTGGCACGGGCAGTGAAACGCTTGAGCGTGGTGCCTTGCTCGACGTAGATGGTTTTCACCTTCAGTTCGTCGATGTCGGCGCCATCGTTGTGCTCGGCGTTGGCAATGGCAGATTCCAGCACTTTCTTGACGATGCCAGCAGCTTTTTTCTGCGTGAACGTCAGGATGTTCAGTGCTTGATCCACTTGCTTGCCGCGGATCAGATCGGCTACCAGACGGCCCTTGTCTACCGACAAGCGCACGCCACGGAGAACAGCACGTGTTTCAGACATGTTCATTCCTTATTTCTTGGCCTTCTTGTCGGCAGGGTGACCTTTGAAGGTACGCGTCAGGGCGAATTCACCCAACTTGTGTCCCACCATCTGGTCGGTGATATAGACCGGCACGTGTTGCTTGCCGTTGTGCACGGCAATCGTCAGGCCGATAAAGTCAGGCAACACCATGGAGCGGCGCGACCAGGTCTTGACGGGACGTTTGTCCTTGCCTGCAACAGCCTTTTCCACTTTGGCCAGCAGATGATGGTCAACAAACGGACCCTTTTTAATAGAGCGAGTCATTGGCTACCCCTTACTTCTTGCGACGCGACACAATCATGTTTTGTGTGCGCTTGTTGTTGCGGGTGCGGTAGCCCTTGGTCAGGTTGCCCCATGGGTCCATAGGATGCTTGCCACCCTTGCTGCGACCTTCACCACCACCCATCGGGTGATCGACCGGGTTCATCACCATGCCGCGAACGGTCGGGCGGATACCCATCCAGCGCTTGACACCGGCTTTACCCAGTTGGCGCAGGCTGTGCTCTTCGTTGGCAACTTCGCCAATGGTGGCACGGCATTCGATGTGGATCTTGCGCACTTCACCCGAACGCATACGCACCTGGGCGTACACGCCTTCGCGGGCCAGCAGCGTTGCCGAGGCACCGGCAGAGCGAGCCAACTGCGCACCGGCACCGATCTTCAGTTCGATGCAGTGGATGGTCGAGCCGACAGGAATGTTGCGGATCGGCAGGGTATTGCCCACACGGATCGGCGCTTCCGAGCCGCTGACGATGGTGGCGCCCACTTCCAGGTTGCGCGGAGCAATGATGTAGCGACGCTCGCCGTCGGCATAGCACACCAGAGCGATGTGGGCCGTGCGGTTGGGGTCGTACTCAATGCGCTCCACCTTGGCGGGAATGCCATCCTTGTTGCGCTTGAAGTCCACCACGCGGTAGTGGTGCTTGTGACCACCGCCCTTATGGCGAATGGTGATGTGACCGTTGTTGTTACGACCGGCCTTCTGGAATTGCGGCTCCAGCAGCGGGGCGTAAGCGTCACCCTTGTACAGGTGGTCACGCGTGACCTTCACCATGCCACGACGGCCAGGCGAAGTCGGTTTGATTTGAATCACAGCCATGGTTTACGCAGCCTCCCCGGACAGGTTCAGCTCTTGACCTTCCTTCAGCAGCACATAGGCCTTGCGCACGTTGTCGCGGCGGCCCACGGTCTTGCCAAAACGCTTGGTCTTGCCTTTGGTGTTCACTACAGACACACCCTTCACTTCGACCTTGAACAGCAGCTCGACAGCGGCTTTGATCTCGTGTTTGGTGGCGCCTTGCAGCACTTTGAAAGTCACGGCGTTGGATTTCTCGGCAACCATGGTGGCCTTTTCGGACACGATGGGAGCAACCAGCACCTGCATCAGACGACCTTCGTCAAACTTGGGGGCATTCATGCGAACATCTCCTGGAGTTTGTCGATTGCGCCCTTGGTGACGAGCACTTTCTTGAATTGGATCAGCGACACGGGATCTGCATAGCGCGGCTCAACCACGAAGACATTCTTCAGGTTGCGCGAGGCCAAGTACAGGTTCTCGTCCACTTCTTCAGCGATCACCATCACCGATTGCAGGTTCATGGCCTTGAATTTGTCGGCCAGCACCTTGGTCTTGGGCGAATCCACCTTCAGCGATTCGACCACCACCAGACGACCTTCACGGGCGAGCTGCGAGAAAATGGCAGCCATACCAGCGCGGTACATCTTTTTGTTGATTTTCTGCGTGAAGTTTTCTTCCGGCAGATTCGGGAAGATACGTCCGCCCCCACGCCACAGCGGGGAAGAGGTCATACCGGCACGAGCGTTGCCCGTACCTTTTTGCTTGAAGGGCTTCTTGGTCGAGTGCTTGACCTGTTGGCGGTCTTTCTGGGCACGGGTGCCCTGACGGCCATTGGCACGGTAAGCCGTCACCAGCTGATGGATCAGGTCTTCGTTGTAAGCACGACCGAAAACAGTCTCAGGCGCATCGATTTGCGCGGCGGTTTGACCCTGTTCATTCAGGAGTTCGAGCTGCATTAGTTCGCTCCTTTGCTAGCTTTAGCCTTGATGGCAGGACGCACGGAGACGAAACCACCTTTGGCACCAGGAATGGCACCCTTGATCAGCAGCAGCTGACGGGCTTCATCGATACGTACCACATCCAGATTCTGGGTGGTCACGGTGACGTCGCCCATATGGCCGGTCATGCGCTTACCGGGGAACACACGACCGGGGTCTTGTGCCATACCGATAGAACCGGGCACGCGGTGCGAACGGCTGTTACCGTGCGAATTGCGCTGGGCACCAAAGTTGTGGCGTTTGATCGTGCCTGCGAAGCCCTTGCCGATGGAAGTGCCCTGCACGTCCACCTTCTGGCCCACGGCAAACAGATCGGCCACCGGCAAAGCAGCGCCAGCAGCGTACTTGGCGGCGGTTTCTTCCGTCACATGGAATTCACGGGTAACTTCACCGGCTTCGACCCCTGCCTTGGCAAGGTGACCGGCTTCAGGCTTGGTAACACGCGAAGCTTTGCGCGCACCAAATGTGACCTGCAGGGCCACATAGCCATCGTTCTCTTGGGTTTTGACCTGGGTCACGCGGTTGTTCGACACATCCACCACCGTGACGGGAATCGCTTCCCCGTCATCGGTGAACAGACGCATCATGCCCACCTTGCGGCCCAGCAACCCTAGGGAGTTGCTCAGACTCATTTATTTACTCCAATACTTTCGCCGCTGCAACTGCAATTGGCCCAGCGTTGCGCTCAGTAAAAAGATTCCAGCGCACGAAAGAAGGTTGATGAAACTTCGCGCAAAAACGCGAAGCACAAAATTTTAACGCGAACTGCTCAAACGAGCAAGTTCGCGTTAAAAATTCAACGAATGCCCACCAATCCGGCAGGCCTTCCGTCTTATTGCAGTTTGATTTCGACGTCCACGCCAGCCGGCAGGTCGAGCTTCATCAGCGCATCCACCGTCTTGTCGGTCGGATCCACAATATCCATCAGACGCTGATGGGTGCGGATTTCGAGCTGATCGCGGCTGGTCTTGTTCACGTGCGGAGAACGCAGAATGTCAAAACGCTTCATGCGCGTCGGCAGGGGCACGGGTCCCTTGACGATAGCGCCAGTGCGCTTGGCGGTTTCCACGATCTCGGCAGCGGATTGGTCAATCAGCTTGTAGTCGAAAGCTTTCAGGCGGATACGGATTTTTTGTTTGGACATTGTTAATTCCTAGTTGTGCTAAGAATCAAGCAATAACCTTGGCAACCACGCCAGCGCCCACAGTGCGGCCACCCTCGCGGATAGCAAAGCGCAGGCCTTCTTCCATAGCAATCGGCGCAATCAGCTTCACGGTGATCGACACGTTGTCGCCAGGCATGACCATTTCCTTG